>DATLDK010000006.1:0-42765 GCA_035525905.1 Gaiellaceae bacterium | reverse complement strand
CACATGGGAAGCGGCACCCGGGCGACCCGAGAGGCCATGGGGATGCTCGCCGTCGAGGCGCTCCGGAGCGTGCTGCTCTTCGGCACGACCCCGCCGAACACGGTCGCCTGATCAGCGGACGTTCAGCTCTCCCCCGTCCCGGCTGCGATAGCCTCAACGTTCCGTTTTCCCCTTTGCGGATCAAAAGTAGGCGCGTGACCCAGAAGTGAGTGAGAGCACGCATATCGAGGTACCGGCAGGCGGCGAAAAGGTCGTCGCCGGCGAGCCCGCGCCGGACAACCCGACCATCCCGTACATCGAGGGCGACGGGATCGGCGCCGACATCACGCCGGTGATGAAGGACGTCGTCGACGCCGCTGTCGAGCGCAGCTACGGCGACGACCGGCGGATCCACTGGATGGAGATCTATGCCGGCGAGAAGGCGACATCCCTCTACGGCAGCGACGCGTGGCTTCCCGAAGAGACGCTCGAGGCCGCGCGCGAGTACTCGGTCTCGATCAAGGGGCCGCTGACGACGCCGGTCGGGGGCGGGATCCGCTCTCTCAATGTCGCCCTGAGGCAGGAGCTCGACCTCTACGTATGCCTGCGGCCCGTGCGCTACTTCCCGGGCGTTCCGAGTCCCCTGAAGGATCCATCCAAGACCGACATGGTCATCTTCCGCGAGAACTCCGAGGACATCTACGCGGGGATCGAGTGGGAGGCCGGCACCGACGGTGCGCGGAAGGTCGTGGACTTCCTCCAGGGGGAGATGGGCGTTCGCAAGATTCGCTTCCCCGAGACATCCTCGATCGGGATCAAGCCCGTCTCACGCGAGGGGACCGAGCGGCTGGTGCGCAAGGCGATCCAGTACGCGATCGCCAATGGCCGCGACTCGGTGACGCTCGTGCACAAGGGCAACATCATGAAGTTCACCGAGGGGGGCTTCCGGGATTGGGGCTACGCGCTGGCAGCAAACGAGTTCGGAGCGACGCCGATCGACGGCGGCCCATGGCTCTCGCTGGACGCTGGTGGCCGGCAGATCACGATCAAGGACGCGATCGCCGATGCGTTCCTCCAGCAGATCCTCCTGCGCCCCGCCGAGTACGACGTGATCGCGACGCTGAACCTGAATGGCGACTACATCTCGGATGCGCTCGCCGCCCAGGTGGGCGGCATCGGGATCGCGCCGGGCGCGAACCTGTCCGACACCGTCGCGATGTTCGAGGCCACGCACGGAACCGCGCCGAAGTACGCGGGCCAGGACAAGGTCAACCCGGGCTCGCTGATCCTTTCGGCCGAGATGATGCTCAGGCACCTGGGGTGGGTCGATGCAGCGGACCGGATCATCGACTCACTCGGGGCGGCGATCTCGGACAATCAGGTCACCTACGATTTCGCGCGGCTCATGGACGATGCGAACGAGGTCTCCTGCTCGGGATTCGGACGCGCGATGATCGAGCGCATGTAACGAATCGGCCCTCGCTCGGCCGCAGCTGAGTCAGCTGCGGACGCTGCGGAGCCGGCGCCTGGACGGCGCCGGCCCCGTGACGCACTAGCGCGACTTCGCCGCGGTCCGCGACCGCTTCGCTGACGGCTTCGCCCGCTTGCGCGCCGCCGCACGCGGCGAGCCGTTGGCGACCTCGCCGCTGGGCTCGTCGGGGAGCCCCGCCTGCTTACGCAGCTTGGCCGCGATCTCGGCGATCTCCTCCGGCGCATAGTCCGGTGCGAAAACTGCCGGCTGCGACGGCAGATCATGCGCCGGGAAGCCCTCCGGCGGATCGTCCACCACTTCCAGCTCCTCCCCGGTCTCGGGATGCGGCCCGTTGAACACGGCCGCAAGCTCGAGATAGTCACTGGGCGAGAAGCGGTAGAGCCGCAGATGGTCGCCACGCTTGATGTGCGGCTGGCACTCCGGAATCTTCTCCGTCGGGATCCGCGGGCTCGGGAACATCTTCGACAGGTTTGCACCGGTCAGCTTCTCGACGGCGCGTGCGTACGCGACCTGGTGGACGCCGCCGCGCACGAGGAGGAACCCGGTCAGCGCCCGGGCTGCGGGATGCTCGACCATCTCGTAGACCTTGAGCTTGCCGTTCCGGGCTCCCGTCTCCAGGAAGAAGTTGTGCGTCAGATCCTCGACGAGGTCCCCGGACGAGAACACGTAGTCCCCGTTCCACGGTCGCCCCTGCGAGTTCTGCGGCAGAGCGCCCTGCCCACCGACGAGGAAGTGGTGCGGATTGCCGACGCCTTTGAGTTTCGCGAGCGGGCTGCCCGGACCGCGGCCGTTGCTACTCGACGCGGGCGTCGCTCCGGTGAGCATCGTGTTGATCGCGTTTGCGACCAGCTCGACGTGGCCGAACTCCTCCGCCGCGATGTTCGCGACGAGGTCGTAGAAGGGCCGGGCGCCCTGCTTGTTGCGGAAGTTGAAGGATTGGAACGTGTAGTTCAGGAACGTGGACATCTCCCCGAACTTGCCGCCCAGCAGCTCCTGGACTGCGGCGGCGCCGGCCGGGTCCGGATCGGACGGTGGCGGCAACTCTGTCTGGATGCGATCGACGCGACGAATCATGTGAGACCCCCAGTAGACGGTGAACGGATCACCTACCCCGCCCCAGTGCGCGGAAACACTTGGGCTAGCTTCGGAGCGTGGTCGATTGCGTCAAGGGTCGAGAACGCTGGGGGACTCTGCTCGGATAGGTGCTACCTAGACGCACGTGGCGCACGCCCGTGGCCGGTTGCCATCGGCGCGCCCGTTGCGAACATAGGGGTGTGGACGCCGTCGTACTGGTGGAGGGAGTCAGCGACAAGGTCGCTCTGGAGTCGTTGGCGGAGCGTCGCGGTCGCGATCTCGACGCTGAAGGGATTTCAGTCGTCTCGATCGGCGGCGCCCAGGCGATCGGGAAGTTCCTGAGGTTGTTCGGCCCCCAGGGGCACGGCGTCAAGCTCGCTGGGCTCTACGACGCGGCGGAGGAGGGCGAGTTCCGCCGCGCTCTCGGGAAGGCGGGACTCGGCTCCGACCTCCGGCGCGTCGAGATGGAACGGCTCGGCTTCTACGTGTGCGACGCCGATCTGGAAGAGGAGCTGATCCGAGCGCTCGGGCCGGATGCGGTCGAGGAGGTGCTCGGCGAGCAGGGTGACCTCGGCTCCTTCCGGACGTTGCAGCGACAGCCCGCGTGGAGAGATCGGCCCACGGAAGAACAGCTTCGGCGCTTCATGGGCAGCGGCGCCCGGCGCAAGATTCGCTACGCGCGCTTCCTCGTCGAGGCGCTCGACCTCAGCAGCGTGCCGCGCCCGCTGGACCGGGTGCTTGCGCATGTTTGAGCTGCAGGACGTGTTCGTCGCGCTCGGCGCGGAACCCGCGGCCGGTGACGGACCCACCATGGTCGACGACCTGTCCGTGGACGCGCGTCGCGTCGCGCCCGGCAGCGTCTTCTTCTGCGTCCGTGGGTTCGGGGTCGACGGGCACGACTGGGCCCCCGAAGCGGTGGCGAACGGCGCGGTCGCCGTCGTGGCCGAGCGGCGGCTGGAGGTGTCGGTGCCGCAGATCGTGGTTCCCGATGCGCGTGCGGCGCTGGCGACGGTTTCCGTCGAGTACTGGGGTGATCCGACCGAGACGCTGCCGGTCGTCGGCATCACCGGCACGAGCGGGAAGACGACCACCGCCTATCTGATTCATTCCATCCTCGAGGCGGCGGGCCTACGGCCCGGTCTCTACAGCTCGATCGAGACCCAGATCGGCTCGGAGCGCGTTCCCTCACCCTCGTGGACGCCGGTGGCGTTCCACCTGCAGGGCGCCTTCAGGTCGATGTTGAACGCCGGCAATCTCAGCTGCGCGATCGAGGCGACCTCACACGATTCCGAGCTCCGCCGCCTCGACGGTGTCCACTTCGCAGCGCTCGTCTTTACGAATCTGGGCCACGATCATCTCGACTTCCACGGCACGTTCGAGCGCTATTTCGCGGCGAAACGACGCTACTTTCTGGACGGAAGCCCACCCGCGGCCGTCAACCTGGAAGACCGGTATGGCCGCCGGCTCGTCTCGGAGCTGCGCGCGGGCGGTCACGAGCGGCTGCTCACCTTCGGGCTGACGTCCGAGGCGGACCTCTCGCCGGCGGAGCTCGACGCCTCCCCGGCCGGTACGCGACTCCGCCTAGGTGACCTCGAGCTCCACACGCGCCTACCCGGCGCCTTCAACGTCGAGAACGTCCTCGCGGCGGTCGCCGCCGCTCGGCTGCTCGAGGTGCCGGACGAAGCCATCGCAGCAGGCGTCGCGGCGCTGGAGAACGTGCCCGGACGGATGGAGCCCATCGACGAGGGGCAGCCTTACTCCGTCTTCGTCGACTATGCGCACAAGCCCGAGGCGCTCGAAGCCGCACTGCGAACCGCGCGAATGCACACGACGGGGCGCGTCCTGTGCGTGTTCGGCTGCGGGGGCGACTGCTACCGCGGCAAGCGGCCGATGATGGGACGGATCGCGGCCGCCCTGAGCGACCTAGTCATTCTGACGACGGACAATCCACGCAACGAGGATCCGCAGGCGATCGTCGACGAGATCGCGGGAGGCGGTGCGCCGGACGAGATCGAGCTAGACCGCCGGCGCGCGATCGAGCGCGCGGTGATGTTGGCCCGACCCGGCGACGTCATCCTCGTCGCCGGGCGGGGCCATGAGACGGAGCAGGAGCTGGCCGGAGGTCGCATTCTCCACTTCGACGACCGCGACGTGGTTCGCGACGTCCTCCGGAGCTCGGGCTGGTGCTAGGCGTATGGCAGCCTGTCGGGGTTCGAGCGCAGACCGCCGGCAACTCCCTCGGCCTCGTCGCCGCTGACCTCGAGATCGTCCTGGCCCTCCGCGTCGTCCTGCTGCTGCGGCTCCCTGTTCTCGTCCTTGTCCATAGTCGCTCCCTTCGTCGAGGGTCGAACACGGCTGCCACGCGGACAGCCGAAAAACCAGTCTATTACGGCGCGAGCGCGAAATCTCGTTAGGGTCGCGCCGTGACCAGGTTCGTGGTCGACGCCACCGCCGTCCTCCACCTCGCGAGCGAGGGGATCGAGATCGCGGACGAGCATGAGCTGCTGGCGCCGACGCTCCTTCGCTCGCAGACGCTGTCGGCTCTGCACGAAGCGGTGCAGCGGGGCGAGATCGAGGCCGATGTTGCCCGCGAGCGCCTGAGGCGCGTCTGGAAGATGCCGATCAGACTCCTCGGCGACGCGGTGCTGCGGCGGCGGGCGTGGGACGTGGCGGACGAACTGGGCTGGGCCTCGACTTACGACGCCGAGTACATCGCGCTCACGCAGCTACAGGCCGACGCGTTCATAACCCTGGACGCCGAGCTGGCGCGTAGCGTGCAAGGGCTCGTCGAGACCGCACCGATCGACGCCCTGCACTGAGTCACGACGATGCGCGTCGGAAGCCGGTCGGTTCGGGCCGCGGATCGAGCGGTGAGGTCTCGAGCCCGGTCTGCGGGAAATCGCGGTGGTCGTACCCCGACGGCGCGACGTCGTTCGGCATGTCCGGGTGGAAGATCGACGCCAGCAGTTGGATCTGGCCGCGACCGACGTCGAGCTCGGTCTGCCCGCCGCCGTACGCGAGGATGCCCTCCCTCTCGCAGTAGTCGTAGATGCCGAGCAAGTCCTTCCAGGACCCGGAACGCGAAGGCTTGACGTTCAGCGCGCGCGGTGGGAAGGGAAGCGCCTCCACATCGGCCGTGCTGTGGATAGGGCCGTCCCAGGTGATGCGTTCGCGGTGAGCGGCCAGGACTGCGTCCGCCTCCGGCACGCTCAGGTCGGGATCTTCGAGCCAGACGTCGGTGAACGTCTCGGCGACGCGCCGGTAGAGCTCGGGATCGGTGGGGACGTCGGCCAGCTGGTTCCGATAGTGGCCCTTGAAGTCGATCGCGTCGACGGCTCCCGTCGCCGCCAGTTCCTCGAGAAGCGCCGGCGTCGTGAGCCAGTTGGGCACGGCATCGAGCTTGAAGCGCAGGTTGGGGTAGGCGTCGAGCCGACGCAGCACCGGCTCGAGGGACGCCGGGTCGCCCAGCCCGAAGCTCGCCGCGAAGCGCAGGGGCCGCGGGGTGCGGCCGAGGGCTTCGTGCAGGCTCTTTCCGCCCTGACGCAACGCGAGATCGGCCGCAGCGGACTCGAACCCCCAGCGCCGGTTGTAGGGATCCTCGTCGGCGAACTCGGGCTTCACGTCCGGGAACAGGTCGAGAGTCGCCAGCTGCTCGGAGAACTCGCCGAGCGTGAACTTGCCGGCGAGCGGATGGTGCGGCCCCCGGTCGATCACGGCCTGCGCGACGGGCGGCCACTTGGTGATGTCCTCGCCGCGGCCCTCGGCGCCGTCGCCGTGGAGCACGTACGTGGTGGTGATCCGATTCCAGCCGGGTTTCACCTCACGGCTGTGATGCTCGATCGTGTACCCGTCGACCTGGAGCTCGAGATCAGCGAGCAGGTCCCACGTGCTCACGGCGCGGTCAGGTTCCCGGCTTGACGGTCATGAGGAACACGATCACGACCAGCGTCACGAGCAGCGCCCGGGAGAGCCACGTGAGGTTCCGGAAACGCAGAGCGAGCTCTGGGCTCGGGCCGTCGGCGGATAGCCGGCCCGCCGCGCTGCCCAGCGCGCGGCCGAGAAAGCCGAACGCGACGAGCGAGACGGCCAGCCAGAGCAGGAGGCCCCAGAGCACGAACGGCTCGTCCCAGTCCCAGTTGCCGTTCTCGACGAGCCCGATGCCCGCAACCAGGACGACGAGCGAGGTCGGGAAGAGGACCCGGTTCACGGTGAAGGAGACGCTCTGCGCAAAGAAGGCGGACTTCGCGGGGTCCGTCGCACGCTTCGTCAGGATGCCGAACACCTGAATCGCGGTCGCTGACCCGATCCAGACCATCGCCGCGAGGATGTGCAGGAAGAGCCAGAGCTCGTACCAGGTCACGAGGCGACCCTAAGTCGCCGCCCTCGCCGTGGTCAAGCCGCGCCG
Source organism: Gaiellaceae bacterium (assembly GCA_035525905.1). GTDB lineage: Bacteria > Actinomycetota > Thermoleophilia > Gaiellales > Gaiellaceae > Gaiellasilicea. The sequence goes on along the minus strand of DATLDK010000006.1, from coordinate 35,815 downwards.
GAACGGCGGGACAGGTACAACCCCAGGCGTGGCGCCGCGGACGGTCCGCCTGTCGAGCCCTGAACGCGTCCTGTTCCCCGACGTCGGGATCACGAAGCAGGACCTGTTCGAGTACTACCGAGCGATCGCGCCGGTGCTCGTCCCGCACCTGCGCAACCGCCCGTTCACGATGAAGCGCTCGCCCTACGGAGTCGGAGGCGACGCGTACTTCCAGAAGCAGGCTCCGAGGGGGATGCCCGACTGGATCCCGACTCGCACCTACCGCACCTACCCGCGCGGTAGCAAGGGCGAGTCGCGGCTCGTTGACTTCCCGCTCGTGAACTCGGCGGAGGCCCTGCTGTGGATGGCGCAGATGAACTGCATCGACATGAATGCGTGGTACTCCCGCGTCGACAAGCCGGACCGGCCGGACTTCGTGCTCTTCGACCTCGACCCGCCCGACGGAGGCTTCGGGCTCGCAATCCGGGTCGCTCACCTGATCCGCGAGGAGCTCGAGCGGCTCGAGCTCCGGTCTTACGTCAAGACGAGCGGCGCCGACGGAATACACGTCCTCGTCCCGATCGCACGCCGAGCGACCTACGACCAGACCTACGATTTCGCCGGCCGGGTGGCTCGCGGGCTCGAGGAGCGCCACCCAGGGCTCGTCACGACGGAATGGCTGAAGCACAAGCGCGAGGGTGTGCTCGTCGACCACCGTCAGAACGCGCGGGGAAAGACGATCGCCTCCGTGTACTCCGTGCGGCCGAAGCCGGGCGCGCCCGTCTCGACGCCGCTGCGCTGGGAGGAGCTGACCAAGGACGTGACGCCGCGCAGCTTCGGCATGAGCGAGGCGCTCGAGCGGGTCGAGCGTTACGGCGACCTCTTCGAGCCCGTGCTCGCGGGCGGCCAGGCACTCGGAGCTGCGTTGAAAAAGATGCGCTAACCGGGAGCCGCGGCGTCCCAGACCACGCCTCGATCGCTGCGGTAGAGACGGGCCGCCCAAGGGCGGCCCGTCCACCGAACGTCAGCTTCCCTACGCGCGCGTCTGTTGCTTCGCGCCGGCCTGGGCCAACCGCTTGCCGATCGTTCGCAGCTTCTCCAGAGCGACCTTCTCCTGGTCCAGGTTCTCAGTCAGCAGCTCGACGACCTCGGTCTCGCCCATCGCTTCTGCCATCGTCACGAGACCCTCGTAGGCAGCGATCTCGTAGTGCTCGGTGCGGGCGCCCGCTCCGGTGAGGAAGGAGTCGAGCACATCCTGTGACGGCGACTCCTTGGAGACGAAGTCGTCGTGCTCCTTCTTGATTCCATCGATGCCAGGACACTGCTCGGCGCTCGGTTCCTCGCCGAGCTGCTCGAACGCCTGCTCGATGTTCTTCACGTGCTGGCGCGTCTCTTCGAGATGCTCCTCGAAGCCGAGCGCCAGCTCCTCATCGGACGCTTCCTCCGCCAACTTCGGCAATGCCTTCACGAGCACGTTCTCGGCGTAGAGCACGTCACCGAGCTCGTGCAGGAAAAGCTCCCGCGGATCACTCATACCAGCCATGCAGACCCCCTATTCGTAGTGCTAGACAAATCCTGTCTGCCCGATGGGCTCCCGGCGAAACGAGTCCGGCGGCGCCGGGGGTCGAGTGGAGGCGGCAGGACGCGAACCCCGCGGAAGCCGACCGCGTGCGAATTACGATCGGTTTCGTGGCACTCGTCGATGATCTTCGAGAATGCCTCACCGAGGTACTGGGCAGCCCCGTGCCCGAACTCCCCGGCGACGCGGACGATCCCACCCGCTCCTTCCGGCAGTGGTTGGCCGAGCGCAACCTCGGGCTCGTCCCGATCGCCGAGCCCACATCATTCGACTGGCCGGGCCGGTGGATCGCCGTCGTCGCCGGCACGGGCGAGCCGCACGCCGTGGTGATGTTCGGGTCACCGTCGGGTGTCTGGCTCGATCCAGCCGACGCCTTCGTCGACCAGGCGGCGGCTGTGTCGGGATGGATGCTGACGCCCCTCGATCTGCATCTCCCGGCGCAGACGCCGTACGGGATCGCGGCCGGCTTCGGAGCGGTGGCCGCGGTGTTGGTCGCTCCGGCGGCCGAGGCGCCGCTCGTGCGAGTCGATGCCGCGGAGGCGATCGCAGGCCGAGGGTTACTCGGCGATCGGTACGGAGACGGAAATGGCACGTTCAGCGCGCCCGGCAGCGGCTACCAGCTGACGCTGGTCGAAGGCGACGTACTCGACGAGATCGAACTGGCGTGGGAGGACGCGCGGCGCAACGTCGTCACGACGGGCATCTCGCTGAACGCCCTTGTCGGAGAGCGCTTCCGCATCGGCCCCGTGGAGTGCGTGGTCGCCGACTCGCCGAACCGTGCGCTCACCTCGAACGGCTCGCACGCCCTGGGCTGCTGCGACCGCTCGTCCACCGCGGCGGCCTGCGTGCCGACATCCTCAGCGGGGGCACGATCTCGGTCGGCGACGCCGTCGGATAGTGGCCGATGGAGTGGAGGCGGTGGGAATCGACCGCGCAGCTCGGCGTCTCGAACCGGGGACGCTCCAGGAAGCTGCCGTCGGATAGAGTCTCGCCATCCAAACAGCGATTGAGGCGGTCGCACATGACGGATGTTCAGGTCCCTTCAGAGGTGCTTGCCTTTCTCCAGGAGCACCAGACGCTGATGTTGGCGACGACTTCCAAGAACGGACTTCCCTGGGCCAACACGTTTTTGTACGTCAATGACGGTACGACCCTGTCCTTCTGGGCTCGTCCGACCAGCTCGTCTGCTCAAAACATCGCTGAGCAGCCCACCGTAGCGTTCGCGATCGACGAGTACTCGGCGGACTTCCGTGAGGCGCGAGGGCTACACGGTCGCGGGGAATGTCGCGCCATCATGGGAGAGGAAATTGCGCGGGTGGCTGCGCGATTCGGTGAGAAGTTCCCTCAGCTTTCGCGAGGGCAGACCATGAGCATCATGTTCTTCTCGATCACGCCATCCGAACTCGTCTTCATCGACAAGCCCGACTTGACCCGGACCGCGATCGACGACGAATTCGGCGCGACCTTTCACACGCGAAAGCTTTAGGCACAGTGAAACGCTAAGTCGCGACCTGCTCCGGGGCGACCTGCTCCAGGTAGGCCTCGGCCTTATCGGGTGTCACGAGCCAGTCCCAGTAGTCGGCTCGGTTGGCGAACCCGTTGACGAAGCGGTCTCTGATCGCCGGGACCTCGTTTCCTGTCACCAGCACGCGGGCGACGTGATCGGGCACCGGGCCGAGCAGCATGTTGTTCCACTCGGTGTAGTACCGCATGGTCGAGTTCCAGAAGTCGTGGAACGTCCGCTCCATGAACTCACGGTCGTACGCGGCGTCGCCGTGTGCGCGGATCGCAGCCCGATAATGGGTGGCGGCCAGAGCCACGCTGTTGGCGCCCGGAGCCGTCAGCGGGTCGTTGACCACCAGGGCGTCGCCGAGTCCGAGCACCAGCCGACCGGAGGGCAGTTGGCCTACCGGCTCGCGGACAACCGGGGTCACTCCTCCCCGTAGGAACCCCTTGTCGTCCATCGGTTCGGCGTGGCGGCAGCGCTCGTACATCCGGGGCAGGAACTCCTTCAGCAGCTGCTTGGAATGGGCGAGGTGCTCCTCCATCGTGTTGGTATCCGGCCAGTCGCCCCAGCCCCCGTCAGGAAAGAACTGGAACACGATGAGGTGGCCTGGCCCGCTGGGGCCGAGCGTCGGCAGCACGATGTTCTCGCCATGACCCGGGACCATCGTGAAGCAGACCCCGTCCCAGGGTTCGCGAGGAGGCACGCCGTGAACCGCGGCGATGGAAACGATCTTCTGCGGCTTGTCGAACGGGGAGTGCTCAGGTACGCGGGCGAACAGGGTTTTCGTGTCCCTGCCGGCCGAGACGATCACGAGGTCGTGCGCGTCGGAGTAGCGCTCGAGCTCGGGGATTCCCACCTGTGCGATCTCGAGGCGCCCGCCGCGCTCTTCGAACAGCTCCATCCAGGCCGGGTACTTGATTCGCTGGTCGACCGACTGTCCCGGTAGGTCCAGACGCGCGCCCCAGTCGAAGACCGGGTTCGGGTCGCGAGGCGGGAAGAGGGCGAACGCCATCCCCTCGAGCTGGGGACACTCGTCCTGCCACAGATCGATGCCGAGCGCGCGCTCCGTCGCGAGCGAATTGCCGAACTGGGTTTGCCCGGACAGCAGATATCCGTTTCGCACCTCTTCCGCCGCACGGTTGGTGACCACGGTCACGTCATGGCCGTCATCAAGCAGGCCAATCCCGAGTTGCAGCCCCGACTGGCCGGCACCCACGATCAAGAAGCTAGCCACTGTCCCTCCTCGTGAGAAGGACGCGACTGTAACAGGCGCCAGGGCCATTACCAAGGATGGCCGAGACGGCTCGGTCGCGGTTGTGCACAGCGCGATTTCTCGCGCTGCGTCGCATCGTGTGATGGAGGCGGCGGGAATCGAACCCGCGTCCGCGGACGCACCGGATAGAGCCTCTACAAGCGTAGTCTGGGCTTTGCTTTCGCCCGGCGGCCGGTTCCCAGACGACCTACCGACGGGCTAGCCATCCTGAAGCGTCGCACCTCGGGCGATTGGCTCTCCCTTGGTGCCGAGCCCGAACGTTGGCGCCGCTTACCTGACCTCGGGCCGAGCCAGGGGCGACGTCGCCAGTCCTAGAGTTACCTAGGCAGCGAGTGCGAGATCATTCTTCGCATTTGTTCGTTTCCCGGTGGATTTACGAGGCCGACCGGGGACCTCGGCTTGCAGCTCTACCGGAGAACCGACCACGTCGAAACCAGGTCGCCCCCGTATGTGTGTACCTACATAGTGTAGCCGCATGCTGCGGATTCGCGAGATCGCCGAGGATGAGCTGGACGAGCTCGTCGCCGTCGCCAAGGACGCGCAGCCGCGCGAGCACGCGAGCGTCTCCAGCTTCGTCGACTGGCGCAGACAGGCCGCCGACATGGTCTGGCTTCTGGCAGAGCGCGAGGAGGAGACGGTCGGCGCCGGCTTCGCGCTGACCGGCTGGCACACCCCCCCGCACCGAGCGATCGGGGCCGCCTTCGTGGCGCCCGACGAGCGAGGCGCGGGCGTGGGGATCGCCGTCCTCGATGCCCTCGAGGGCTGGTCCGCCGAGCACGAATGCACGGAGCTCGAGGGGCCCGTCTCCGAGGACGACGAGGGCAGCCTCGCCTGGGCCGCGAACCACGGCTACCAGGAGGTCGGCCGGAACTCCAAACTCGTGCTCGATCTGACGCAGGCAGAGATCGCAGACGCTGCGCCGCCGGAGGGCGTCGAGATCGTCACCTGGTCCGAACGGCCCGAGCTCGCGGCCGGCCTCTGGGAGGTCGCCCGCGAGGCCACGCAGGACATCCCGGGCGAGGAAGAGGACAACATCGGGACGCTCGAGGAGTGGCTGGCACGCGACATGCAGGGTGACAGCGACGACCCGCGCGCCGTCTTCGTCGCGGTGGAGCGCGGGGAGGTCGTCGGTTTTGCCAAGCTCTCCCTCTCCCCGGAAAGCCCCGAGCGGGCGTTTCACGACCTCACCGGAGTCAAGCGCGCACATCGCGGCCGCGGGATCGCGGCAGCCCTGAAGCGAACGCAGATCGCCTGGGCGAAGGCCAACGGCTACATGTCGCTACAAACCTCGAACGAGGTGCGGAACGAGCCCATCCGGCGACTCAACGAGCGCCACGGCTACATTCTCGAGCCGGGCGTGGTGATCGTGCGCGGAACTATCGTCGCGTCTTGACCGCCCGGTCGATCTGCCGCTTTGCGTCGCGGTCGGCGATGGTGCGGCGCTTGTCGCCCTTCTCCTTGCCGCGCGCGAGCGCGAGCTCCACCTTCACCTTGCCGTCCTTGAAGTACAGACGGGTCGGGACGATCGTCTGGCCCTTCTCGCGCACCTTCCCCGTGAGCGAGGCGATCTCGCCGCGGTGCAGCAGCAGCTTGCGGTCGCGGCCGGGCTCGTGGTTCGAAATGTTCCCGTTGTCGTAGACCGCGATGTCGGCGCCGATCAGCCAGACCTCGTTGCCGCGAACGTCCGCATACGCGTGCGCGAGCGTCACGCGCCCATCTCGCAGCGACTTCACCTCCGTGCCGGTCAGCACTAGGCCCGCCTCGAAGCGGTCGAGCAATTCGTAGTCGTAGCGAGCGCGGCGGTTGTCCGCGATCAGCTTGGTTCCGGTCGGTTTCGCCATGCGGGCAAGTGTAGGTAGCTTGAGGGAGTGGTCACCGCGCTCGCGTTCGTCGCTGCCGGTTGGGGCATCGCGATGGCGGTCTCCCCGCTGCTGCAGATCAGGAAGATCGTCCAACACCGCTCGTCGCGCGGGGTCTCACTCGGCTACATGACGGTGCTCTTCGTCGGCTTCCTGCTCTGGCTCGCCTACGGGATCGCGCTGGGGAACTGGGCGCTGATCCTGCCGAACATCGTCGCTGCCGTCGTGATCACGGCGACGATGGCCGTGACCGTGCGCTACCGGCGACCGCGGCCGTAGCAGCGCTCGCAAAGAGCGAACCACGGAGCGCAGCTCTGTCCGCAGGACTTGCAGCGGCCCACGGACGGTGAGCGCACCTCGGCAGCGAGCTTGTCGCTGACGCGGCGCGCCGCGGCCTCCTCCAGCTCAGCCGCCTTCTCGAGCGTGACGCCGCCGACCTGCGTGTACTGCAGCGCGAACCAGCGCAGAATGCTCGCCGTGCGCGCGGCCTGCTCGGCATCCTCCAGCGACGCCTCGCGCAGACGACTCGTGTCGAGCAGCCATGCGAGCACCGGTCGCGCCGCCCGGTCGCCGGCGACTGCCAGTGCGAGCGTCGCGAGCAGCTCGACGTTGTCCTCGTCCACGGGAGCGTTCATGAGCTTCCAGGTCTGCTCGAGCGAGAGGCTCCGGCCGCGCTCCTTCAGCCGGCGCTGGACGGCTTCGAGCCGGCCGAGCAACGGACCGATCGACTCGACCGAGAGCCAGCCTTCCGTCGCCCAGCGGCGCAGCGCGGCGGTATGCCAGGCGCGCAGGGCCGCTGCGAGCTGATGCGGGCTCTCGACCGGTAGATCCTCCAGGCGTGGCCGGATCCGCGCGGTGTCAACGACGCGGTAGCCCATGTGGCCGCCCGGAAGCGGCACATGCGGGGTCAGTGCGGACTCGATCAGATCCGGGTCGGCGTTCGCCCAGACGATCCCCGTCAAGACGCCGACGTGGCCGCGCTCGACCAGGCCGAAGCGCCCGGCACGCCCGGCTATCTGCGCGATCTCCCACGCATGCAGGTCGCGCCGCTCCTCGCCGTCGAACTTCTGCGATTCGGCGAAGAGGAGCGTCTCGCAGGGAAGATTCACCCCATGGCCGAGCACGTCCGTCGCGCAGCAGACATCGGCCTGCCCGCTCATGAACCGGTCGATCTCGAGGCGGCGCGAGCCGAGTGGCATCGCGCCGTAGAGGACGGCGACGCGGCCGGGCTGCCGGCGGTTCAGCTCTCCGGCGAGGGCGAGCACGGCGCGCCGGCTGAACGCAACGACGACGGTGCCGGGCCTGAGGCTCTGAAAAGAAACTGCGCCCGTCCAGTCGAGCGGCGCCTTCCGCTCGAAGAAGCGAACCTCCGCGTCGGGAAACGCGTTCTGGATCAGCGGCAGCGACTCGACGGCGCCGAGGAGGAGGATGTGCTTGTACTGGCCGGCGAGCAGCAGCCGTGTCCAGGCAGAACCGCGCTCGTTGTCGTCGGCCCATTGCACCTCGTCGAGCACGAGCACCTCGCCGGAAAGCGGCGCCATCTCGGCCGTGCAACAAATGATGGGAGCGCGCTCGTTGAGGCGCTCCTCACCTGTGACGAGGCCGACGTGCTCGTCGCCGAGCCGGGCGCTCAGCCGCCGGTGCGCCTCCTGCGCGAGCATCCGCAGCGGCGCGGCGAAGACGCCTCGTCCTGTCTCGGCGAGAAACTCGAGCGCAGAATGCGTCTTTCCCGAGTTGGTCGGACCCACGTGAGCGACGACCGTCTCCGGCTCCACGACCCGGTAGGGAAGAACGATTTGCGGCTCGGGCACGCGCGTGTGCGCGTCGCGGCGCAGGCGGCGTTGACTGCGGCTCGGCCGCTTCTGGCGGCCGCGATGCTCCCGGCGGGATGCCACGGGTCGCTAGACCTGCAGGAAACGCCGGAGCGTCAAGCCGGAGCCGACCGCGCCAACCCCGAGCCCGACGACCAGCAGGATCAGCGCGTTCACAAGAAACGAGAGCGCTTCGACGTCCGACGACGATTCGATTCGGCCGAGGATCGCCGGCAACGCGAGCTCCTTGCCCACGAGCAGCAAGAGGATCGCCACGAGCGAGCCCAGCAGCCCGCAGATCAGGCCCTCGAGCATGAACGGGCCGCGAACGAACCAGTTCGTGGCGCCGACGAGCTTCATCACCTCGATCTCACGGCGGCGCGAGAAGATGGAGAGGCGGATCGTGTTCGCGATCAGGAGCGTCGAGGCGACAAGGAGCACGAGCACCGCCGCCAAGAAGACGATCTCGATCACGCGGGCGACGCGCAGGATGCGGTCTGCGGTCTGCTTGCCGTATTTGATCTTGTCCACGCCGGCCGGAACCGGCTTGAGGCTGGTCGCGATCGCGTTCACGTCCTCGGCGCGCTCCGGCACGATCTCGTGCGACGGCGGCAGCGGGTTCGAGGGCAGGTTCGCCGTCAGCTCCGGGAACTTCTTCTGCATTCGCTCGAGCGCCTGCTCCGCGGAAACGAACGTGACCTTTTTCACGCGCGGATCGGCCTCGAGCTGGGCGCGCACGTCGTTGATCTGAGCCTCCGTCGCGTCCTGCTTGTAAAAGACCTTCACGAGGAGCTCGCGCTTGACGTGGTCGGACCAGGAAACGACCCAGGAGCCCAGCGCGATGAAGAGGCCGAGCAGGAACATGCCGATCAGCACGGTCATGGTCGCGGCAATCGTCGTCGACAGGTTGGCGCCGAGCGACCGAAGCGACTCGGAGAACAGCAGCCTGACCCTCACTCGCTCTCGTACCCCCCGCGGCGCTCGTCGCGCGCAAGCCGGCCGTCCTCGAGCGCGATCACGCGACGGCGCATCTTGTCGACCATCTCTCGGTCGTGGGTGACCATCAGGATCGTCGTGCCCGCGCGGTTGATCCGGTAGAGCAGCTGCATGATCCCGACTGACGTGTCGGGATCGAGGTTTCCGGTCGGCTCGTCACAGATCAGGAGCGGCGGATGGTTGACGACGGCGCGCGCGATCGAGACGCGCTGCTGCTCGCCGCCCGAGAGCTCGTCCGGCAGCGATCCGTTCTTGTCCGAGAGCCCCACGAGCGAGAGCGCCTCCGGCACCTTGCGCCTGATGCTCGACGTGCTCTCGCCTTGCACCTTGAGCGCGTACGCCACGTTCTCGCCGGCGGTCCGGTTCGGGAGGAGCTTGAAGTCCTGGAAGACGCAGCCGACGTTCCGCCGGAGCAGCGGCACCTTCGACTGCTTGAGGCGAGTCAGATCCCGTCCGCCGACGAGGATACGGCCGGAGCTGGGCTCGAGCTCCTTCAGCAGCAGGCGGATCATGGTCGACTTGCCCGAGCCGGAGGCGCCCACGACGAAGACGAACTCGCCCTTGTCGATCACGAAGGAGACGTCGTTGAGGGCGATCACGTTCGGCTCGTACACCTTGGTTACGCTCTCGAACACGATCATCGTGCCCGCGACGGAGGCGTCGACGGTGGCCGCGGCGGAGGCGTCTGCCGGAAGGCCGTTCTGCGGCTCGACGGCCGCCGCTTGGGTCACGTCTGTCTGCAAGTTCGTGTCAGTCACCGGAAGTGAAGGGGAAGTCGGCGCGGTCTTCTCGACCGGTCGCCGCTCCGGCATCTGGGGTCTCGAAGTCTAGCCGACACGCGGCTCAGACCGCCTTGCCCGCGGCCTTGGCGAGCAGGTACTCACGCACGAATCCGTCGAGGTTGCCGTCGAGCACGCCCTGGGCGTTCCCGGCCTCGTGGCCGGTGCGGAGGTCTTTGACGAGTTGATAGGGCTGGAGCACGTAGCTTCGGATTTGACTCCCGAAGCCGATGTCCTGCGCTGCCCCCCGCTCCTTGGCGAGCTCCGCCTCGCGCTGCTCTTCCTGCAGCTCGACGAGCCTCGACTTGAGGATCCGCAGCGCCGTCTGCTTGTTCGAGGTCTGCGATCGCTCGTTCTGGCACTGGACGACGATCCCGGTCGGCACATGGGTGATCCGAACGGCGGAGTCGGTCTTGTTGACGTGCTGCCCGCCCGCGCCGGAGGCTCGGTACGTGTCGATCCGCAGGTCGTCCTCGTCGATCTCGACGGCGGTCTCCTCGGGAAGGAGAGGTGCGACGACCGCCTGCGCGAAGGCCGTGTGGCGCCGGTGGGCGCTGTCGAACGGGCTCAAGCGGACGAGCCGGTGGACGCCGCGCTCGGCCTTGAAGAGGCCGTAGGCGTTCTCGCCCTTCGCGGTGAACGTCGCCGACTTGAGGCCCGCCTCCTCGCCCGGACTTGCCTCGACGAGCTCGGTCTGGAAGCCGCGATGCTCGGCCCAGCGCAGGTACATCCGCAGCAGCATCTCCGTCCAGTCCTGGGCATCCGTTCCGCCCGCGCCCGAGTGAACCGAAACGACGGCGTCGCCGGTGTCGTACTCGCCGTTGAAGAGCGCGTCCTCCTGAAGGCGCTCGAGCTCGCTCCGGATCGGCTCGAGCTGCGACTGGATGTCCGCGGCGAGGTCGGGATCGAGCTCGAGCAGCTCTGCCGCGTCGTCGTGCTCGCGCTGCAGCCGCTCGTAGCGCTCGAGGCGCTTGGACAGGCGTGAGTGCTCGGTCGAGACCGCGGTGGCGCGGCCCTGATCGTCCCAGAAGCCGGGCTCCCCCAATTCCTGCTCGAGCTCGGCAACGCGGGACGCTACGGCATCCGGGTCAAAGGTAATCACGAACCCAGGCAAGCTGGGCTCTGATCTCCTCGAGCTGCTGGTCGAGCGGGATTGCGGTCTCGGACAAGGCTAGGCTCCGTGGCACTTCTTGAACTTCTTGCCCGAGCCGCACCAGCACGGATCGTTGCGACCCACGTCCTTGTGCGAGTTGACGGCTGTCGCGGTCGCGGTGCCGCCCCCGCTCTGCGGCTCGAACGCGGTGCCGACCGAGGCTGCGGCGCCGCCGGCCGCGGCGATGACCTCGGATCCGGCGGCAGTGTCGTGCTGGTACTGGAGGTTCCCGTTGCCCCGCTCAAGCTCGGGCGGGGGGTCGTTCACCTCGATCTCGGCGTGGAAGAGCGTCAGCACGACCTCCTCGCGGATCGTCCCGCCGAGCTCCTCGAACATGGCGTGCCCCTCGGCGCGGTACTCCACCAGCGGGTCCTTCTGCGCCATCGCGCGCAGGTGGATGCCGTCACGCAGGTAGTCCATCGAATCGAGGTGGCTGCGCCAGCGCGAGTCGACGACCTGGAGCATCACGTAGCGCTCGATCTCGCGCATCAGCTCGAGCCCGTACAGCTTCTCCTTCTCGTCGTACGTCTCCAGCGCGTCCTCGACGAATTCCTCGATCAGCGCCTCGCGCTCGAGCTCGACCTCGTCCCGCAGCTCCTCGGCGGTGATGTCGGTGCCGTACAGGCCCTGCATCTGCGCGACCAGCGCGGCGAGATCCCAATCCTCGGGGAACTCGGCCTCCGTCGCGTTGTTGACGTTCGTCTCGACGACCTCGCGAATCCACTCGCGCACCTCGTCGGACAGGTCGTCACCGTCGAGCACGCGGCGTCGCTGCTCGTAGATCACCTGCCGCTGCGTATTCATCACGTCGTCGTACTTGAGGACGTTCTTCCGGGCGACGAAGTTCTGCTCCTCGACCTTCTTCTGCGCATTCTCGATCTGGTTCGAGAGGATCTTGGCCTCCATCGGCTGGTCGTCCGGGAGCTTGAAGCGCTCCATGATGTTCTTGATTCGGTCGCCTGCGAACAGCCGCACGAGGTCGTCCTCGCCCGAGAGGTAGAAGCGTGTCTCACCGGGGTCGCCCTGCCGCCCGGAGCGGCCGCGGAGCTGGTTGTCGATCCGGCGCGACTCGTGCCGCTCGGTCGCGAGCACGTACAGGCCCCCGAGATCGACGACGCCCTCGCCGAGCTTGATGTCGACGCCGCGGCCGGCCATGTTGGTCGCGATCGTGACCGCCTGTTGCTGTCCCGCGTCCTTGATGATCTCGGACTCGCGCTCGTGCTCCTTCGCGTTGAGAACGTTGTGCGGGATCCCGCGCCGCTTCATCAGCTCGGAGAGGTACTCGGACGTCTCGACGGCGATCGTGCCGACGAGCACGGGCTGGCCGTTCTCGTGCCGCTCCTTGATGTCGTCGATCACGGCCGAGAACTTCGCCTCCTTCGTCTTGAAGATGAAGTCGTTCTCATCACGGCGCGTGACGGACACGTTCGTGGGGATCTCGACCACGTGGAGGTTGTAGATCTCGACGAATTCCTTCTCCTCGGTCTTCGCCGTACCGGTCATCCCGGCCAGCTTCTCGTAGAGGCGGAAGTAGTTCTGGAGCGTGATCGTCGCGAGCGTCACGTTCTCCTCCTGGATCCGGACGCCCTCCTTCGCCTCGACCGCTTGGTGGAGCCCGTCGCTCCAGCGGCGTCCCTCCATGATCCGGCCGGTGAACTCGTCGACGATCTTCACCTCGCCGTCCTGAACGACGTAGTCGACGTCGCGCTGGTAGAGCGACTCGGCCTTGAGCGACTGGATCAGGTGGTTCACGAGCTGGACGTTCGTCGGGTCGTAGAGGTTCTCGATCCGGAGCGCGCGCTCGATCTTGTCGATCGCGGTCTGCGCAGGCGAGACGGTCTTGTGCTTCTCGTCGAAGAGGTAGTCCGCTCCCGAGAGCTCTGTCTCGTCCTCCCCCTTCTCGCCCTTGCGCGTTGCCGGGGCGCCGACGAGCTCTTTCACGATGCGCGCGAAGTCGTAGTAGGTCGTCGCCGCGGTCTCGGGCTCGCCGGAGATGATCAGCGGCGTGCGCGCCTCGTCGATCAGGATCGAGTCCACCTCGTCGACGATCGCGAAGGAATGGCTGCGCTGGACGAGGCCGTCCTTGGACACGGCCATGTTGTCGCGCAGATAGTCGAAGCCGAATTCGGAGTTCGTGCCGTAGGTGATGTCGGCGCCGTAGGCCTCTTTGCGCTCCGCGAAGGGCATCATGCTCTGGATGAAGCCGACGGTCATGCCGAGTCGCTCGAAGACCGGCTGGTTCCACTCGGCATCGCGCTTGGCGAGGTAGTCGTTGACCGTGACCAGATGGACGCCGGTGCCGGGGAGCGCGTTCAGGAAGAGTGCAGTGGCGGCGACGAATGTCTTGCCCTCACCGGTCTTCATCTCCGCGATGTCGCCCTCGTGGAGGACGATTCCGCCCATCATCTGGACGTCGAACATCCGCTGCTGCGACTCGCGCCAGCGCGCCTCGCGCACCGCTGCGTACGCCTCGAAGAGCAGCTCGTCGAGCGCCTCGCCGTTCCCCAGCCGCTCCCGCAGGTTCGCGGTGGTGGCGCGGAGCTCTTCGTCCGAGAGCTTCTGGAAGTCGGGCTCGAGGGTGGCGATGTACGCGGCCTGGGAGGCGAGCCGCTTCATGCGGCGCCCCTCGCCCAGGCGGAGGACCTTCTCGAGCTTCCCGAAGTCGGCGGTTGGCATCGACGTAGGGTAGCCGCTGCGCCGGTTCCTTACGGGGGCTTCACGGAGGGCTAACAGCGTCGCTGTAGCGTTTGGCGCGTGAAGCGGCTCCTGGTGATTTCGGCGGTTCTGGTGGTCATTCCGGCGGCCGCCGCGACGACTTTGCGCGAGCGGACCGTCGTCGGACCGGTTTCCACGGTGGGCATCACGGGCGTCGAGGTCGGCTATGCCGACGAGTATCGGCCCCGCTGCCACGAGGTGCGCCGCTGGGACACCGCGACGCGCGCCGACGTGCGCGTGGCGACGCACTGCTTCGCCTCGACGAGCACCGGCAGCGGCGTCGCGGGCGTGTCCGTCGCCGGCGGCCGCGAGCTCTGGCTGACGTACATCGGCGGGAACACCCGCGAGTGGTCGCTGTGGACGAAGCGGGGAACGGCGCGCGCGAAGCGGATCGCGTTCGAAGCGGCGGACGTCGACGGTCCGGCTCCGATCGTGCTGGGGCGCGCCTGGGACGAGGCCCTGCCGTACACCGTCGGCAACCGCATCGCCGTATTGGCCCCCGACGGATCCCGAAAGTTCTCGCTCGACGCGTCCCAGCCCGTGAGCGCGCTGACGGCCCACTCGCGCGGCTACGCCGCGGTGCTCGCAGACGGAACCGTGCTCACGATCTCGCTCACCGGCCGCCCTCTCGGCGTCACGACTCCCGACTCCGGCGGCGCCCAGTCGGCCGTGCTGGCGGCGCCCGGGCTGATCGTTGAGACGGTCGCGGGCCTGGAGATTCACCGCGGAGCCGCGGTGACACGGATCGGGCTTCCGGCGGGTGCTCGCTGGCTCGGCTACTCGGAAGACATCGTGGCCTACGCCGCTGGTAGACAGCTGCGGCTGCGACGACTGGCGAGCGGCAAGGACGTCCTCTTCCGCACGCTGGCCCCTCGGTTCGACGCCCAGCTCGGGCGGCGCGGCCTCGCCTACGCATCCGGCCGGACGCTCGGCTTCGCCGCGTGGGCGACCGTCAGCGCTTCGGTTTGAGGCGCTAGAGCGGCGTCACCTCCACCTGGAAGAGGTCTCCGTCGAGCCGGTGGCCGATGATGACATGGTCGTCCTCGACGAGCTCGATTTCGTCGCCTTCGTGCCCCGGGTAGGCCCGCACCTCGATTTGCTTCGCCGCGACCGCCCAGACGCTCTCGCTTCTGCGCACGCCCTCGGCGCGGTAGGGCGCGCCGACCGTGGCCTCCACGGCATCTGCCAGCGCCGCCAGTGCGCCGGCGGGGACCTCCTCCTCGACCAGCAGCGTCCCGTCGGGGAGCGCCGTGAAGTGCACCTCGTTACCGGGCAACTCTGCCCGGACGCTCGCGACCGTGTCCCACTGCCGCGGCCGGTGCACGCCGTGGATCGCGACCTCGCCCAGCGGTGAGGGCTTGCCGAACGCATCGGGCGGGGTGCCGACGAAGCCGTCCGCGAGGCCTTGGATCAGCTCCGCCGCGCGCGAGCGTGGCCGCTCCACCGGATCGGGCGCGCCGATATCGAGCCCGGCCTGCTCCGCGAGCTGCTCGTGGAGCGCCCTGGTCCGGCGGAAGATCCCCAACTACGCGAGCGGCTCGATCAGCCCGTAAGCGCCCGCACGACGACGGTAGACCACGTTGGTCTTGCCCGTGTCGACGTTGACGAAGACGAAAAAGTCGTGGCCGACCAGTTCGAGCTCGAGGGCCGCCTCGTCCGGCGTCAGCGGCTGGAGGTCGAACTGCTTCGACTTGACGATCATCTGCTCCAGCTGCTCCGCCGAGAACTTCGGCTCTTCGGCCGGCGCGTGCCCATTGGCGCGCCGAACCGTCCCTTTACGGCTCCGTTTCTCGCGGTAGCGCTTGACCTGGCGTTCGAGCTTCTCGACGAGCTGGTCGATCGACGACTCGTACGAGGTGGAGGCCTCCCGTGCGCGCAAGGTCGGGCCTTTCGTCCGCACCGTCGCCTCAGCGACGTGGTTGTTCGCGATCGACGGGTTGTGCTCGATGGCGAGCTCCAGCTCGACTTCCGTCGGATCGGCGAGCTGCCGCTCCAGCTTGCCCAGCTTCTCCTCGGCATAGCTCCGGATCGAATCGCTGACCTCGACATTTCGGCCCTTGACCTGAAGTCGCATCGCGTCTCCTTCGTCCGGTGGTAGACCGCCAGGGTAACGGACGGTCGATCTCCGGCGCGTGCCTGATCAGCGGCGGAACGCGTCCTCGATTGCCGGGGCATCAGCGCACCGCCCGTGCGAGCGTCACCACCTCCACTCTGCGAGCGCCGCCGCGGCGCAGCGCCGACGCAGCCGCTGCGGCGGTCGCGCCGCTCGTGTAGACGTCGTCGACGAGACAGACCCGCGACGGCGAAGCCCGACCCGACGCGAACGCTCCGGCCACGTTGCGACGGCGCTCTTTCAGCCCGAGGCCGCGTTGCGGCTCCACCGCCCGAGTCCGCCGCAGGAGCGGGCCGACCGGAAGCTCCCACGCGTGTCCGAGCTCGCGCGCCAACGCCTCCGCCGGCCGATGGCCCCGCTCGAGCGCACGATCCCGGTCCGAGGGAACGAAGGCGAGCGCCCCGACGTCCGGACGGGACAGTGTCTCGACGACGAGAGACGCCGCCTCGCGTGCGAGCCGCCTTTGACCGCGCTCCTTCCAGGCGCGGATGAAACGCCGAGCCGTCGTGTCGTAGACGATCGCCGCCCGCGCCGACGCGAAGGCGATCCGCCGGCCGCTGCACTCGGCGCAGCGCTGCACCGGCCATGCTCCCGGCGAGCCGCAGCGGGCGCAGAACGGGGGCGAGAGCCGGATCAGCGCGTCGCGGCACTGGGAGCACAGTGCCCCGCCGGGCATCTCGCAGGCCGCGCAACGCTGAGGAAGGAGCACGTCGAGGAGCACCTTTTCGACGCTACTGACTCCAGTGCGACGAAAGCGCAACGCGGCCCGGTCAACTTCGTGAAAAGACCTCGTCTGCCTCGCGGAGCGTCTCGGCGGAGCCGATGTCGTACCACGTGCCCGGAACAAGCCACGTGTAGACGGCCGTGCGGGGATAGAGCCACTGGATCAGGCGCCCCGGCTGATCCGGATTGTTGCCGTCGGCGACGTACTGCCTGATCAACTGCAGCACCTGTCGCGGATAGAAGTAGAGCGCGATCCCGGTGAGGGTGCTCGCGGCGTTGGCCGGTTTCTCCTCGAAGTAGGTGATCCGGCCCTCGCCGTCGATCTCGATCGCGTTGTACTTGGACATCTGCGCGAGATCGCCGACGTCGTACACCGCGATCACGGGCGCCGCCCGCTCGCGGCAGAAATCTCCGAACGCCGTCAGATCCTCCGAGAAGAGGTTGTCGCCGGCGACCACGACCAGGTCGTCGTCGAGTTCGGCCTGTTCGAGCACGAAGGCGATGTCCCCGATGGCGCCCAGCTTGTCCTGATCGCTCGTGGTGCCGTCGTCGAGCACGCTCACGTCCGGCCGGTCGGCGGCCCACGCCCGGAAGTGCGGGGCGAATTTTCCGTTCGTGACCACGTAGGTCCGGTCCATCCCGACGCCCGCGAGCGACTCGAGCAACCGATCGAGCATCGGCCGACCGCCCACCGGGAGGAGCGGCTTGGGCTGGTTCAGGGTCAGCGGGTAGAGACGCGTCGCATATCCGGCCGCGAGCACGATCGCTTTCACTGGAACCGGTGCTCCTTCAAAGGCTCGAGATCGTCCTCCGGGCCCCACTGATGCGCGATTCCCCGCGATTCCAGGAGCGCCTCGACCCGCAGCTCCAATTGCTGCTGGAACGTCGGCTCGGCGTCGCGGACGATCCGGAGGATCGCGCCCGACAACTCGCCTTCACCCCACGCCTGGACGCTCTCGAGCTCGGCCAGCGGTCCCTCGAGCTGATCGTGGTAGGGGTGCCATCGACGCTCGAGGGCGAAGAGGAGCCGCACCAGATGAAGAACGGATTCCGAGGCCTGCATGCGACCGCCGAGCTCGTCGCCCCGCCGCCACGACTTCAGCGACCGGACGAAGCAGTTGAGATAGGCGTCGTAGTGCTCGTCCAGGTTCGCCCGAGCGTGCTCCCCCGCTCGGCGCAAGGCCGTCTCGACCAGGGCGGCCAGAGGACCGCTGTCCACGAGGACGCGGCCGGTGACGAGCATCCCGACTCGCCAGTCCGGCTGCTCGGCCAGCTCGCGCAGGCGTGCAGGCGACGAATAGAAGACGTCCGCGGCGATCCCATCGGCACCGGTTCGCTTGTCACGAAGCGCCGCGCGCGCGGGGTACGTCTCGTCGGTCACGACCCGCATCAGGTCGTAGTCGGAGCCTTCCCGGGCCGTCCCAGCTGCACGGGAGCCATGGAGGAAGAGGCCCACGGACGTGGGGTCACTCTCGACCTCCTGTTTGATCTCTTCCAGCACGTTCATCGCGGCAGCGACTCGCTGTAGGGCGCGCGGTGCACGCCTTCCTCGGTCACGATCGCCCCGATCAGCCCGGCCGGCGTGACATCGAACGCAGGATTGCGCGCTGGCGAGCGTGTCGTGATCTCGGCACCGTCGCGTTCCTCGATCGGGATCTCCCCGCCGGTCGGCGTCTGAGCGTCGATCGTGGAGGTGGGAGCCACGAGGTAGAACGGTATCCGGTGGTGCGCCGCGGCGACTGCCAGGCCGTACGTCCCGATCTTGTTGGCCGCATCACCGTTCGCGGCGATCCGGTCCGCTCCCGCGACGACGCAGTCGACCTCACCGAGGCTCATCAGGTGCGCGGCAGCCGAGTCGGCGATGACCGCGTGCGGGATCCCCAGCGCCTCGAGCTCCCATGCGGTCAGCCTCGACCCCTGGAGGAGCGGGCGCGTCTCATCCACCCACACGTGCGCGAGCAGGCCGTCCTCCCAGGCGCAGCGAAGGGCGCCGACGGCCGACCCGTACCCGCCGGTCGCGAGGCCGCCCGCGTTGCAGTGCGTCAACGCGCGCGTCCCCGGTCCGAAGAGAGCTGCCGCGTGCGCGGCCATGCGACGACAACGCGACACCTCTTCCTCGTGCAGCGCGCGAGCTCGCTCCGGAGTCGGTTCCGCCCGCATGCGCTCGAGCGCCCAGACGAGGTTGACCGCCGTCGGGCGCGAGTCCGCCAGCACGCGGTAGGCCGAGTCGAGGTCTTCCCCACGTTCGGCAGCCAGGGCGTAGCCGTACGCGGCGGCGACGCCGATCGCCGGCGCCCCGCGCACGGCGAGCGTCTGAATGGCCGCCGCTACCTCGGCGGCCGACTCGCAACGCAGCTCGACTTCCTCGTCCGGAAGCCGGCGCTGGTCGAGCAGCACGACCGCGCCGGCTTCCAGACGAACGATCCGGTCTGGGGTTAAGTCCCCTCGTCCCACGAGGCCAGGTACTTCGCCTGCTCCTCCGTGAGCTGATCGATCGTGACGCCCATCGTCGCCAGCTTGAGCCGGGCGATCTCGTTGTCGATCTCCTCCGGCACGACATACACCTTCTTCTCGAGCGAGGCGGCGTTCTGGACGACGTACTCCGCCGAGAGGGCCTGGTTCGCGAACGACATGTCCATCACCTGGGCCGGGTGGCCTTCCGCTGCAGCGAGATTGACGAGGCGGCCGTCGGCGATCAGGTAGATCCGCCGCCCGTCGCTCAGCGTGAACTCCTCGACGAACTCGCGAGCGTGCCGCGTCTCTGTCGCCAGTGCGCGCAGCGCCGGCAGCTCGATCTCGACGTTGAAATGGCCCGTGTTGGCGAGAAGCGCGCCGTCCTTCATCAGCTCCATGTGCGACTTCGCGATGACGGACTTGTCGCCGGTGGCCGTGATGAAGATGTCGCCGATCTTGGCCGCTTCCTCCATCGTCATGACCATGAACCCGTCCATCACCGCCTCGATCGCCTTCATCGGATCCACTTCGGTGATGACGACGTTGGCGCCCATGCCCTTGGCCCGCGACGCGACGCCGCGGCCGCACCAGCCATAGCCGGCGACGACGATGACGCGCCCGGCGAGGAGGACATTGGTGGCGCGGATGATGCCGTCCAGCGTCGACTGACCCGTCCCGTAGCGGTTGTCAAACAGGTGCTTCGTCTTGGCCTCGTTGACCGCCACGACCGGGAAGGCGAGCTTCCCGTCGCGCTCGAGCGCCTTTAGCCGGATCACGCCGGTGGTCGTCTCCTCGGTGCCCGCGATGACGTCCCCGAGCTGCTCCCGCCGGGCGGTGTGCAGGACGCCGATCACGTCGGCGCCGTCGTCCATCGTGATGTGCGGCTTGTGGTCGACCGCAGCCTCGATGTGCTGGTAGTACGAGTCGTTGTCCTCGCCCTTGATCGCGAAGGTCGAGATCCCGTACTCGTCCACCAGCGCAGCGGCGACGTCGTCCTGGGTCGAGAGCGGGTTGGACGCGCAGATGACGACGTCCGCTCCGCCCGACTGCAGCGTCCGCATCAGGTTCGCCGTCTCGGTGGTCACGTGCAGGCAGGCGGAGATCCGGTAGCCGGAGAGCGGCTGCTCGGTCTCGAAGCGCTCCCGGATCGCGCTGAGCACCGGCATTTGCCGGTCAGCCCACTCGATCCGGCGCACTCCCTCGGAGGCGAGAGCCAGGTCCTTCACGTCGTATCGCTTCGTTGTGGCCATTTGTTCCCTTCGTCAGGCGGCTGTCATCAGCCGCTCATGCTTTCGCTGCTCCCACTCGACCCAGTCGGCGCCTGGCCCCGCCGAGCGCATCCAAGAGTCCAGCGCTGTACGGAGCCCGGGCTCCCGGCGAAGACGCGCCGCGAAAGCGACCTCGTCCAACTCGAGACCGAACTGCTCGCGGAGGAGCTTCAGATCCTTCAACTGCCTCAGCTCGGCCTCCCCATAGAGCCGGTAACCCGCGTTCGTTCGCGTCGGAACGACCAGCCCGACGGACTCGAGATACCGCAGCATTCGCGCCGACCAGCCCGTCTGGGCGGACGCTTCGCCGATGGGGAGCGCCTGCATCGGCGCAACCTTACCAGATGCGTGTCAAGGTTCCATCGTTCCCTCGCGGCCGTAGAGATCCTCCAGCCGAACGATGTCGTCCAACTGCTGCGTGGACACCTCGATGATCGTCGTGTCCTCGATCGCGGTGACGCGGTGGACCGTCCCCGGCCGGTACCGGAAAGCCGCTCCGGCCCCGATCACCTCCTCGTGCAAGACCTTCTGACCCGCCTCCCCGAGCTCGAGCTTCGCCCGGCCTGACTGCACCAGCCAGGACTCGTCCTTCTCGTTGTGGAACTGGAGGCTCAGGGCCGCGCCTGCCTTCACGAAGAGAATCTTCCCGGCGTAGGTGTCGGAGAGCGCCCAGATCAGCTCGTGCCCCCAGGGCTTCTCGACCTTCTGCACTTCGAATGCCCACCGATCGAGGGAGTCGATATTGGGGGAGTCGATATTGGGGGAGTCGAGTCCGGTCACGAGAAGGTCACTGCGCCCGCGGCGAGGGTCTCGTCCGCCGCGACCCGGAGGCCGTGGTCGAGCATATTCCCGTCGCCGACCTTGGCGCCAGGACCGACGACGGCGAGGCCGCGCACGTCGCAGGCGGAGCCGAGCTCCGCGCGCTCCCCGACGATGGCGCCCGAGACGTTCGTGGAGTGCCCGACGATCGCTCCCGCGCCGATCACGGCTGACTCGATCGCCGCGTCCTCGCCGATTTTGGCCCCTGCACCGATCACTGCGAGGCTGCCGACGCGCGCGCCTGAGGCGATCGACGCGCCGGATCCGATGAAGACCGGCGGCACCAGCCGCGCTCCCGGACTGACGTCCGCACCCGGTGAGACGAGCGTGTAGTCCGCGCCCAGCGCATCGCCGAGCTCGGTGACGAAGTTGCGCTCGAGCACGTCACGGTGGGCCTGCAAGTACGCCTCGGGAGTACCGATGTCGAGCCAGTAGCCGGAGAGCGCGATCCCGGCGACGGAGCCCTCCTCCACGAGCAATGGGAAGATCTCACGTTCGATCGAGACGGGCCGCCCGGCCGGGATCAGGTCGAGGACGTCGCGCTCGAGGATGTACATGCCGGCGTTGATCAGATTGGTGTCGATCTCCTCGGGGCGCGGTTTCTCGAGGAAGCTGAGCACGCGGCCGTCGCCGTTGACGCGGACGAGCCCGTACCGGGCCGGATCCTCGACCGGCGTCAGCAGGATCGTCGCCCGTGCCTCCCGCTCGCGGTGGAAGGCAGCGAGCGCGTCGAGATCGGTCTCCCGCAGCGAGTCGCCGTTGAGCGCGAAGAACGGCCCGTCGATGCCTTCTGCGGCAAAGCGGATCGCACCGCCGGTGCCGAGCGGCTCGTCCTCCACTTTGTATTCGAGCCGGAGCTCGCCGTAGGCGTCGCCGAAGTGCTCCTGGATCTGCGTCGGCAGGTAACCGCAGGAGACGATCGCCCGCGTGACCCCGTAGCGGCGCAGATGCTCGAACGTGTAGGCGAGCTGGGGCCGGTCGACGAGCGCGAGCATGTCCTTGCGCGTGCGGTCGGTGAGGGGCCTCAGCCGCGTGCCGAGCCCCCCGACGAGGATCACTGCCGGCATGCTCATGAGCTAGACGAGACCTGCTGCGCGCCCGATGCCGTCGTAGGTGAAGCCCGCCGCCCGGAGCTCCGCCGGATCGAGCATGTTGCGGCCGTCGATCAACAAGGGGTTCCGCATGCGCTCGGCCGCCTCGCGCCAGTCCAGGTTCCCGAGCTGCGGCCACTCGGTCACGAGCACCGCCGCGTCGGCTCCGTCGAGTGCAGACATCGGATCGGCGCAGATCTTCGCTCGGGGGAGCGCCGCGGCGCCGTCGGCGACGGGATCCCACGCGCGCACCTCCGCCCCCTCCGCAACGAGCCGCCCCGCGAGGACGAGGCTCGGCGCCTCCCGGATGTCGTCGGTGTTCGGCTTGAACGCGAGACCGAGCAGGGCCACCGTCTTGCCGCGCAGGCCGCCCAGGTGGTGCTGGAGCTTGCCGATCACGCGCCGCTTCTGCAGCTCGTTCACCTCGATCACGGCGTTCAGCAGCTGGAAGTGGTAGCCGGAGTTGGCCGCCAGCTGCTTCAGTGCGAGGGAGTCCTTGGGGAAGCAGCTGCCGCCGTAGCCGATCCCGGCGCGCAGGAAGCTCGAGCCGATCCGTCGGTCGAGGCCCACGCCCTCGGCGACGCGGACGACATCGGCGCCGGTCGCCTCGCACACGTTCGCGATCTCGTTGATGAAGCTGATCCGAGTCATCAGCGCCGCGTTCGCGGCCAGCTTGATCATCTCGGCCGAGGCGACGTCGCACCGCACCACCGGAGCGTCGATGCCGCGATGAAGCTCCGCGACGGCGTCGCCGTCGGCGGCCGCGAACGAGCCGATGACGATGCGATCCGGCTGCTGGAAGTCCCGGATCGCGGTGCCCTCCGCGGTGAACTCGGGATTGGAGGCGTACCCCACCCGCCCGAGCCCGCGCTCGTCGAGGCGGTGGCGCACGCGCGCCCCCGTGCCGACCGGCACGGTGCTCTTCATCACGAGGATCGCGTCGCCCTCGAGCGCAGCGAGCTCGTCGACGACGGTCCAAACCGCAGAGAGATCCGCGTCGCCGGAGTAGGTCGGCGGCGTCCCCACCGCCACGTAGAGGAAGTCGGCCCCCGCTATCGCCTCCGGGACGTCGAGCGTGTAGGTGAGGCGCACGGCGTTGCGGCGCAGCAGCTCGTCGAGCCCCGGCTCGTAGATCGGCACCTCGCCGGAGCGCAGCTGCTCGATGCGCTCCGGGAGCACGTCGCGAACGACGACGTCGTGACCGAGCTCGGCGAAGCAGGCTGCGGTCACGAGACCGACGTAACCCGCCCCGAAGACGGCGACCCTGGACACGCGCGGAAACTACCTACTTCACGTTACGAAGCGGTTTGAGACCCTTCGCGACCGCCAGCATCGTCTCGTTCGACAGGGAGTCGAGCAGCGTGTTCACGACCCAGTAGGTCGCGCCGCCCTCTCGGAGGACGACCATGTGCAGCTTCGGCCCCGTGTAGTAGAGGTCGTAGCGCCTTCCCTTGATCGTGCGGGCCAAGTTGCTCTCACTGAGGATGGGCGCCTCGTCCCAGTCGGTCATCTGGACGCCCCAGTACTCGCCGCCGCCCGTCCGGTACGTCAGCCTGAGGGTCTTGTGCTTGCGGTCGGGGTCGATCCGGTAGAGCCGAACCGGCTTCTCCCTGTCGATCCAGGAGCTGCGCTCGAGCACGGTCGGCACCTGCACCGGGAAG
Organism: Gaiellaceae bacterium; assembly: GCA_035525905.1. Lineage (GTDB taxonomy): Bacteria > Actinomycetota > Thermoleophilia > Gaiellales > Gaiellaceae > Gaiellasilicea. Next base: position 12,035 of record DATLDK010000006.1, on the reverse strand, counting down.
GGGAGCTTCGGTGCACGCTCGCGCAGGAGCGCGAGCGAAGCCTGCGCGCCCGGAGCCACGATCGGCTTCTGCTTCTGCGGCGTCTTGTCGACCGGCGCCTCCGCAAGCGTGCCGTGGAACGTCTGACCGACGATCACGGTCAGGAGCGCGCCGTTCGAGAGCGCGCGGATCGCCGGATCGAGCGGCGCGACGTCGTCAGTGCCGAAGAGCGTCGCCACCTGCTTGGCGGCGGCTTCCGCGCCGGGCTGGGCGGCGTCGTAATGGATTCGCGTCTTGAAGTACTGCCAGTTCGGCGCGTTCGCGTTCTTGCCGTCGGGGGGGTAGATCATCTGATAGCTGCGCTGCGAGAGTAGGTAGCTCGCCGTCCCGGCCGATCCGGTCACGCCGTTGCCGTTCAGAACCGTGATCGTGGTCTCGCGCGGCGGGGGCGCCTTGTCTGCGGCGGGCTTGGGCTTCTCGTTCAGCGCGACGGCGGTCGCCTTCGCGGGTGACTCCACGTCCGGGTTGGCGAACTCCTGGACGGCTTTCTGCACATTCGCCTCGGGCACGAGGAGATCGAAGCCGCCGGTCTCCTCGATCCCCTCCAGCTTCGCCTGGAAGAAGTGTCCCGGCGGCAGGGAGTACGCGAAGAGGGCGTAGCGAAGCACCGTCTTCAGCTGGATCTCCTTGGTGCCGCCCTGGCCGACCTCGACGTTGTCCGTGATCGTCCGCACGATCCTCGGCAGGTCGAGTGGGCTCGCGCTCGCCTTGATCTGGTCCTTGAAGGCGCGGACGAACAGCTGCTGGCGCGCCACTCGGTAGAGGTCGGAATCCGTGTGGCGGTACCGAACGAAGTCGAGGGCCTGGTAGCCGCCCAGCTTCTGGTAGCCGGGGAAGAGATTGATCGTCGCGTAGCCGAAGTCACCGCCCCGGTCGTTGAAGTAACGCCGGTCGACGTCGAGCCAGATGCCGCCGATAGCGTCGACGAGCTGGCGGAAGCCGCGGAAGTTCACGGTGATCAGATAGTTGATCGGCAGGCCCGTGAGCGCGCGCACCGTCTCGAGCGTCCCCTTGGTGCCGCACTCGGCGTAGGCGCCGTTGATCCGGGCATTGAAGGTGCCCTTGCCCGGGCAGTGGATCGGCACGAAGAGGTCGCGCGGGAAGGACAGCAGCGAAACGGACTTCGTCTCCGGGTCGGCGCGGACGAGCATGACCGTGTCGGAGCGGGACTTGACGCCGGCCCCCTCGCCGGCGCGCCGGTCGTACCCGACGACGAGCGCCGTGGCGGGCTGTCCCGGCAGCGCGACGTCGAGCCGCTTGGCGGCGATCTTCACATCCGGCGTCGACGCGACGACAGCGGCGACGCTCTCGTGGAACCAGAGGTACGCACCGCCGGCGATCGAGCCGACGACGACGAGCAACGCGACCATCGCCCACGCGAACATCGTGCGAAGCGTCGCCCAGCCCGAACGCGGAGGCGGCTCCGGCTGACGGTAGATCGTGATCGGCGAGAGGGCACCCGGCGGGAGCACCGGCCGGCCGTTCCCGGTCACGGCTGCCCCGCGGCCCATGCCTCTCTTCAACGTCGTCCGCATATGCAAGACGCGGGCGCCTGGCACCGCGAAGGGGCCAGAATAGCCGACCGCTAGGTCGTCGCCGCCCGCACGGAGGCGAGCGCCTCTGCGAAGAAGGCGTTCTCGTCCGGAGTGCCGACCGTGATTCGAAGCGCCCCCGGCGCTCCGAACCCACCCATCGGACGAACGATCGCGCCCTGCCGGAGCAACGCGTCGTAGAGCGGTACCGCGTCCTCGCCGACTTCCGCGAAGAGGAAGTTCGCGACCGCGGGGCCGGCTGCCTCGAGCCCTTGCTCGCGGAGCGTGCGCGCGAGCGTCTCTCGTCCTTCGTGCGTCAGTCGGCGTCGCTCCGCCAGCTCCTCGTATTCGTTCATGCTCGCAAGCGCGGCGACCTGGGCCTGGGCGTTCACGTCGAAGGCCCGTCGCGTCTTGCCGATCGCCTGGATCACGTCGACCGGCCCGACGCCGTAGCCGACTCGGAGGCCGGCGAGGCCGTAGATCTTCGAGAACGTCCGTAGCACGAGCACGCGCCGGCCCGCCTTGACGTACTCCGCCACGCCGTCCGGATAGTCCGGATGATCGATGTACTCGAAGTACGCCTGGTCGAGCACGGTCAGCACGTGCTCGGGGACGCGCTCGAAGAACTGATCGAGCTGGGCGCGGGTCGTCATCGTCCCGGTGGGGTTGTTCGGGGTCGCCACGTAGACGAGCTTGGTGCGCGGGCCGATGGCCGCGAGCAGCGCGTCGAGGTCGTAGTGATCGTCCACGAGCGGCACCTTGCGCGGCACCGCGCCCAGCTTCAGCGTGTCGAGCACGTAGCTGATGAAGGACGGCCACCCGGTCACGACCTCGTCCCCTGGGTCGAGCGTCGCGACCGAGAGGTGGCCGATCAGGGCGTCGGCGCCCGCGCCGGTGGCGACGTTCGCCGGATCGACATCGTGTCGCTCCGCGAGGGCCCGGCGTAGGTGGAAGGCCCCTCCATCGGGGTAGCGGTTGAGCGCGCCGGCGCCTCGCGCCATCGCCTCGAGGGCAGCGGGAAAGGGGCCCCACGGGCCTTCGTTCGACGCGAGCTTGACGACGCGCTCCAGCCCGAGTTCGCGCTGTACCTCCTCCTCCGGCTTCCCCGGCTCGTACGGAACGAGCCCGTCCAGGGCGGCCCGGAAGAGCGTCACCTCGGTGCTAGCTTCCCGCGGGCGGAGGGGCGTCGTCGGAGCTCTTGCGGCGCCAGAACCAGAGCAGGCCGCCGACCGCGGCGAGCCCGGTCGCGATCGCGCCCTTGTTCGGACGCTTCGACCCTTCCACCGTTCCCGGCAAGGCCTCGCGTGCCTTCCGCTTCAGCACCCGCTTCGCGACGATCCACGTCAGCCAACCGGTGACGGCGTTCCGCTTGTTGAAGATGCTCATGCCCGGAGGCTAACAGCCCTGCGTCCATGGCCGTTTGCGCCCTGTCCCAGGGACAGACCCTGGGACATGTCCACAAAAGCGAACCGCCCCCTCTGCGGCAAGGGGGCGGTTCTGGGAGAAAGGCGGGGCCGGCGGGCGGCACGGCCCCTATGTGGGGACGAGGGCACGTCCTTGGCTATAGAGATGCCCGCCCCAGAAAAACCTTGCGCGACTTTCGAAAGAAATCTCTAGGCCTGCGCAGCGGCGCGCTTCTTGTTCGGCAGGTGGATCGCGCGGCCGAGCGCGACGAGGCCCGCCTCCTTGATCGCCTCGGACAGGGTCGGATGAGCGGCCATGCCATCGGCGACCGTCTCGACGGTCGACTCGGCGTCGATCGCGACCGTGCCCGCCTCGATCAGGTCGGTCACGTGAGGTCCGACCATGATCAGCCCCAGCAGCTCGCCGTACTTGGTCTCGTGAATCGACTTGACCCACCCCACGGTCTCGGCCTGCATCACCGCGCGGGCGTTGGCGACCCAGGGGAAGACGCCGACTGCAACGTCGTCGCCGTGCAGCTCGCGAGCCTGCGCCTCGGTGAGACCGACGCCGGCAATCTCCGGGTCGGTGTAGATGGGGCGCGGCACCGCGGGCTCTCCGATTGTTGCCTCGTGACCACACGCGTTCTCCGCTGCCACCTCGCCCTCGCGGAAGGCGGTGTGCGCCAGCTGCCAGTAGCCGGCGCAGTCGCCGACCGCGTAGATGTGGGCGACTGTCGTGCGCCGATGCTCGTCGGTGGCGATCCCCTTGCGCCTGTCGAGCTCGACGCCGATCTCCTCCAGCCCGAGGCCTTCGACGAGCGGAGCGCGCCCGACGCTGACGAGCATCAGATCGGCCTGAACCGTCTCCCCCTCGCCGAAGTGAACGGTGAGCTGAGAGCCGTCGTCGTCGACGCGTGTGCACTGCTTGCCGAGCTGGAGCGCGATGCCTCTCTTCCCGAACGCCTTCGCGAGCTCCTTGGCTGCGTCGGCGTCCTCCTGGGGAATCAGGGTGTCGAGCATCTCGACGATCGTCACCTCGGAGCCGAAGCGCTGAAAGATCGATGCGAACTCGCAGCCGATGATGCCCCCGCCGAGGACGACGAGCCGCTCGGGGACCTCGGTCTGGGCGAGCAGGCCCGTGGAATCGACGCAGCGCGGCGAGTCCAAACCTTCGATCGGCGGCCTGATCGGGAAGGAGCCGGTTGCGACGATCGCCTGCTTGAAGGTGACTTCCTCGCCGCCCTCCACCGCGATCGTGTTCGCGCCCGTGAACCGCCCCTTGCCCTTCACCCACTCGACGCCGTTGGACTTGAAGAGGCCTGCGATTCCCCCAGTCATCTGCTTGACGACGCCGTTCTTCCACTCCACCGCGGTGTTGAAGTCGAGCTCGGGTTTGCTGACGTTGACACCAAACTTCGCGAAGACGTCCTCCGCCTGGTGCAGTGCGTGCGCGGTCTGCACCCACGCCTTGGTCGGGATGCACCCCACGCGCAGGCACGTCCCGCCGAGCTCGGGCTCCAGCTCGATGCAGGCTGCCTTCGCGCCCAGCTGGGCGGCGCGGATCGCTGCGGTGTACCCCCCGGGGCCTCCGCCCAGGACGGCAACGTCAACTTCCATGTGCAGTCAGCTCCTCGATCGGTAGGTCAACTCGATGCTAGCTCCGCGACCATCGTCCACGCCTCGTCGCCCTCGTCGACGACCGAGAAACCGTGCCGCTCGTACAGCTTGCGGGCCGGGTTTCCCGGCTCGACGCTGAGGCTGAGGCGTTCGTAGCCCGCCGCTTTCGCCTTCGTAATCAGCTCCTGCAGCAGCTCGTCTCCGACTCCGTGGCCGCGCTTCGACGGCACGACGGCGATCGCGAGCTCCGGCGTCGATTCGTCGACGAACCCGTAGCCCGGCTCCGCTGCGGTGAAGAGCCGGAACCAGGCGGCGCCGACGGGAAATCCGCTCTCGAGCGCGATCACCGCCGTGTCGCCGCGGCGCCCCCAGCCGCGGACGTACCGCGAGGCGAGCGACCCCGGGACACGCTCGCGCCAGTAGTACGCGTGGTGGAGCATGTCCCTGAGGAAGCGGAGATCCTGGGCGCCGCCGCGCCTGACGAGCACGTCGCTCACGAGTCGAGCGACTGTGCGAGCTGAATCCGGTTGCCGTCCGGGTCGAACACGTCCACGAGCCTGATCTGCCCGTGCAGCTCGAAGACGACGCCCACATCGACGCCGGCTGCGCGCAAACGCTCAGCCTCGCTCTTCACGTCCAGGACGTCCACATGGGCGACGCCGCCGGCCTCGTCCGGCTCGCCTTGAGCGAGCGCGATCTCCATCTCCCCGTGCGTGAGCCGCGACCAGCCGTCGTCGAAGTCCACGAAGATCTCTTCGAAGCCCAGCACGTCGCGGTAGAAGGTACGCGCGCGGTCGAGATCACGAACCCGATACCAGACGGTGGCCAATTCAGAGCGCAAGCGCCGGCTCTTCGAGCAGCTCCTTGACGGTGCCGAGGAACTCCGCTCCGTCAGCGCCGTCGATCGCCCTGTGATCGCAGGTGATCGTCATGCTCATGAGCGGCCGCACCTCTACCCGGCCCTCCCGAGCAACGGGCTTCTCCTCGGTCGAGCCGACGGCGAGGATCGCAGCCTGCGGCGGGTTGAGCACGGCGACGAACTGCTCGATCCCGAACATGCCGAGGTTCGAGATCGTGAACGTGCCACCCTCGAGGTCCGCGAGCTGCAGCTTGCCGTCGCGGGCGCGACCGACGATGTCCGCACGGGCGGCCGCGATCTGCTGGATCGAACGGCGGTCGGCGTCGCGGATCACCGGCACGACGAGACCGTTGGGCGCCGCCACGGCGATGCCGACGTGCGCGGAGGGGAAGCGCAGGATCTTGTCGCCCGAGAAGTGGGCGTTGACAGCGGGATGCCGCACCAGCGCCGCTGCACAAACCTTCGTCAGCAGGTCTCCGACGGTCGGCTTGGTGTCCCCCTCCCGGAGTCGGGCGACCAGCCGCTCGCGCAAGGCCAGAGCGCGGCTCATGTCGACCGAGACGCTGAGCTGGAAGACCGGTGCCTGCCAGGCTTCCGTCAGTCGGCGCGCGATCGTCTTGCGGGTCGAGGTGAGCTCGATCTCCTCGACCTCGCCGGCGGAAGCTGCAGCTGCAGCGGGCGCCGCCGCGGCAGCCGGCGCGGTCGCGGGTGCCGGCACGCCGCGCTGAACGTCCTCGGCGACGATGCGGCCCTCCGGCCCGCTGCCCTTCAGCAGCGTCAGGTCGATCCCCTGCTCGCGGGCGAGCCTACGGGCGAGAGGTGAGGCCTTCACGCGGCCGTCCGTTCGCAACGGCGCCTCCGGCACCGCTGCGGTCGCGGCCGCGGCGGTCGCCGCGGCGGCCTCCCGGCCGCGCTCTCGCTCGTCGTCCATCTGCTCGCCGGGCGAGCCCTCCTGCTCGGGCTCGTCCTCGTCCTCCGCGGCATCTTCCGTCTCTGGCTGCTGTTGCTTTTCGACCGGCTTCCCGTTGCCGGAGGGAACGTCCTCCCCTTCGTTGCCGATGAAGGCGATCGTCTTGCCGACCTCGACCTCGCCGGAGTCGACGAGGATCTTGAGCAGCACGCCGTCGGCCTCGGCCTCGACCTCCTGTGTGACCTTGTCGGTGTCGAGCTCGTAGAGGGGCTCGCGCTTCTTGACCGGCTCGCCCTCCCCCTTCAGCCACTTGACGATCGTGCCGGACTCCATGCCCTGGCCCAGCCGCGGGAGCTTGACCTCGGTCGCCATCAGCTTCTCGCGACGGTCCGCTTCACGGCTTCGAGCACATCGGCGGCGTGCGGCACTACCCACTGCTCCATCGCGGGCGCGAACGCGAGGGGAGCGAACTTCGCTCCGACCCGCTCGATCGGGGCGTCGAGATAGTCGAACGCCCCCTGCTGGATGACCGCGGCCAGCTCAGCGCCGAAGCCGCCGCGCGTGACCGCCTCGTGAGCCGTGACGCAGCGTGTGGTCTTCTTCACCGAATCCACGATCGTCGCGTCGTCGAGCGGCGAGAGCGTCCGCGGATCGACGACCTCGACGGAGATGCCTTCCTTCTCGGCCTCCTCGGCGGCCTGAAGCGCCTCGGGCACCATGCGCCCGACCGCGACGACAGTGACGTCCGACCCCTCTCGAAGGACACGTGCCTTGCCGATCTCGATCGGCTCGATCTCCTCGGGAACCGTCCCCTTGAGCGGATAGAGCAGGCGATGCTCGAAGAAGATGACCGTGTTGTCGTCGTAGATCGAGCTCCACAGGAGGCCGCGCGCATCCTCTGGCGTCGAGGGGTAGACGACCTTCAGGCCGGGGACGTGGACGAACCAGGACTCGAGCTGCTGCGCGTGCTGTGCGCCCGGGCTCCAGCCGGCGCCACCTTGCGTCCGGATCGTCAGCGGAACCTTCACCTGGCCGCCCGACATCGTGCGGTGCTTGGCGGCCTGGTTGACGAGCTGCTCCATGGAGAGCGTGAGGAAGTCCTGGTACATGATCTCGACGACCGGGCGCATGCCCTGCATCGCGGCCCCGATCCCCGCCCCGACGATCGCAATCTCGGAAATCGGGGTGTTGCGAACCCGCTCGGGGCCGAACTCGGCGAGCATCCCCTGCGTGACGCCCATCGAGCCTCCCATCTCGGCGATGTCCTCGCCCATGATGAAGACGTCGTCGTCGCTGCGCATCGCGCTCGAGAGGGCGTCGCGTACCGCTTCGCGGTAGGTCAGCTCAGGCATACACGTACTTCAGCGCGTCCTCGGGCTTCGGATCGGTTCCCGCCTTGGCGAACTCCACCGACCCTTCGACGATCGCCGCGATCTCGGCGTCGAGCGCCTCGAATTCCTCATCGGAGAGCTCCAGCCGAGCGCGCAGGAGCTCGATCGGGTCCTTCTCCTCGCGCAGCTCGTTGACCTCTTCCTTCGACCGGTAGACCTGGGGGTCCCCGATGTAGTGGCCGACGAGACGGTAGGTGCGGACGTTCAGGAACACGGGGCCCTCGCCGGACGCGGCGTACTCGCGCGCCTCGCGCGTGGCCGCGTAGACCGCCTCCACGTCCTGGCCGTCGACGTCGATCGCGCGCATGCCGAAAGCGACGGCTCGCTGCGAGAAATCCTCGATCGGGGAGTGCTGCGAGATGGGCGTCGACTCGGCCCAGCCGTTCATCTCGAGGACGAACAGCGCCGGCACCTTCCAGAGCTGAGCGAGGTTCAGCGACTCGTGGAACGTGCCTGTGTTGGTGGCCCCGTCGCCGAAGAAGGCGACGGCGACGCGCGGCTGCTTGCGAAACTTGAAGGCGAGGGCAGCGCCGGTGATCGCTGGAAAGCCGCCGCCGACGACCGCGTTCGCGCCGAGGTTGCCCTGCTCCAGGTCGTACAGGTGCATCGAGCCGCCGTAACCGTGCGAGCAGCCCTCGAGCTTCCCGTACAGCTCGGCCATCACGGCGTTGACGTGCGTGCCCTTCGCGATCGTGTGGCCATGGGCGCGATGAGTGGAGGCGATCACGTCGTCCGGCTCGAGCGCCGCACAGACCCCTGAAGCGACGGCCTCCTGGCCGATGCAGACATGCAGGAACCCGGGCAGCTCGCCCGCACGGAAGCGCTCCTCGACCTTCTCCTCGAAGCGGCGGATCAGGAGCATCTCCCGGAAGAGCTCGTGCAGGCGCTCGTCCGAGAGCACATCCGTTCCGTGTCGCATCTTCTCGACCTTCGCCATTGCGGGCTTCATTATGCTGACGCCGCATGGGGCTGGTAGACCAGTGGCGTCGCCTCGGATCCGAACTGCCCGCGGGCTGGTCGGAGGCCCGGCTCGCTCTCAGGCTGCCGCATCCCGAGCAGCGCGAGCGAGCGGCCTTCCTCCTCAGTCCCGCCGGCCCGAGCTGGGTTGGGGACACGCTCCACTTGTCCGTCAGGCGCGGCGGCGGCGGCATTGGCCCCGACCAGTGCACGAAGCTGCTCGGCAAGCTCGAGGACGAGCGGATCGTGGGCACGCTCAGCCTGCTCGGGACCGCAGAGCGCGAGGTGGAGGCCGACGTGCCGGGCGCGGCCCTCGTCCACGCCTGGACGGCGGCGCTCGCAGAGCTGCCGGAGGACTGGAGCGACCTCTACTGCGAGCTCGAGGTCGACTCGAGCGACTATCTCCAGCGCGGCGCGCTCCTGCTCGCGCCGGTCAATCCCGCGCGCGTCCCGGGACGCAGCGCCTTTCGCTTCCGCGTCGCTCACAGCTTCGGCTACGGCGCGTCGCCGCAGATGACGGCCCGCTGCCTCGAGCGCGTCGACGACGAGGGCGTCACCGGCCGGCTCACCATCCTCCGCGTTCTCTCCGACACGCACAACGTGGCCACGCAGGGCCCGGTCTGGCGCGTCGAGGGCAAGGCCGTCTAGAAAACGGGCCCGGGGGTATCTGGCAGCCTATGAGCGGCGACCCTGTCTCGTGGCTGCTGGTCGAGCCGGGCTGGGCCGTGGTCGACGCCCACGGCAAGAAGGTCGGCAAGGTGGCGGAAGTGCTCGGCGACGAGCAGGTCGACATCTTCCACGGGCTGCTGGTCGGCGGCGAGGAAATCCTTGCCGAGCGCGTCGCGGAAATCCGCGAGGGCGAGGTCAGACTCCGCTAGGGCGGCTCCCAGGTTTGCCGTGCCACCGGGCAGGCAACCACGAAGACGTGTTGCGCAAGATTCTCTGGACAGGCCTCTACGGCGCCCTCGGCGCCGCCGCCACGATGGCGGCCCGCCGCGCCGCCTCGGGCATCTGGCGCGTGGCGACGGGTGAGAAGCCACCCGCCAAGCGATGAAAGGCGACGGTTCCGTCGAGTCCGGCGCAGACAAGCTCGAGGAGCTGTCGAAGAACGCCGCAGCCAAGGGCGGAGTCGCCGCGAAGGCGGCTCCCAAGCTCGCTGACGACGCGCTGTTCCTGCGCAAGCTCAAGCCCTCGCTGATGGTCAAGCGCGCGAAGGGCGAGCTGCCGAAGGACGCCGAGCCCGGCACGGCTGCCCCGCTCGCCCCTTCGGGGCCCCAGCATGCGAGGCAGAAAAAGGCCGGAGCGGGCGCGAATCCGATCGCCGTGGCGGCAGCGGCCTTCGGTGTCGGCACGCTACTCGCGAAGGCGATCGACTGGAGGGGACATGCCCACCCGCGGCGCTGAGCAGAGTCCCAGCCTCGTCGCGGCGGCCAAGCAGGTCACCGAGCACGCCGGCACGCTCGCGAAGCTCAAGCTCGAGCTGCTGCGGCTGGAGCTGAAGACCAAGGCCGTCGCGGTCGCTTTCGGAGTCACCGCGGCAGTCCTCGCCCTGTACGGCCTCGGGTTCCTCTTTGCGACGGTGGTGGTCGCCCTCGCAATCGTGCTCGACACGTGGCTTGCGCTCCTGCTCGTCACGCTCGGTCTCTTCGCGGTCGCGGGGGTGCTCGGTCTCCTGGCTCGATCGCGTCTGAGAAGCGGCACTGCAACAGCGAGGGACAATGGCCACGGCTAGCGGGAACGGTCGGACTCCGGACACCGTTCGGCGGGAGATCGAGACCGAGCGCCACGAGCTCGAGACCGCCGTGGAGCAGCTTCGCGAAGGCCTCGGCGATGCGACGGACGTCACGGGCAAGCTCCGTGGCAAGTTGCCCGTCGTCGCGGCCGGGGCTCTGGGCGCCGGCTTCTTCCTCGCCGGCGGGGTCGGCGCGACGATGCGCTTCCTCGCCCGCAAGGGCCGCGAGCGCTGAGCACCGAGGTCGGACGCGCCCCGTCGAGCCCCTGGCGGTTCTCGGCCCGCGAGTGGGCGAACGTCTTCAAGCGGACGTTCCAGTCCTTCCTGGCCGACGACGCGATGGGGCTCTCCGCGCAGGTCGCCTTCAGCTCGTTGCTCGCGTTCTTCCCCGCAATGGTCTTCCTCGTCGGCCTGCTCGACCTGATCGGCGCCTACGAGACGCTGCAGGAGTTCCTGGCCCCGGTCGCGCCCGGCGACGTCCTGAAGACGATCGACACGCTGCAGAAGGAGACCTCCAAGGGCACCTCCGTGGTGGCGTTCGTCGTCGGGGCCGCCGGTGCCACCTGGGCGGCGAGCGGCGCGATGAACCACGTGATCAAGGCGGTCAACCGGGCCTACGACCGCGTCGAGACGCGCCCGTTCTGGAAGACGCGGATCATCGCGATCGTGCTCGTCGCTCTGATGGGGCTCGTCCTGGCCGGGCTGCTCCTCCTGGTCATCTTCGGCGGGCCGCTCGGCGCCGCGATCGCCGACAAGGCCCACCTCGGCGGTGCGTTCGAGCTCCTGTGGACGGTGCTGCGATGGCCGATCGCGTTCGTCGCGATCTTGCTCTTCTTCGGCCTGGTCTACTACCTGGCTCCGAATGTCGACCTACGCGACTGGAAGTGGGTCTCACCGGGGTCGCTCGTCGGGAGCGTTTCGTGGCTCGTCCTCTCGGCCCTCTTCGCGATCTACACGAGCTTCTCCGACTCGTACTCGAAGACCTACGGGGCGCTCGCGAGTGGCATCGTCCTCCTCCTCTGGCTCAACTACTCCGCGTTCGCGCTGCTCTTCGGCGCCGAGCTGAACTCAGAGCTCGAGCGACAGGCGGAGATGCACGCGGCGGGCGGCGAGAACGCCGGGCTCGTCAAGCCCAGCCGGCGGTCCTAGCTCACCCTGATCGAGCCCTTGACCGTCTTCGGGCTGCGATCCGAGAAGAAGCGGAGCAAACCGGCCGAGAGCTTCACCTTCCAGGTCAGAGTGCCGGTGGCGCCGAGCCCCGACTTCCGGTTGACGCCCTTACCGATCAGATGGGCGTTGTGCACCTTGGAGCGGTCGCGGACGACGATCGTGTAGCTGCCCGCCGTCAGGCCACGCAGAGCGTTGCCGGCGGCGTTCCGCAGCGTGATCGCGGCATTTGGGCCGACCGTGAGCACGAGCTTCTTGCCCGCAGTGGGAACCGGCTTTGGCGGCGGTGTCGGCTCAGGCGGCGGGTTGCCGGCCACGAACTCGCCGCGCATCAGGGTCGAGTGCGGGTCGCAGACGTACTCGTACCGGCCCTCGACGAAGGTGACGGTCCAGGTGACGCTCGCGGTCTGCTCGACCGAGGTCGCCCG
>DATLDK010000004.1:0-8152 GCA_035525905.1 Gaiellaceae bacterium | reverse complement strand
GAGACGATCCGGTGCTCGAGGTTGGCCTTCACCTTGTTCTCGTGCCCGGAGTAGGTGTTGATCACGTACCAGCGGAACATCGCTTACCCACTCTTCCTATTGGCCGAGGAGAACGTTGCGGACGAAGGGCTTGAACGTCTGGTCGGCTGCGTAGAGGTACGCGCCGACGATGAAGCAGGCGATGATGACGACGATCGTTCCCTGGATCACCTGGGAGCGGCTCGGCCACTCGACCTTCTTCAGCTCACCCCACGACTCCTTGACGAAGCGGCCGCGCTCGCGCGGCTCGCGGCGGCCGGTCTGGGTGGAGGCGGGCTGCATGCCCGGACGCACCTGGGGCTGGCGCGCGCGCGCGCGCTGCGGCGCGGCCTTCGCCTCCGGAGCCGGCTTTCCGCCCGAGCTCTTGCGCTGATCACGGCGCTGCCTACGGGTCTCGCGGGCCAACTACCTCGTCTCCCGGTGGACCGTGTGCTGACCGCACCAGCGGCAGTACTTCTTGAACTCGACGCGGTCGGGCGTGTTCCGCTTCGACTTGTTCGTCTGGTAGTTGCGACGCTTGCACTCGGTGCAGGCGAGCGTGATCGCGACTCGAACTCCGGCTGCCATCTAGATCGTGTTCTCTCGGTTTCTGTTGAAAAAAGACTGGGTGAGGAGTAGCGGCGGCAGGACTCGAACCTGCGACACGCGGATTATGATTCCGCTGCTCTAACCAACTGAGCTACGCCGCCGCGCGGACGCTGAGTGTAGCAACCATCCTAGTGACCGTAAGGGGTTGCGGGACTACCGGGCGTCCGACCTCTGTCCTACGATCCCGCGCGTGCTCCGGATCCCCCCGAAGAGCGGCGGCTGGCTCGAGGTCGTGTGCGGCCCGATGTTCAGCGGCAAGAGCGAGGAGATGATCCGCCGGCTGCGCCGCGCCGAGATCGCCGGGCAGCGCTCGGTCATCTTCAAGCCGCGGATCGACGACCGCTACGACGCCGCCGACGTCGTCAGCCACGCGGGCATTCGCATGCGCGCGGTGCCGGTGACGAACGTCGCCGAGCTCGTCGAGCGTGCCCGCAACATGGAGGTCGTCGGAATCGACGAGGTGCAGTTCTTCGACCGGGAGGTCGTCGGGGCCGCGCTCGCGCTCGCCGACGGAGGCGCGCGCGTGATCGTCGCCGGCCTCGACCAGGACTTTCGGAGGCTTCCGTTCGGGCCGATGCCCGAGCTGCTCGCCCACGCCGAGTTCGTCGACAAGCTGCAGGCCGTCTGCCACCGTTGCGGCGGCCCGGCGACGACGACTCAGCGCCTCGTCGACGGGAGGCCCGCCCCCTATTCGGGCGCCACGATCGTCGTCGGCGCGAACGAGCAGTACGAGGCGCGCTGCCGCGACTGCCATGAGGCCGGCGCCCAGGATGCGGGCGCGGACCTCACAGCAGTCGCGGCGTAACGCCAGCGCCTAGGTCAGCTTGTTCGCCTTGAGGAAGGCCCGGGCGACAGCTGCGGCCGGTTTCTTGTCGAGGCCGACGGCCTTGTTCATTGCGATCATCGCCCGGAGGGTCAGGAGCGAGTTGACCCGGTTGAGCGTCGCGGTCAGTCGCGTTCCGTTCTCGGCCACGAGCTTCTTCGAGATGACGGGCGCGACCTGCTGGAAGCCGAACATGTTGCGCGGCTCCGAAAGGACGACGTACTTGGTCGAGATCAGCTGCGGATCAGTCGTGAAGATGCCCGCGGCCTGGACCTTGCCCTGGCTCAGGAGCGTGTAGGCACTGATGCCGGCGAGCGGCGTGAACTCGACGTTGCGGACGCCATAGCGGCTCGCGAGCTGCGGCAGCCAGCGCGTCTCGAACTCTGGGAAGGCGGCCAGTGTGAGGCCGGGGACCTTGCGCAGGTCTCCGACGGTCTTCAGGCCGAACTTCGACGCGGTGGTGCGGAGCACGGCGATCCCGTCGCGGTCTTGGAACGGTGTCGCCTTCAAGAGCGTCTGACCCCGCTTCTCGTACAGCCCCTTTGCGGTCCGGTACGTGCCGGCCGCGGAGGCGGGCAGCGTCTTCCGCTTGAAGGTGACCGAGAGCATGATCCCGGTGTACTCCGGGTAGAGCGTGACGCGGCCGCTGCGGAGCGACGCGTCGATCAACTCCGTCGAGCCGATGTTCTCCTTGTACTGGACCTTGAAGCCCTTGGCCTCGAGGGCCTGCTTGTACAGCTGCCCGAGCACGTACTGCTCGGGGAAGTTCTTCGTGCCGATGATGATCGGGGTCGCCGCCGGGCGGTCGACCGCGGCCGGCGCCGCGGCGGCTCCGCCGAGCACGATGGCCACTCCCAGCGCGATGGCGAAAGCCGCCTTGGCGGCCCGCCGGTTGTGCTTCCTGATCACTTCCACCCTCCTCCTTCGTCGGTTCACCCGGTTAGACGACCGGGCGCACATCTGGTTCGAACGCCGAAGTCTCGCGTTTCAGTCCTCGCGGCGTGAGCGCACGCTGCACCAAACCCAGACCCGCGTCTGCGGCGAGCGCGAGCAGCGACACGCAGATTGCGGCGCCCACGAGACCCTCGACGCGATAGCTCGCCTGGTTGACCAGGATCTCGCCGAGGCCGCCGCCGCCCGCGATCGCCGCGATCGTCGCCGTGGCGACGATGAAGACCGCCGCCGTCCGAATCCCCGCGAAGAGGAGCGGCAGGGCGAGTGGGAGCTCGACGCGTCGCAGCACCTGCGACGGCCTCATACCCATGCCGCGGGCGGCCTCGACCGCGTCCGGCTCGACCTCGTCGATCGCGACGTAGGCATTCGTCAGGATGGGCGGCACGCCGAGCACGACCAGCGCGACGACCTGGTTGGCGAAGCCGATGCCGAGGAACGCGACCCCGAGCGCGATCACGACGAGCGTGGGCAGGGCGCGGCCCACGTTGGCGAGGTTGACCGCGAGAAACGACCCGCGGTGGAGATGGCCCAGCACCACGCCGACGGGCACCGCGACCGCGATCGACACGGCGAGCGCGACCACCGACAGCTGCACGTGCTCCCACGTCTTCTCGAGGATCAGCTCACGCCGGTCGACGATGAACTCGAGGCTGTTCAGAAACACACCGAAGGTCGCGAGCGTCATACGGTCCTCCGCGCATACGCCCAGGGGGTCAGCAGGCGCTGCACGACGACGAGGAGCCCGTCGGCGACGATCGCGAGCCCGACGGCGAGCGTACCGGCCGCGATGATCTCGGTCTTGAAGTTCAGCGGCAGCGCTCCGAGGATCGGGACGCCCAGCCCTTGCGAAACGACGAAGGCGGCGACGGTGGCGAGGGCGATCGTCGAGACGGCCGCGACGCGCAGGCCGGCGACGATGGCCGGGAGCGCCAAGGGCAGCTCAACCCGGAAGAGGGTCTGCGTACCCGTGAGCCCCATCCCACGCGCCGCTTCGAGAACCTCGGGTGGGGCCGAGCGCAGCCCGGCGAGGATGTTCCGGAACAGGATCAAGAGCGTGTAACCCACGAGCGCTATCTCCACCGTCGTCACCGTCAACCCGGTGACGGGGACGAGGAGTTGGAAGAGCGCCAGGCTCGGAATCGTGTAGATGACGGCCGACACGATCGCGAACGGACGCTCGACGTGCCGCAGGCGATGCGCGAGCAGCGCGGCCACCAGCGCAATCGCGAAGCCGATGACGACGGCGATCACCGTCAGCTCGATGTGCTCCACGAGCGCGGGCCGCAGCACGGGATTCCAGTTGTCGCGCACCCAGTCGGTGCAGAACGTCCGGTTCTCCGAGACGCAGTCGCTCGCCTGGCCGAAGTCCGGAATCACGGGCTGGGCCATCAGCGCAGCAGCTCCGTCAGCCGGTCGAGGGTGAGCTTGCGCCTCGCGCCGTCACCACCCTCGACCAGTACGGTGCGCGACCCGTCGTTCAGCATCGCCGAGAGTGCGTCGCGCAGTGTCGTCGCCGCGTCGAGCACGGGCCCAATGGCCCCGTTCGCCGGCTCGAGCTCGAGCTCGCCGAGCCGCGTCAACGAGAGACGCTTTAGCCCGCGGTCGGCGCCGACGAAACGGGCCACGAACTCGTCGGCCGGGTGCGCGAGCAGGTGCTCCGGCGTCGCGTACTGCGCGAGGACGCCGCCCTCGCGCAGGATTGCGATCCGGTCCCCGATCAGGATCGCCTCGTCGATGTCGTGCGTCACGAAGATGATCGTCTTTCGGACCTCCCCCTGGATCCGCAGCAGTTCCTTCTGCAGGCGCGTGCGGGTGATCGGGTCGAGGGCGCCGAAGGGCTCGTCCATCAGCATTACCGGCGGGTCGGCGGCCAGCGCTCGCGCAAGGCCGACGCGCTGGCGTTCGCCCCCGGAGAGCTGGGAGGCATACCTGGAGCGATAGTCGAGCGCCGGCAGGTCGACGAGCTCGAGCAGCTCGTCGACTCGCGCCGCCGTCTCGGCCTTGGTCCACCCGAGCAGGCGTGGCACGGTGGCGACGTTGTCCGCGACGCTCATGTGCGGAAAGAGCCCGACCTGCTGGATCACGTAGCCGATCCCGCGGCGGAGCTCCGTCTCGTCCAGAGAGTTGACGCTGCGCCCGTCGACCCGCACGTCACCCGAGGTGAGCTCGACCAGTCGGTTCACGAGCTTCATCGCCGTCGTCTTCCCGCCCCCAGAGGGGCCAACGAGGCAGCAGATCTCCCCGGCGGGGATCGACAACGACAGGTCGTCGACCGCGGGAGCCGACCGGCCGGGGTACCGCTTGGTCGCGTGGTCGAACACGATCTCGACCGCCTGGCGCGCAGCCCTCACTAGGCAGAGCGTAGTCGCTGGTAGCGTCGCCAACGAATGGCCGACGTCGCCTACATCCCCGGCGAGATCGCCTTGCGTGAAGACCCGGGGCCCGAGCGGCGGCCGGCGGTTGGCTACGCGATGGTGATCGCGGCGGCGCTCCTCTTCGCCGTGAACGGCACCGTCTCGAAGGTGGTCCTGCAGTCCGGAGTCTCCTCCCTCGACCTGACGCAGGTGCGCGCGACCGGTGCGTTCCTCGGCTTTGCGCTCCTGCTCGCGTGCACACGCCGCGACAGTCTCCGGCTGACGCGTCGCGAGGTGCCGTACCTGATCGTGTTCGGGATCGCAGGAGTCGCGTTCGTGCAGTGGCTCTACTTCGTGGCTATCGGACGACTGCCGATCGGCATCGCGCTTCTGATCGAGTACATCGGCCCGATCCTGATCGCGATTTGGGCGTGGGCCGTGTTCCACGAGCCCGTCCGTCGCCGCATTTGGGCCGCGCTCGTCCTGGCGCTTGCCGGGCTCTCGCTCGTCGTCGAGGTCTGGACGGGTCTCTCACTGGACGGTCTCGGAGTCGCAGCCGCACTCGGTGCGGCCGTCGCGTACGCCGTCTATGTCCTGATGGCCGAACGAGGTGTGCAGCGACGTGACCCCGCGTCGCTGACGTGCTACGGGTTCCTGTTCGCCGCCCTCTTCTGGGCGGCCGTGCAACCGGTGTGGCGGTTTCCCGCCGCGCGGCTCGACGACAGCGTCTCACTGCTCGGGCACCTGGAGCGCTTCGCGCTGCCCGTCTGGCTGCTGATGCTCTACGTCATCGTCGCCGGGACGATGATCACGTTTCTGCTCGTCGTGGCGGCGCTCCGCCACATCTCCGCGACGAGGGTCGGGATCGTCGCGATGCTCGAGCCCGTCGGCGCGAGCTGCGTTGCCTTTCTCTGGCTCGGCGAGACGTTCGGGACGCCGCAGCTGATCGGCGGCGGGATCGTGCTCGCAGGGATCCTTCTCGCCCAAACTGCCCGCTAGGAGCGGGAAAGCTACCGAAGGTTGGGCGAATCCCCCGGTCGAGGGATGCTATCGTCCGGCTCGTTCGTCATTCTGCCGCCTTATGCAGTTTTCAAGACATATTCGTGTAGTTTTGATCGCGTTTGTGCTTGCGATCACCCTGGTTCCCGCGGGTCACGCGGCCACTCTGAGCCACAGAGAACGCACTCTGCTCGGCGCGGTCAACGAGGTGCGTGCGGCCCACAACCTGCGGCCGCTGAGGATCGACGTGACGCTCGTTCGGGCAGCCCGCGACTACTCGACGACGATGATCCGCCACGACGTCTTCACGCACGGGTCGCTCGGCCCGCGGCTCTCCCGCTACGGGGTACGCGGACCGCTCTACGGCGAGAATCTCGCCTGGGGCAAGGGCAGCTCGGCTTCGGCTCGCGGAATCGTTCGTGGCTGGATGGCGAGCCCCGGTCATCGCGCGAACCTGCTGCGGCCCGGCTGGACCAGGATCGGGATCGGCTCGCGCACCGGCACGTTTCAGGGTTACGGCGGCGCGACCGTCGTCACCGCCGACTTCGCCGGCTCGTAGCTACGTCTCGGCCATCAGCGCGCGGAGCTCGCTGAGCTTCTCGCGCCGGAGCTCGTCGCGCTCGCCCCGCTCGAGCCGCTCCAGCAGAGCGCGGACGAGCGGTGCCAGCTCGACAGGGTTGAAGGGCTTCGTGATGTAGTCGACGCCGCCGATGTCGAGCCCTCGCGCCCGGTCACGGAACTCGGCCCGTGCGGTCAGGAAGATGATCGGGATCTGCGCAGTGTCCTCGCTCTCGAGGAGAGCCTCCGCGACGCCCCACCCGTCGAGCCCCGGCATCATCACGTCGAGCAGGATGACGTCCGGCGCGCCCGAGGCCGCTGCGGCCAGCCCGGACGGCCCGTCGCTGGCCTCCAGCACCGACATGCCCTCAGCCTCCAAGTTGACCCGGCACAGCAACCGGATCGGCGCCTCGTCGTCGATCACCAGAACGCTCGTCATGACCCGGCCCGGCATGTACCCGCAACTGTCATGTCTCACTCTCCGACGCCCGGAGCTCCAGCACGAAGGTCGAACCTCTCCCCTCGTCGGAATCCACGCGGATGCGTCCGCCCATGGCATCGACGAGGCCCTTCGCGAGGAAGAGGCCGAGGCCGGTCGCGCCGGCCCCGACTGCACCGGCCGCCGAGTCCCCGCGGTAGAACTTGCTGAAGATCCGCTCCTGCTCGGCATGAGGGATCCCGATCCCCTCGTCCTCGACGCTGACCTCGACGGCGTCGTCCCGTCGCCGCGCCGCGACGGTCACGGTGCCGCCCGCGGGTGAGTAGCGAACCGCGTTGTCGAGCAGGTGCGCCAAGACCTGGCCGAGCTTATCCCGGTCGGCGGCTGCCGCGAGCGGCTCGTCCGCGAGCGCGACCACGATCCGATGACCGTCCGGGCCATCGGCGGCCTCGAGGGTGCGCACGGCCTCGCTGACCACGGCCCCGACGTCGGTGTCGGCGAGCTGCACGGCCATGTCACCGGTGTCGAGCTGTGCCACCGACAGGAGCCGGTCGACGATCGCGGTCAGACGCTCGGACTCCGACGCGATGTAGCGCAGGAAGGTAGCCCGTTCCTCTTCCCCGAAGAGCACGTCCTGACGCAGGAGGGTCTCCGCGAAGCCGTAGATGGACGTCAGGGGCGTGCGCAGCTCATGGGAGACGGTAGAGACGAAGTCGGACTTCATCTGCTCGACGCTGCGCTCGGCGGAGATGTCCCGGAAGGCGTAGATGCGACCCGCGACAGCCCCCGCCGGATCGGTCATGACCGCTTCGCTGAGCGAGAGCCAGACTTCCTCGTCCCCGCGTCGGATCGGAACGAGGCGGCTGCCGCCGACGATTCCCTCCCCGGCCTCGAGCGGACGCCCCAATGCCTGCATCGGCGTGCGGCCGAGAGCCTCGTGCTGCGGCACTCCGGTTACACGCTCGGCGGCCGGGTTCCAGAGGACGACGCGTCCCTCTCGGTCGACCGCCACGATCCCGTCTGCCACGTTGGCGAGGATTGCCTCACTGCGCTGCTGCTCGTGACTGACGCCCTGGTAGAGCTCGGCGTTGCTCCGGGCGGCGGCCGCGCTGGCGCCGAGAGCATGCAACGCCTCGCTCTCCTCCTCGACCCATTCGCGCGGCCTCGCGTCGTACACGGCGAGGATGCCCTGGACCGACTCCTCCGGCCCGATCATGGGCACGCCGAGGTAAGCGACGTGGTCGGTAGTCAGCATCGTGTCTGCCTCACCGAGCCGCCGGTCGGTCCGGACGTCCGCCAGTGCGTGCGTCGCCCGCGTCTGAACGATGTCGCCGACGAGGAAGCCCGTCGAGGGAGTCCGCATTCCGATCGCGTCTTCCCCACCCACTCCGATCGCAG
>DATLDK010000158.1:0-6961 GCA_035525905.1 Gaiellaceae bacterium | reverse complement strand
GAAGACCGGGAACTGCGCCAGCATCGGCAGGCACGACGCCGCCGGATTGATCTGGTTCTCCTTGTAGAACGCCATCATCTCGGCGTTCATCTTCTGGCGGTCGTGCTTGTACTGCTGCTGGATCTTCTTCATCTCCGGCGCATGCGCCTGGAGGTTCTGCATCGAGTGGATCTGGCGCACCGTCAGCGGCACGAGCAGCATCCGCACGATCACGACGAGCGCAACGATCGACCACGCCCAGGAGAGGCCCACCGTGTCGTGCAGGTTGGTCAGGACCCAGGCGAGCAGGTCCTCAAGCGGCTGGAGAACGCTCGCGACGATCATGCGTAGTCCACCCCGCCCTGGCTCCAGGGGTTGCAGCGAAGCAGGCGCCACGCCGCCTTCGCGGAGCCCTTCACCAGCCCGTGCGCACGGAGCGCGTCGAGCGCGTACTGCGAGCAGCTCGGGTGGTACTTGCACGTGTTCGCGGGCGTCAGCAGGCCGAACGAGTACCGCCAGGCATAGACGAGTGCGATCCCGATCACCTTCATGCCGCGGCCTTGTCCAGCACCTCGGTCACGCGCTCGGCCAGCCATTCGTGCCCGCGCGAGTCGGCGGGCTCGGCCAGACCCGGTCGTGCGACGAGGACGTAGTCGTGGCCCGGCCGCACGCGGCCGGCGAGCTCGGTCCAGGTCTCGCGGAGCTGGCGCTTGACGCGGTTGCGTACGACGGCGTTTCCCACCGACTTCGGCACGGCGAGGCCGAGCCGCGGCTCGCTCCCGTCCTCGTCGTCCCGCGGAAACCAGTAGAGGACGAGGAAGCGCGTCGACGCCGAGCGGCCGCTCCGATAGACGGCGTCGAAGTCCCTCGAGCGAGACAGGCGGTTCCGGCGTTGCACGCTGGCGAGAATAGTCGGCCAGGCTTAAGCGGAGAGCCGCTTGCGGCCCTTGGCCCGGCGACGCTTGAGGATCGCCTGCCCGGCGCGGGTGGACATGCGCGCACGGAACCCGTGCTTGCGCGCACGGCGACGGACGTTCGGCTGATAGGTGCGTTTCAAATGAGTCTCCGGTCGAAAAACGAGGCCGCCGGACGGCGGGAGCGGAAGTATAGACGAGGCCCTGGAGGCTGGTTATCCACAGATGTCGCAGTCTGGTGAAAGAGCCGCAAACGGGCACCCTCGCCGCGTTTCCCCCACAGGTTGTCCACAGCTGTGGAAAGAGTGGGCGTCGCAAAAATTCCTGCAAATTGCCGCTTTTTTCTCGATCGGGGGGTGTTGAGACGGTCTCGAGCGCTGCTATGCTCGCCCCTCCGTACGAGCCAACCGAAGGGGCCGGCAGCAAGCGTGGAGCACCAGATCGAGCTGACTGCTGATGGCCTGTGGGATGAAGTGGCCGGTCGGCTCCGAGGGGCGCTCAACGAAGCCACGTTCGGCACCTGGTTCGCCGGCGCCGGCGGTGCGGCACTCACCGACGACGCCTTCACCCTGGCCGTCCCGAACGATTTCACGCGCGAGTGGATCGAGGGCCACTTCCTCGGCCTGATCCGCGCGGCCGTCAAGGACGCCACCGGGCACGAGCGCCGCGTTCAGCTGACCGTGCTCGACGCCGAGGCGCCCGAGTCGGCCGCCGACGGGGCGCCGCTCGAGCTGCCGCGCGCCAAGCCGGAGCAGGCGACGGGCGGCTCGATGAGCCTCAAGTACACCTTCGACCTGTTCGTGATCGGCTCGTCGAACCGCTTCGCCCACGCGGCCGCGCTGGCCGTCGCCGAGGCGCCGGCCCAGGCGTACAACCCGCTGTTCATCTACGGCGGCACCGGGCTCGGCAAGACGCACCTGCTGCAGGCCGTCGGCCAGTACATCGGCGAGCACGGCAACGGGCTGACCGCGCGCTACGTCACCAGCGAGACCTTCATGAACGACTTCATCAACTCGCTCCGCGACAAGCGCATCGAGGGCTTCAAGCAGCGCTATCGCACCTACGACGTGCTGCTCGTGGACGACGTCCAGTTCTTCGAGGGCAAGGAGCGGATCCAGGAAGAGTTCTTCCACACCTTCAACTCCCTCTACGAAGCGGGCCGGCAGATCGTGATCTCGTCCGACCGGCCGCCGAAGGAGATCGCGACGCTCGAGGAGCGCCTGCGCTCGCGGTTCGAGTGGGGGCTGATCACCGACATCCAGCCGCCCGACCTGGAGACAAGGATCGCGATCCTGCGCAAGAAGGAGAAGACCGATCGGATTCACGTGCCCGACCCGGACGTGCTCACCTACGTCGCCGAGCGCGTGACGACGAACATCCGCGAGCTCGAGGGCGCGCTGACGCGCGTCGTCGCCTTCTCGTCGCTGACCGGCCGGCCGATGACGGTCGAGCTCGCCGAGGACGTGCTCAAGGACGTCTTCCCGCAGGGCCAGGCGGTCGAGATCTCGATTCGGCGGATCCAGGAGACGGTCTCCGACCGCTTCGGGATGACCGTCGGGGAGCTCTGCAGCGCCAAGCGCTCCCAGGCGATCGCTTACCCGCGGCAGGTAGCGATGTATCTCTCCCGGGCCCTGACGGACTCCTCGCTGCCGAAGATCGGCAAGGAGTTCGGCGGTCGCGACCACACGACCGTGATGCACGCGAACGCGAAGATCGAGGGGATGATTCGCGAGGATCGCTCTGTGTACAACCTTGTGCAGGAGCTGACCGCGCGGATCAAGCAGGCCGGCTGATTCCTGTGGAAACTTCCGCAAAGCGCTTCGAGCCTGTGCAAAGCTGCCTTTTCTCCACCGCTTGGACCCACCGGGCAAACGCGCTGACCGAGCCGGATCGCGCCGTCTTCCCCGATGTCCACACTCCCTATGACTGTTACTGAAAGGATTTAAAGAAAGATGGAGATAGAGACAGTGGGCGTGGAGTCCGCAGAGGAAGAAGGGACAGTGAGCGGAGCGGGAGCGGGAATGACGATCACCGTGGCACGAGACGAGCTCGTCGAGAAGCTCGGCGTCGTCGGGCGCGCGGTCTCGACCCGGGGCACTGTCCAGGTGCTCTCCGGGATCCTGCTTGCCGCCGAAGGCGGAGCGATCACGCTTGCCGCGACGGACATGGAGCTCTCGCTGCGGACGGCGCTCGACGCGCAGGTCGACGGCGACGGGGCTGTGGTGATCCCCGGCAAGCCGCTCGTCGAGCTGGCGCGCCTGCTACCCGAGCGCGACGTCACGCTCCAGTACCGCCCTGAGGAGGGCACGGTCCAGATCACCTCCGGGTCGTACACCTCGCGCCTCCACGTCTTCAATGCCGAGGACTTCCCGCGCCTGCCCGCCGTCGACGCGCAGCTGCACGCGATCGAGCGCGAGTCGCTGCTCGACACGATCGGTCGCGTCGCGCGCTCCGCTTCGCGGGACGAGTCGCGCCCGGTGCTGACCGGGATCCTCGTCCGCTTCGAGGCGGGCAAGCTCGTCATGGTCGCGACCGACTCGTACCGGCTCTCGGTCAAGGAGACGACGCTCGGTGAGGCTGCGCCGGAGCTCGAGGCGATCATCCCCGCCCGCGCGCTGACGGAGCTGGCGCGGCTGGCAGGCGGCGACTCGGTCGAGCTCGGCGTGCACGAGAATCACGTCGTCTTCGGGACGGGAGCCGCGTGGCTGACGACCCGCCGCATCGACGGCCAGTTCCCCAACTACAAGCAGCTGCTGCCGGAGGTGTTCGAGGTCGAGCTGACGCTGCCGAAGGCCGAGCTCGCGGACGTCGTCCGCCGCGCCTCGGTGCTCGCGCTGCGCAACTCGCCGCTGCGCCTGCGCCTGGCCGAGGGCGAGCTGACGGTGTCGGCGCAAACCCAGGACGTCGGCGAGACCCAGGAGACGATGCCGGCCGCCTATTCGGGCGAGGAGTTCGTGATCGGCTTCAACGCGGAATTCCTCCGCGACGGGGTCGACTCGATCGTCGGCGACGACCTCTTCCTGAAGCTGATCAACCCGCTGCGCCCCGCGATTCTCCAGGACACGGCCGGAGACTTCACGTACCTGATCATGCCGATCAGGCTCGCCGGCTGACAGCTGATCGTCCGCTCGGTCCTGCTCCGCGACTTCCGTTCCTACGAGCGGCTGGAGCTGGCCCTGGAGCCGGGGATCGTGCTCGTGACGGGGCCGAACGGGGCCGGCAAGACGAACCTGCTCGAGTCGCTGCACGTCGGCACGCAGGGCTTCTCGCCCCGGACGCGGGCTGACCAGCAGCTCGTCCGGCTCGGCGCCGCCGGGGCTCGGGTCGCGCTGGACGGTGACCGGGACGGCCGGTCGCTCTCGCTCGAGGTGACGCTGCAGCAGTCGGGCAAGCGGGCGAAGCTGAACGGGGCGCCGCTGCGGTCGGTCGAGCAGCTCCGCGGCGAGGTGTCGACGCTCGTCTTCACGCCCGACCGGCTCGCGGTCGTCAAGGGCGGGCCCGCCGCACGCCGCTCCTACTTCGACCGGACGCTCGGGCGGCTGCTGCCGGGGAGGGCGCCGCTGCCGCTCGAGTACGCGGCCGCCGTCGGCCAACGGAACGCGGCGCTGCGCCGGATCTCCTTCGGCGCCTCGACCCGGGACGCGGTCGCACCCTGGACGGAGCAGGTCGCTTCGCTCGGAGCTGCGCTCGTCGAGTCGCGGCGCGAGGCGATCGGGCTCCTCGCAGACGCCTTCGCGGAGCGCGCGGGCGAGCTTGGCCTCCCCGATGCGACGCTCGACTACACGGGCGACCCGCCCACCGTCGCGGGTCTGGAGGCGCGCCTCGATCGCGACGTCGAGCGCGGCGTCACCGGCCTCGGACCCCATCTCGACGACGTCACGATTCGCTCCGGCGAGCGCGAGCTGCGCACGTTCGGGTCGCAGGGCGAGCAGCGGCTCGCCGTGCTCGGCCTCCTGCTCGCCGAGGCCGAGGTGCTCCACGAGCGCCGTGGCGCGCAGCCGCTCGTGCTCCTCGACGACGTCCTCTCGGAGCTCGACGCCGGACGCCGCCGGACGCTCGCCGAGCGGATCGCCACGGTCGGGCAGGCGATCGTGACGACGACGGGCGTCGAGGCGCTGCCGCTCGAGCCGTCGCAGCTGCTCGAGGTGACCCCCGGTGCGGTGAGCATCCGCTGATGGACCGGCTCGGCCGCCACGTCCGCCAGGAGCTCGGGCGCTTCAAGCCTGCGGACGGCGACATCGAGGCGATCACGCACGTCTGGGCGGTCGCAGTCGGCGAGACCGTGGCACGGAACGCGTGGCCGGCGCGGCTCGCCCGGGACGGGACGTTGTACGTGAACGTCGCCTCGTCGACGTGGGCGTTCGAGCTTGGAAAGCTCGCCGCGACAATCCTCGAGCAGCTTGGCTCGCACCTGGCGGAGAAGGCACCGCGGGCGTTGAAGTTCGCGCCGGGACCGCTGCCGAGCGAACCCCCGGAGTCTCCCGGCCCGGACCCGTCGCAGGCGCCTGCGATCGGCTCCGAGCATCGCTCGCAGGGTGCCGCGATCGCCGCCGGGATCGAGGACGAGGAGCTGCGCGAGCTGGTCGCGCGGGCGGCCGCGGCGAGCCTCGCAGGGGCTCCCCCTCAAGGGCCTGCCCGGCCCCGTGACGACCACCCTTTCTGATACACTTCCTCAGGCCCGCAAGATGGCTATTTGCAGGGCTTTTTTAATGACTGAAACGACATATACCGCAAAAGACATCACCGTTTTGGAGGGTCTGGAGCCCGTTCGGCTCCGGCCCGGGATGTACATCGGCTCGACGGGTCCCCGCGGCCTCCACCACCTCGTCTACGAGGTCGTCGACAACGCCGTCGACGAAGCGCTCGCGGGGCACAACGACTCGGTCGACGTAACCATTCATCCGGACAATTCGGTCACCGTGCGCGACCGGGGCCGCGGCATTCCCGTCGACCTGATCGAGGAGCAGGGACTGTCCGCGATGACGGTCGTCCTGACCAAGCTGCACGCCGGCGGCAAGTTCGGCGGCGACGGCTACAAGGTTTCCGGCGGCCTGCACGGCGTCGGCGTCTCGGTCGTCAACGCGCTCTCCGAGCGACTCGTCGCCGAGGTCCGCCGCGACGGCCAGGTCTACCGCCAGGAGTTCGAGCGCGGCGTCCCGCTGGGCGACGTCGAGGTCGTCGGCAAGGCCGACAAGGACGACAGCGGCACGACGATCCACTTCCTTGCAGACGCGGAGATCTTCGAGGAGGTCGACTTCTCGACTCAGACGCTCGTGACGCGGCTGCGCGAGACCGCGTTCCTGACCCGCGGCCTCCGGATCGTCCTGATCGACGAGCGCGAAGGCGAGGACCGGCACGAGTTCTACGCCGAGGGCGGGATCAAGGACTTCGTCGCCTACGTGAACGACGCCAAGGACACCGTCCACAAGCACATCGTCTACTTCGAGACCGAGAACGACGACGGCGCGGTCGAGATCGCGATGCAGTGGAACTCGTCCTACGTCGACTCGGTCTACTCGTTCGCCAACAACATCAACACCCACGAGGGCGGCACGCATCTCTCCGGCTTCCGCGCGGCGCTCACCGGAACGCTGAACCGGTATGCGCGCGAGAAGGGCCTGCTGAAGGAGAAGGAGGACAACCTCGAGGGCGAGGACGTCCGCGAGGGCCTCGCCGCCGTCATCTCGGTCAAGTTGCGCAACCCGCAGTTCGAGGGCCAGACGAAGACGAAGCTCGGCAACCCGCCGATCGAAAGCCTCGTCAAGACGGCCGTCAACCAGAAGCTCGCCGAGTTCCTCGAGGAGAACCCTCAGGACGCGCGGCAGATCATCACCAAGGCCGTCTCCGCCTCACGCGCGCGCCAGGCCGCGCGCAAGGCCCGCGAGCTGACGCGCCGCAAGAGCGCGCTCGAGAGCATGTCGCTGCCGGGCAAGCTCGCCGACTGCTCGATCAAGGATCCCGAGTCGGCGGAGCTCTTCATCGTCGAGGGCGACTCCGCCGGCGGCTCGGCCAAGATGGGCCGCGACCGCACCTACCAGGCGATCCTGCCGCTCCGGGGGAAGATCATC
>DATLDK010000153.1:0-23957 GCA_035525905.1 Gaiellaceae bacterium | reverse complement strand
CCCGAGGGCGCCGTCGACCGGTTCACCGACTGGGCCGCAGCGCAGTTCGACATCCGCCCCGGCACCGTCGTCGCGAACTATGCGCCGCTCAACTTCGATCTCTGCCTGCTCGACATCTGGACGACGCTCAAGCACGGCGGGTGCGTCGCGCTCGTCGACCAGGATCGAGCCACGAACGGCGGCTACCTCGCGGATCTGATCACCGACAACGAGGTCAACGTGCTCCAGGCGGTGCCGATGCTCTACCGGCTGCTCATCGACGTGACGCGTGAGGACGGCCGCAGCTTCGCGAGCGTCAGGCACGCGATCACGACGGGCGACAAGATCCCGGCCACCTCGCTCGAGGCTCTGCCGGGCCTCTTTCCCAACGGCCGCTTCTTCAACATCTACGGCTGCACGGAGACGAATGACAGCCTCATCCACGAGTTCAAGGGCCTGGCCGACGGCGACGTCCCGACGAACGTCCCGGTGGGGCAGCCGCTGCCAGGCGTCCGCACGCTGATCAAGACCGAGGACGGCGAGTTCCTCGATGGCGCGGGGACGGGCGAGCTGCTCGTGTGGACGCCCTTCCAGACGCGCGGCTACCTCAACGCCGCGCTCAACGAAGAGCGGTTCGCGCCGCATCCCGAGACCGGTGACGCGGAGACGATCTACTACCACTCGGGCGACGTCGTACGCCGCCACGACGACGGCTCGCTCACGCTCGAAGGGCGCGCCGACTTCTACGTGAAGGTCCGCGGCGTCCGGGTCAGCACCCAGGTCGTCGAGCAGGCGATCCAGGAGCACCCGGACGTGATCGAGGTTGCCGTCGTGGCCGTGCCGGACGAGCTCGCCGGGAAACGCCTGCACGCTGTCCTGCGCCGGGAGCAGGAGAGCAAGCTCAACAGTCTGACGCTTCGGAAGCACTGTGCGGAGCGGCTGGCCCGGACGGAGATGCCGTCGACCATCGAGATCGTGACAGAGCCATTGCCCAAGACGTCCACGGGTAAGATCGACCGGAAACTCGTCCTGGCTCGGCTAGAGGAGGTGACTCACGCGAATGGATGAAACCACCGCAAAGATCAAACAGTTCATCGTCGACGAGTTCATGCCGGATGTCTCGGTCGACGAGCTCGACTCCGACTTCGATCTCCTGACCGGGGGCGTGGTCGACAGCCTCGGCCTGCTCCAGGTGGTCGCCTGGCTGGAGACCGAGTTCGACGTGGGTGTCGACGACTCCCAGCTCGGCCCGGAGAGCTTCCGTACCGTGGACGCCATCAAGACGTTTGTCGATGAGGCGCGTGGCACGGCGAATGCCGGGTAAGACCTCGGAGGCACTGGAGGCTCTGGTCACACAGAGCTATCCCATCTCAGCCGAGGTCTGGGGCGACTTCTGGGACCGGCTCGCGAGCCGCGAGCTCCATCCGGGCGAGGCGCTCGCGGTCGTGACCGCGCTGACGTCCCGACTACCCGACGGCACCTCGGTGAGCACGCTGCTGGCCTCGCTCAGGGAGCGAAACCCGCAGCCCGATCCGCCCTCGCGCGCCACGGTGAACATCGTCGGGACCGGCGGTGGGCCGAGCACGTTCAACCTCTCCACGGCCTCGGCCTTCGTGGCCGCGGCGATGGGGGCGCGCGTGATCAAGACGGGGTCGCGGGCCTATGCGAGCCGAACCGGCTCGGTCGATCTGCTCGACCGCCTCGGCATCCAGCAGACCGGGTCGTACGAGCAGACGGAGGAGATGCTGGAGACGTACGGCATCGCCTGCGCGGGCCCGTTCGTCTATCCGAAGGAGCTCCGGCTGTTGGCGCGGAACATCCTGCCGTTCGGAATGAAGACGGTCGGCCGGTTCTTCAACGTGATCGGTCCGTTCCTGGCGGCGAACCCCGTCTCGACGCAGATCACGGGCGTCTCGGACCACTCCGTGCTGCCGACGTTCCGGCAGCTCGTGGCCGAGGATCGCAGCAAGCGCTTCTGGATCTGCTCGAACGACCTGGGCGTGGACGAGCTGCTGAGCATCACCGAGAGTCGCGTGTACGACAGCGAGCGCGACGAGGAGTTCACGCTGGACCCGCGTGAGCTCGGCCTCGGAGCAGGATCGTTCGACGACCTGCTTCCCGTCGACGATCTCGACAACACCGTCAGCCATTTTCTCGCCCTGATCGGCGGCGACGGGCCCGTTGCGGCGCTCGAGAGCATCAGGCTGAACGCTGCGGCCCTGGCGCTCAACGGTGGCGTCGCCGAGGACTTGCCGACAGGACTCGAGCTCGCGGCCGAGACGATGAGCAGCGGCGAGCCGGGAAGGCTGATCGAGCGCATGCGTGCCCCGGCCGCCTCCGGAGCTCCCGCCCGGTGAGCTCCGGCTTCTTCACAGAGACGCCTCCGGGGCGTCCCGGGCTGGCGGTGTTCCTGAACGCGGGCGACCCGCCGCTCGACGTGCTCCGAGAGCTCGTCCTCCGGCTGGACGCGTTGAAGGTGGACTGCCTCGAGCTCGCGGTTCCTTTTCCGAACTCGCCCAGCGACGGGCCAGTCATCCGGGAGTCGGCCGACCGCGCGCTCGCGGACGGGGTCGACCGCGACGCGGTCTTCGCCTTCGTGGAGAGCGTTCGTCCGCAACTGGGGCATTTGAAGATCGCGCTGCTGGCCGACTGGAGCTACTCGATGAAGGACCTGCCCGTGCGCGATTTCGTCGAACGCGTGCAGGCGTCGGGCGCCGACGGCCTGCTCGTCCACGGCATGCCGCCCCGGCTGCGCCCGGCGTACTACGAGACCGCGCGCGAGGTCGGCCAGCCGATCGTCACCACCTGCTACTCGAGCTCGCAGCCGACGGTGATCGAGGAGGCGGCGGACAACGGTTCGGCCTACATCTATCTCGTCTCCGCCTACGGCAAGAGCGGGACGGTCGGGCCGCCGGACCACAGCGCGCTCAAGCCCGTGCTCCAGACCTTGCGCGAGCGCACGGCCGTGCCAATCGCGGTCGGCTTCGGCGTCAAGACGCGTGGCGACATCGAAGCTCTCGGCGAGGTCGGCGCCGATGCGGCAATCGTCGGCAGCGCGTGCGTCGCCTGCGTCGCGGACGCGCTCGCCAACGGGCGCGACGTCGTCGAAGATTTCCAGGCCCTGCTCGTCGAGCTGGGGGCGGCCCCTCAGCTGACCGGCGCGGGGTTGCCCGAATGACCACACACGATCTCATCAGGAGGTAGCGATGCTCATCCGCAAGCACTCGGAGGTAAAGAACGTCCAGTGGGGCAACGGCACCAGCCACCGGTTCCTCCTCGAGGCGGACGGCATGGGTTACACGCTCACCGACACGATCGTGAAGGCCGGGACGAAGTCGCTGATCGAGTACAAGAACCACCTCGAGGCCTGCTACTGCATCGAGGGCAGCGGCTCGGTGATCGAGATGGACGGCACCGAGCACCAGATCGAGGTGGGGACCATGTACGCGCTCGACCAGCGCGACCCGCACTACCTCCTCGGAGGGGAGAACGAGGACATGCGGCTCGTCTGCATGTTCACCCCGGCGCTGCAAGGTGACGAGGCCCACGACTTCAACGCGGAATCACCCTCTCACTACTAGATGACGAGCTGGACCGACGAGCAGAAGGCCCTCCGGAAGTCCCTCGAGCCGTACTTCGAGCGGCTGAGCGACGGACACATCGAGGACGACGCGAACAGCGTCTTCCCGCGCGAGAAGTGGGACGTGATCCGGGAGACGGGCGTCATCGGCCTGCCCTTCGATCCCGCCTACGGCGGGCAGGGCCAGGACGCGCTCACGATGACGTACGTGCTGGAGCACCTCGGCTACGGTTGCCGGGACTCGGGTTTGCTCTTCACGCTCGCGACCCAGATGGTGAGCATGGTGATCCCGATCGAGCGCTTCGGCTCGGACGACCTCAAGGATCGCTATCTCCGCCGGCTGATCGAGGGCTCGATCCTGAGCGCGCACGCGATCTCGGAGCCTGGCGCCGGGTCGGACGCCACTGCCATGGCGACGACGGCCACGGAGGACGGCGACTCCTATGTCCTCAATGGGCAGAAGGCGTTCTGCACGAGCGGCCCGGTCGCGGACGTGATCACGGTCTACGCGACGACGGACCCGGAGGCAGGAGCCACCGGTATCACGGCCTTCGTCGTCGAGACCGACACGCCCGGCATCCGCGTCGGCGAGCCGATTCCGAAGATGGGGCTGAACACCTCCCCGATCGGCGAGCTCGAGTTCACCGACTGCCGCGTGCCCAAGGAGAACGTGATCGGCAAGCCTGGCGGAGCCTTCTTCATGCTCGAGCACGTGATGACCTGGGAGATCCTCTGCATCTTCATCATGATGGTGGGGGAGATGCAGCGCCGCCTGGAGCAGTGCATCGACTTCGCCAAGAAGCGCACGCAGTTCGGGGCGCCGATCGCGTCGAACCAGTACATTGCCGGCAAGATCGTCGACCAGAAGATCGGTGTCGACACCGCCCGCAAGCACCTCTACGACACGGCCGAGCGGGTGGCTCGGAAGCGGAGCGTCGTCACCGAGATCGCAATCGCCAAGCTGGTCACGAGCGAGGCCAACCTGGCCTCGGCGCTCTCGGCCGTGCAGATCTTCGGCGGCCGCGGTTACATGCGCGAAGCGGGCCTGGAGAAGGAGCTCCGGGCGGCGGTCGGAGCCCCCATATACTCGGGCACGAACGAGATGCAGCGCATCAGGATCGCGTCGATGCTGGGGCTGATCAGGCCGGGTTGGAAGTCATTTTGAGAGGAGACCGATGAGCACCGAGACGGAAGCCACCGTGACAAGCGTCCCGCAACACGTTCTCGACTATCTCGCCGAGCACATGAAGCTGACGCTGGCCACGGCCTCGTCGACCGGTGTGCCGCACGCGGCGACGTACATGTACGTCAACGTCGGCCCGCTGCTCTACTTCTGGGCGCGCCCCGAGTCCGCCACCGCCAAGCAGATCGAGCAGAACCCGGTCGTCTCGTTCACGGTCGACGACTACGTCGAGGACTGGACGAAGATGAAGGGCGTCCAGGGCACGGGCGAGTGCCGGGTGCTGCTCAACTCCGAGGAGATCATCAACGTCGTTCGGGCGTTCGCGGACAAGTACCCGGAGGCGCAGAGCTCGGGCTCGACCACCAATATCTCCTTCTTTCGGGTCGCTCCGACGCAGCTCCAGTTCATCGACAACAGCGCGAGCGGCCGCACGGACGACGAGTTCGGGCTGGACTTCAAGCGCGAGCAGGTGTACAGCGTCTTCACGGGCCTGCCGCGGCAGGCATCGCTCGGCTTCACGGGCGAGCTGCAGCCGATCAACGTCTCGGCCGGCGAGATCATCGTGCGCCAGGGCGCCCCGGCGGACAAGATGTTCATCATCGTCAAGGGCGAGGTGAGCGTGGCGCGCGAGGAGCCGGACGGAAGCAAGACCGAGCTCGAGACGCTGAGCGACGGGCAGTTCTTCGGCGAGCTGGCGATCCTGCGCGACACGCCCCGAGAGGCCACGGCCAAGGCAGAGACGGACGTCATGCTCCTGGCCATGCAGCGCGACACGTTCCAGAAGCTCGTCGCGGGGTCACTCGGCGCCACCGAGGACTTCGACCGGGTGATCAAGCAGCGGATGGAGCAAGGCGGCGTCTGAGCCGATGACGGCGACGGCGACGGCGACTGGAGAGCTGGTCGGTCGCACCGAGTTCAGCGGGCAGGAGCTGCGGCAGGTCCTGGGCTCGTTCGCGACCGGCGTGACCGTCGTCACGACGAGCGCCGGCGAGCACGGCTATGGGATGACGGCCAATTCGTTCTCGTCCGTTTCGCTCGATCCACCGCTCGTGCTCGTGTGTGCGATCGCCGGGACCGAGGGGAGCGAGGTGATCGCACGCAACGGGAAGTTCGCGGTCAACATCCTTGCCGCAGACCAGGAGCCGATCTCCCGCTTCTTCGCGTCCAAGGACCGACCCCGCGGCGCGGACGCCTTCCGCGACGTGTCCCACAAGATCGGTGTGACGGGCTGCCCGATCCTCGACGGCGTTGCCGGCCACCTCGACTGCACGCTCGTCGCGAGCCACGACGCCGGCGATCACGTGATCTTCATCGGTGCGGTGCAGGCCCTCGACGTGGCGCCGGACGCCCAGCCGCTGCTCTTTCACGGCGGCGGCTATCGGGTGCTGCAAGAGCCGCGCTGAACCCTCGCTCGGCGGCGTAGGGGCTAGGTCAGCGTCACGACGAGCTTCGCGGCCGCGCCGTCGGCCTGGCGCTGCCAGGCCTCGGCGATTTGCTCCAACGGGTAGCTGACGATGTCCAGGACGATCGCGCCGGCCGCCGCGTGCGCGGCGAGTCGCAGGTACTGCTCGCGGAATTCGTCCTTGGGCACCGCGAAGTCGGTGAAGCCGTAGATCTCACCCATCTTGCCGCGAATCGACGCGGACGCCAGTGCCACCTCGGCGCCGGCGGATTGGCCGATCTGGACGAGCCGCCAGCCGGGGGCCGCTGACTGGATCGCGGCGGCTGCGGGGGGTCCCCAGAGCGTGTCGACGATGTGAGTCGGGCCGTCACCGCCCGCAGCCTCCTTGAAGGCGCCGACGAGGTCTTCCTCGTCGAGGCTCACGGTCGCGTCGGCCCCGAGCTCCGCTGCCCGCTCGAGCCGTTCGGGATTCCGCCCGGCCGCGACGACACGCTCGGCACCGAGGAGCTTGGCCGCCTGGAGAGCCACGAGCCCGACGGTGCCCGTCGCACCGAGCACGAGCACGCGGTCGTCCTTCCGCACCGGAGCGCGCCAGGCCACGGGCATCCAACCTGCCATGCCGGCGATGCCGCAAGACGCGGCGATCTCGTCGGAGACCCCGTCCGGCAGGGGAATCCCGAGGGCGGCGGGCGCGGCCGCGCGCTCAGCCAGCAGGCCGTCGCGGGCGACCCCGAGGCCGTCCCCAAAGAGGTAGACGCGCGTACCGTCCTCCGCGCGGCCGACGCCCTCGCTACCAGGGACGTACGGGAAGTCGGGATGTCCGCCGAAGTAGCGGCCGGCACCGACGTTGACGTCGATCGGGTTGAGGGACACGGCTGCGATCTCGTAGATCGCCTCGCCCGAGGGCTCCGGTCGCTCCGCGAGCTCCGGGAGCCCGCCGAGCTCGGCGATCAGCGCTGCTCTCACAGGTCGAGTCCCATCACACCGGACTATAAGCCGATGACTTCGGCCGGCCCTGCCTCGGCCGCCGTCAGGGCGAGCGCACGCCGAGCCGCTCGAGCAACAGCTCGAACTGGTCGGGCGCGAGGCTCCCCCCGGTCGCCTGGTCGTGGCCGTGCGCGAACTCACCGCGGGCCTCCGGTAGCGCCTCTTGCAGCAGGCGCCGCAAATCGGTGCTGCCACCCCGCACGGAGAAGTTGACGCGTCCCGGCAGGTAGCCCTCGTTGGCGGCGAGGATCACGCGCGGGGCGAGACGCCGCTGCCACTGCACCGCGACGAGCGGGTGCACCTGTGCGGAGGACGAGAAGCGGATGACGGCAACAGAGTCCGTCACCAGCGGCGGCGTCCGGCGGACGCGCTCGAGCTCCGCGCGCCACTCGCAACGCGCCTCCTCGAGCAACGCCACGCGGGGGTCAGCGAGCGCCGCAGCAGTCGTCGGGCTGTCGACGAGGAGCGCGAGCGCTTCGCGAACGGGTCCGCCAGCAACGCGTCGCGGCGCATTCACGAGCGGGACGAGGCGGCGGACTGCGCCGCGCGGCGCACCCAAGCACTCGCTCAACGCGAACGCTGCATCGCCGAGATCGCCGTACCCGCCCACTGCGGCGAGCCACGCCGGTTGCGCAGGGAGCAGGCGTCGCAGGAGCGGCGCCGTCGAGACTTCCGGCCGCTCGGCGTAGGCAGAGATGACCAGCTGGTCCTCGCGCGGGTCTGCCTCCGGTACGTGGTGGTCGACGAGAATTCCCCGACGCGCGAGCGCCCGCACGCCCCAGTCGAGCACAGCCGCCGATCCCGGCGGAAGCGGCGGCGCGGGGCCGAAGGGCGTCTCGCCGCGGCCGAGGAGGACGGCGGCGCTCGCGGTCTCGCTGCGGGCGCGCAGCAGGATCGCTCCTGCCGCCAGCCCGTCGGCGTCCGTATGCGGGACGACGTGGTCCACCGTGAGGAGCCGCCGACGCGCCTCCTCAGACGGGCTCATGCACCAGCGCACGCGCGCGAAGGACGGACAGCTCCTTGTCCTTCACCTCCAGGATGCAATCGAGCGGCAAGTCGCCTACCTCGTCCACGAACAGCGCGAAGGCATCCAGGTCGAGCGTCTGCGCGTGCGCGCCGGGGCGCTTCCCCGGCTGCTGCGTCGAGAAGTGCACCTCCTGCCGGCCGTCGTCGGCCAGCCACGTCCCGGCGACGAGGAGGACGGCCTCGCGCACGCCCAGCGTGTCGAGCGAGGGTGCGAGCCGGTGATGAAAGGCGTCGAACACCACGGGTAGGTCGAGCGGGCTGGCGAGCTCCAGCACCCGCTCGAGCGGCCAGCGCTCGTCGTTCTCGACGACGAGCCGCGCACGCGCTCCCGTGGAGAGGCGCGCGCAGCCTCGGGCGAACCGCGCCCGTGCCGCAGCGGGATCGCCGGCGCCCGAGCCGACGTGGAGCACGATCTTGTGCGAGCGATCGAGCCCGAGCGCATCGAGCAGACGGTCGTGGTAGTCGAGCTCCGCGATCGCGGCCTCGACGACATGCGGCTGCTCGGACGAGAGCACCGTGTACTGGCCGGGATGCGTCGAGACACGGGTGCGCGTCCTCCGGAGCTGCGCGCCGAGCTTCTCGAACCGGCTCGTGAATTCGTCCCACCACGCGAGCGTGTTCACCGGATGCGACCCGAAGGGGATCAGGTTCGACGTCAGCCGGAACACGCGGATGTCGTTCGCCTCGTTCCAGCTGAGGATCGCCTCCAGCGCGTCGAGATTCGCCGCAATCAGGTCGCGAAGACGCTCCGGAGTCGCGCTCGCGAGGCGCAGCGTCCGCGCCGACGAGGGCAGCTGTGTGTTGAGGCAGGCGTAGCCGAGCCGCATCCCGCCGCGTTCAGGGGATCTGACCTCATTTGAGCCGCGCGGCATGGCCGCGCCATTCCCGTCAGCGCCTGTTTGACACGTTTGACCGACATGCTGCTCACACGCGAGTCCAGCGGCCGCGTACGCCGTAGCGGGCTGCAGCCGTGGCGGATCGACGATGATCTAGCCGTGCCCGTTCGACCTCTGAGCGACGTGCGAGCGACCGCTACCACCGTGGTGGGGCTGCTGCTCGTGTCGCTCGTGGCCCTGGCGAGCGGCGGGTCGGCATGGCACGCAGGCGGCCGGCAAGATGTCCCGGTCGGTGTTGTCGGCGCGCTCGCCGCTGCGGCGGGCGTGCTCGCGATCGGATCGCTGCTCCTTGTCTGGGTCGGGACGCCTTCGGTGGAAACGCGCGGGCGACGGAGGCGACGGCCCGGTGCGGGACACCTCGAGGGCCTCGGGGCGTCGCTGTCCGCCGCCGGGAAGGCTGCTGCAATCGTCGGTGGAGCGATCGGCTTGTTTCTGCTCCTCACTCTGCCGTTCCTCGTTCCCGCTGCGGCGACACCGGTCGGCGCCACGCCCGGGAACGCCGCACCGCGCGGCCACGCGAGCACTTCCGCGCCGGCGGGACACCCCACCTCGGGCGCACTGAGGTGGCTCGTCGTCGGCTCGGCCGCCGCGGTGCTCCTGCTCGCGCCCGCGGCAGTCTTCGTCCGTGGTCGGCGCGCGCGGCGCGAACGTCGGGCGGTGGTTCCCGATGCGGCGGCGCGGGTCGGCTCCGACCTCAGACGGTCGCTCGCGGACCTGGAGTCCGAGCGAGACCCGCGGCTTGCGGTCCAGCGCGCCTACGCGCGCATGGAGGAGTCCCTCGGCGAGATCGAACTCTCGCGAGCGCCGGACGAGACCCCGACCGAGTTCACGGGCCGCGTCCTTCGGGTGCTCGGCGCGAGCGCTGCAGCAGCGTCCGACCTCACCGGCCTCTTCGAGATCGCCCGGTTCAGCGAACACCGGATGGACGAGGACGATCGCCGGCGCGCGATCGCGTCGGTGCGGCGGGTCGAGGCGGAGGTGGCGCCGCGGTGAACGCCCGCCGCCCACTGCTCGTCGTCACGGCCGGTTGTGTCGTGGCGTCCGCCTTCGGTCTCCTTATCGGGCAGGGCAGCACGGTCGCACTCGCTGCCGCGATGGCGCTCGCCGCCGCACTCGCCGCCGCGACCGCGCTGCAGCTCCGACCCGCCCGGAGCCAGCAGCCACCGCCGCCTGCGCGGGACGACGAGATGCCGTCGCGGCTGCGCCAGATCGTGGACGATCTGCGGGTGAGCGAGCAATCGGAGTTCGGCGTCGACCGTTCGCTCCGGCCGCTGCTCGTCCCGATCGTCGCCGCGCGCCTCGGCCGCCGCGGCGTCGACATGGCGCTCGCACCGCGGCGGGCGCAGGAGCTGCTCGGGGACGTTCTGTGGGAGATCGTCCGTCCCGACCGTCCGTCGGCCGCGTACCGCGTCGGCCGGGGTCTCACCGGCAACGATCTGCGAACGGCGATCGAGCGGCTGGAGCAGCTGTGACCGAGGAGGCGAAGGCAGCCGTCCCCGTTCAGGAGCTCGCGACCGCGGTGGCCGACGCCGTCGAGCAGGCGATCATCGGCAAGCGAGAGGCGGTC
This sequence comes from Gaiellaceae bacterium, assembly GCA_035525905.1. GTDB lineage: Bacteria > Actinomycetota > Thermoleophilia > Gaiellales > Gaiellaceae > Gaiellasilicea. The sequence goes on along the minus strand of DATLDK010000153.1, from coordinate 13,337 downwards.
GAGCTCGTGTTGTTCGCCCTGCTCGCCGACGGCCACGTGCTGATCGAGGATCTGCCAGGGCTGGGCAAGACCCTGCTCGCCCGCTCCTTCGCGCAGGTGTGTGCGATGGACTTCGCCCGGATCCAGTTCACGCCGGATCTGATCCCGAGCGACATCACCGGGGCCTCGATCTACGACCGCTCCAGCGGCAGCTTCACGTTCGAGCCCGGGCCGATCTTCACGAACATCCTGCTCGCCGACGAGATCAACCGTGCGCCGGGCAAGACGCAGGCCGCGTTGCTCGAGGGGATGGAAGAACGGCAGGTGACGCTCGAGAACACGACGCGGCAGCTCGGGTCCCCCTTTCTCGTCCTCGCGACGCAGAACCCGATCGAGTACGAGGGGACGTACCCGCTGCCGGAGGCGCAGCTCGACCGTTTTCTCGTCCGCATCGCGATCGGCTACCCGTCGGAGGACGCGGAGCGCGACATCCTCCTCGAACGCTCGCGTCGACGGAGCGAGCGGATCGAGCTCGAGCCGGTCTGCGACCGGCAGGCGCTGCGGGCGATGCAGGCGGCGATCGAGCGGGTGCACGTCGCCCCGCCGCTCGCCGAGTACGCGGTCGCGATCGCGCGCGCGACGAGGCACTCGCCGCAGCTGGCCGTCGGGGCCTCGCCGAGGGGCTCGCTCGCGCTGATGAAGCTGGCCCGAGCCCGCGCCGCGTATCTCGGCCGCGACTTCGTGACGCCGGACGACATCAAGGCGGTCTCGGTCCCCGCGCTGGCGCACAGGCTCACGCTGGCGCCTGAGCTCTGGGTGCAGCGGATCGATCCGGGCGAAGTGGTGCGGGCGGCCGTCGCGTCGGTTCCAGTGCCGGTTCTGGACGAATCGTCGTGACGTTCGAGTACCGCGCCGTCGTCTGGTTCGTCGTCGCTTCGGCTGGGCTCCTCGCCGGCCTCGCCACCGCACAGCCCGCGCTGGTTGCCATCGGCGCCGGTTTTCTCGTTCCGCTGCTCTTCGGGCTTGCGGCGCGGCCGCCTCGGCTGCCCGCAGCGACCGTTCGGGTCTCGGCCGATCGCCTGATCGAGGGCGGGTGCGTCCAGCTCGAGTTGACGCTTGTCGCGTCGGAGGCATGCCCCTGGGTCGACGTCGAGCTGCGGCTGCCTGGACGTCTCGATCCGGACGGAACGCCCACAAGGCGCGTGCTCGCGCTCGGTGCGGGCGAGACGCGGACGCTCGAGTTTTCGATCAAGTGCCCTCGCTGGGGCGCCTTCCGCATCGCTTCGGTTCGGCTCGCCGCGCGGGATCGGCTTCACCTTCGTCGCTCCGAGCTCGTCATCGAGCCGACCACGACGCTGCGGGTCTACCCGTCGGTCGAGAGGCTGAGGCGGCTTGCCGGGCCGCGGGCGACACGACCGGTAACAGGCAGCCGTCCGGCCGCGGTCGCCGGTGAAGGCATCGAGTTCGCGGAGCTTCGGTTCCTCGCCCCCGGCGAGCGCGCGCGGAAGATCAACTGGCGTGCGACCGCCACCCGCGGCCGGCTGCTCGTCAACGATCGGCTCCCCGAGCGGAGCTCCGACGTCGTCATCTTCCTCGACGCGCTCGGAGCCGCCGCGACGAGCGCGGCGAGCACGCTCGACCACGCCGTGCGCGCGGCCGCCTCGTTGAGCGACGCCTATCTCCGCCAGCGCGACCGGGTCGGGCTCCTCCGCTTCGGCGGCGATCTCGAGTGGATCATCCCCGGTTCGGGCCTGCGCCAGCAGTATCGGATCGCGGACGCCTTGCTCGAGAGCGAGGTCGCGCGGACGTACCGCTGGCGCGACACGAGCCTCATCCCGCGCCGGATCCTCCCGCCCCAGTCGCTGATCGTGGCGCTGACGCCGCGGCTCGACTGGCGCGTCACGCGCGCGCTCCTGAATCTCCGCCGCCGCGGCTACCAGGTCTCGATTCTCGAGATCGATCCGCTCCCGTACCTCGCGGATGCGGAGGCCGCCGCCGGGCCGATCGCCTGGCGGACCTGGTTGCTCGAGCGGGACGCGGTCCGAACGCAGCTGGCCGGCGCGGGGATCGCGCTCGCGTCGTGGGGCCCGGACGAGCCCGTCGCCGCTCCCGTCGAAGCCCTCGCCGCGTCACCGTGAGCGGGAGCCGATTTGGGCGCACCGCCGCAGTTGCGGCGCTCGGCCTTGGGGCCGTCCTCGGTGCGCTCGCAGTCCTCTACGGCGAGGACGTCCCCGTTCGGAGCATCCCGCTCCTAAGCGCCGCCGTCGTCATCTTCTTCGAGCTCGTCTCCATGTCCCGCGGCACGGCGCCGGACGTGGTGGTCGAGCGACGGGCTATCACCGCCGTCCTGGTGGGGCGCCTGCTCGTCGCAGCGCTGCTCGCGTTCGCCGGCGCGACCGTGGCCCTCCTGGCGGCCGATGTCCCCGCCCGACACGGCCTGGCCAGCGGGCTCCTCGGCGCCGCAGCCGCGGCGGCGCTGTTCGTTCTCGTCGCGGCGGTCGCGCGGCGGGGCGGCGAGGCGTGAGAGCCCTCTTGCGGACTCGAACCGCAGACCCCCTCCTTACCATGGAGGTGCTCTACCAACTGAGCTAAGAGGGCGAGACGGGCGAAGTCTAGCGCCCGACTCCGTCTCACAGGTCTCGGGAGCGACGCGACCCTTCAGGGGTCGGCGCGGTTCGGGATCTGCTTCCGCAGATCCCGAACCCGATTGCGCCCGCTCTCTGTATGCAGGGGGAAGGATTCGAACCTTCGTAGGCTGAGCCGGCGGGTTTACAGCCCGCTCCCTTTGGCCGCTCGGGCACCCCTGCGCGATTGAGGAGTGTAGCCGGACGAGGCGCGTACGATCCTCCGGTGGAGCGGTTCGACGCGATCGTCGTCGGGGCGGGCCCCGCCGGATCGGCTGCGGCCATGCGGCTCGCGCGCGGCGGAGCGCGGGTGCTGCTGGCCGACCGCGCCCGCTTCCCGCGGGACAAGCCCTGCGGCGGCGGCGTGACGGGACGCGCGGTGCGGGAGTTGCCGTGCGCGATCGACCCCGTCGTCGAGGACGTCGTGCGGACGCTCGAGGTGCGTCTCCGCTACCGGAAGCGCTTCGAGCGGCGGGCCGAGAAGCCGCTCGTCCTGATGACCCGCAGGCGGCGGCTCGACGCCTTTCTGGCGGAGCAGGCCGCGGCGGCCGGTGCGGACTTTCGTGATGGCGTCACCGTCGAAGGTCTAACGGTCGGACCGGACGGAGCCGAGCTCACCGTCGGGGGCCGACGCGTGTCGGCCGCGGCGATCGTGGGCGCGGACGGGGTGAACGGCTCGCTGGCCCGCGCCGCCGGACTCGGCGCAGGTGTCATCTATGGGATCGCCCTCGAGGGGAATGGGCCGCTGCCCGCGCGCCAGCGAGGCCGCGCGACCGTCGAGGTCGGCGTCGTGCCCGGCGGCTACGGCTGGATCTTTCCCAAGGACGGCCATGCGAACTACGGCGTCGGCGGGTGGGCGAGTGAGGGGCCACGGCTGCGCGAGCACCTGCGCCGGCTCTGCGCCGAGCACGGCGTCGACTCGACTGGCCTGACCGACCTCCAGGGCCGCCGACTGCCGATCCGTCGTACCAGCGTCGCACGGCGAGGGCCAGTCTTGCTCGTCGGCGACGCTGCCGGCCTCGTCGACCCGCTCTCCGGAGACGGCATCTACGAGGCGCTGGTGTCCGCCCGCCTTGCGGCGGCTGTGATCCTGGAACGAAGGCTCGGCGATTACGAGAACGAGCTCGACGCGGCACTAGGCCGCTTCGCTGCGACGTCCTGGAAGGCGAAGCTCGTGCTCGACCGCCATCCCCGAGCTGCGTTCGAGATTGCGCGACTGCCAGCCGTGTCGCGAGTCGTCGCAGGGCTGCTCTCCGGAGACGTCACTCATCCGAGTGACGCCCGCGGGTTTGCCCGCACGCCGATCCGCCTGCTGGCGCGGCTCTAAAGCGCAGCACCGAACCTGCCGATTCCTCCCGCGACGCTTATGGATTTGAACGCCCTCCTCCGGCGCGCCGTCGAACTCGGCGCGAGCGACGTCCACCTCAAGCTGGACCAGCCGCCGATGCTGCGCCGCGACGGCGCCATCGGGCCGCTCGAGGACTGCCCGCCTCTCACCGAGCAGAACCTGCTCGCCGGGCTCGAGGCGGTCACCCGCGTTACCCCGGAGCGGCTGAAGACCTTCCACGAGTCCGGCGACCTCGACATCGCGTACACCGCGGAGGGCCTGCCTCGCTTCCGCGTCAACGCCTATCGCCAGCGCGGAAACATCTCGTTCGCGTTCCGCGTTATCCCGCGTGAAGTACCGAGCTTCGAGGCGCTGAACCTGCCGCCCGGCGTAAAGCGGCTCGCGGAGGAGCACCGCGGGCTCGTGCTCTGCACCGGCGCCACGGGCTCCGGGAAGACGACCACGCTCGCGTCCATGCTCGACCACATCAACCGCACGCGGAACCAGCACATCGTCACGATCGAGGACCCGATCGAGATCCTCCACTCGGACCGCAACTGCATCGTCAACCAGCGCGAGGTCGGGCTCGACACCGAGAGCTTCGCGCAGGGCCTCCGGCGAGTGCTTCGCCAGGATCCCGACACGATCCTGATCGGAGAGCTGCGCGACGCGGAGACCGCGCAGACAGCGCTACAGGCCGCCGAGTCCGGTCACCTCGTCTTCTCGACTCTGCACACGATCGACGCCGCCGAGACCGTCGGCCGCATGATCGAGTTCTTCCCTCCGGCGAAGCAACAGCAGATCCGCTCCGTGCTGGCGGGTGTGCTGCGAGGCGTGATCAGCCAGCGGCTCCTGCCCCGCGTCGGCGGAGGCCGCGTCGCCGCCGTCGAGGTCATGGTCATGAACGCCCGCATCTCCGACCTGATCAGGGAAGAGCGCACCGAGGAGATCCCCGACGCAGTTGCCGAGGGCGCCTTCTTCGAGATGCAGACCTTCCAGCAGGCGCTGATCGAGCACGTGCTCGCGGGCAGCGTCGAGCGCGAGGTGGCGGCGAACGCATCATCGAACCACCACGACTTCCTTGTCGCCCTCGACCACGCGGTCAAGCAGCAGAACGCAGACGTCGCGCAGGTGCGGGCACAGGAGGAAGCCGCGGCGCAGGAGGATGTTCCGGTGCTGCGTGTCGCTCGCCCCGCGGGCGCGTGATGCGGATCTTCCTCGCGGTCGGCCTGCTGGCGGTCGCGCTCGGGGCGGGAAGAGCCTCGGCCGACACATTCGCCGTCGTCCCCGAGACGCCGGCCGCACTCCCCTCGGCCGAGACGCCGAATCAGCCCGGCGGACTCCTCCTGCCGCCGGCGGTCTTCGAAGGACAGTTCCTGCCGATGCGCGAGCTCTCATACGAGCAGCTGCACGACCTGTGGCTGCGCGCGGGAAGCGCCTACGGGATCCCTTGGCAGGTGCTCGCGGCGATCAACAAGATCGAGTCAAATTTCGGCCGCAACATGGGCCCGAGTTCGGCCGGTGCAGTCGGCTGGATGCAGTTCATGCCGGACACCTGGCTGCGTTGGGGAGTCGACGCCAGTGGGGACGGCATCGCCGACCCGTGGAACGCCGAGGATGCAGTGCACTCGGCCGCGCGGTACCTCGCCGCAGCAGGCGGCAGGATGGACATCTCGCGCGGGATCTTCGCCTACAACCACGCGCAGTGGTACGTCGACGACGTGCTCCAGTTGGCCGCGGTCTTCAACGGCGGCGGCGGCGCGGACGCAGTCTTCTCGCTCGACCGGATGTCGATCGCGCTCGAGGAGGCTCAGAACCAGGTCGCCTCGCTCAGTGAGCAGGTGGCCGCCGCGGAGTCGCTCGAGACGGAGCTGACCGCGCGTGCCGACGCGCTCGCACGCGCAGCCGCGGATCTGGACCAGCTCATCTCCGACCGGATCCCCAAGGAGGCCGAGGCATTCCAGGCCGACCACGAGCGTGCCGACGCGACGACCGAGGTCGGGCGCCTGCGCGCGGAGCTGGAACAGGCTCAGCTGACACTCGAGGAAATCCGCACCGGTGCGCACTCCGCATCATTTGCGCCCGCGGCCGCTGCGATGCTCCGGATGCCAACACGAGCCGACGGCTACGTGTTCCCCGTCGGAGGCGGCCCCGCTGTCGTTTCGGTCGGCCACCACCATCACGACTACCCGGCCGCCGACATCGCCGCGCCCGCAGGCGCACCCGTGTTCGCGCTCACCGACGCGCTCGTGCTCGCGCTCGTCGACGACGGCAGCTGCGGAACCGGGCTCTCGCTGCGGTCGCTCGACGGACTCGAGTGGGTCTACTGCCACCTCTCGTTCCGCGACCCCGGGCTTCAGGCGGGTGCGCTCGTCACTGCAGGCCAGTGGGTCGGGCTCGTGGGCTCGACGGGGCACTCGACCGGACCGCACCTCCACCTGGGGCTGAGACCTTCCCGCTACCCGCAGGAGATGCCGTGGTTCCAGGAGTTCGCGGGGCTCGCGTTCACCTGGCAGGACGCCTCGGAGGAGGCGGAAGTGCGTACGACCCCGATCTTCTCGCTCGTCCCGGCCGGCGAGCCGGAGCAGCCCGCTCAGGATGTGGTCGAGTTCTCACTCGACAGGGGTTGAGTTCGTGGCTCCTTCTGCCGACATACCTCCTATGACTGCGGGAGTGCTTGGACGCATGCCGCGCGTCGCTGCGATCGCATGCGGCGCCGGCCTCATGATGGCCACCCTCGCCTACGCGGCGAGCTCGACGCTGTCGACGCCCACGGCACCGCCCGCGACGCCGGTCGCGGTCGCGCCGGAGCCGCTCGTCGTTCCCGACGTTCGCAAGCAGGCCTACGTGTTCGCGAAGGGCACCCTCGAGCAGGGCGGGTTCGCCTGGCGCGTCGAGGGAGGCGTACCCGGGTTCGCCGCCAACATCGTCGTCTCGCAGAGCCCGGAGCCCGGGTCGCGCCTCGTTCCGGACGGGTCGCCGACGATCGTGCTTCGGCTGAGCCACAACGGCTCGTACAAGCAGGAGGGCGTCCCGGAGAACGTCTCCCCGTATCCCGGTAAGGCCGCCCGCCTCTTCGACACCGCGAAGCCCAAGCCGCGGGCAGCTCAGCCCGCAGCCGTCGTGAAGCCTGCCGCTCCCGTCAAGCCGGCTGCGAAGCACCCCGCGCAGCGGCCCGTGCGCAAGGCTGCCTTCACCGTCCCCGGCGCCTTGAAGGAGCCGACCGACGAGATCCTGCTGAGCGTCCGCGCGAAGCGGCTCGCCGCCTGGGTCGAAGCGCATCCACGACGCACGCCTGCACACGTCAACTACTGGCTCTACCAGCACAACTGGATCGTCACGGGCGCGGGCTTCGGCTGGTCGGACGGCGCCGAGGCGCTTCGCACGCTGGTCTCGGTCGATGCCCGCGTTCGGAAGCTCTGGGGCGTCGGAGCCCGCAGCGAGCGGGTTGCCCGGCACGCCCTGACGGAGGTGGAGGCGAGGTCACGTTGAGGTGGGTCCGCGCGCGCCTCAGCGATGAGCGCGGCTACTCGCTGATCGAGCTCATGGTCTCGATGTCGATCCTGGCCAGCGTCATGGCCTCGGTCAGCATCCTGCTCGTGAGCGCGACCAACTCCGAAGTCGACATGAACCGGCGCTTCCAGGCCCAGACCGACGCCCGGATCGGGCTCGACCGCTTGCGCCGTGAGGTCCACTGTGCGCAGTCCGTGGCCATCTCCGGCGGCGGCACGACGGCGACGCTCACGATTCCGTCCACCTGCCCGACGGCCGGCGGGCTCACCTCGATCACGTGGTGCACCAAGGCGAACGGGACGCGGTGGGATCTCTGGCGCTACCAGGGCGGGAGCTGCAGCGGCACTGGCCGAACCTGGGCCGGGTCGATCAACCAGTCGGTGGTCTTCACGTACAGCCCGCAGAGCACATCCAGCCTGGCCTACCTCACCGTGAACCTGCCCGTGAACGTGAACGGGTCGAAGACGATCTCCTCGTACGTGCTCTCGGACAACATCGTGCTGCGGAACAGCACTCGCACATGATCCGGCGACTGCTCCGCGGCGAGGGCGGCTTCAGCATGGTCTTCACGCTGCTCACGCTCCTCGTCACGACGACCACGCTGACGGCGGCGATCCAGTACACGACGTCGAACTCGCGCGGCGCCAACCGGTCGAAGGCGGATCAGATCGCCTACGCCCTCGCCGAGGCGGGGCTCGCGAACGCAGCCGCCGTGGTCCAGAAGCCTTCGAACAACGCGCTCAGCCAGTCGACGCTTCCGAGCTCCGAGCCGACGACCGATACGAACTACATCCTCCAGTACGAGGGCGGAACCGTGAAGTTCTGGGGCGTGCTCACCGGACACCAGTGGATCATGCACGGCGTCGGCCTCGTCACCGACCCGACGGGTAGGACGGCCACCGTCCGCCGCGAGGCGACCTCGACGATCAGGATCATGCCGACTCTCACCCAGGCGCTGAACTCGAGCGCCTGGAACTACATGTTCGCCAAGAACACAGGAGCGACCTGTGACGTGCTGCTGGACAACAGCGTCCAGGTCGACGCGTCGATGTTCATCCTCGGCGACTTGTGCTTCGACAACACCGCTGGGATGGTCAAAGCCGCCGCGCCCAACCTGACCGGCCTCTACGTCGGGGAGCACATCCAGTTCCTCGGTACCGGAGCGGTCGGGACCTCCGCGAACAAGATCGCCCAGGCGCAGGTTGGCCTCGGCTGCCGCATCGGGGGGAGTGGCGCGTGGACGAGCCCGTGTACCGCGGCGACGCGCGTCAACGCGGACACGATCTTGAGCGGCACGGCGCCCGGCACCGGACCCGTGGCGGACTTCCCGTTCTGGTACTCCAACGCCAAGCCCGGACCGACGCAGTTCTGCAGCACCTATTCCGGAATCTCGCTGACCGCATTCGAATCGGCCGGGTCGACGACGATGAACAACAGCGCCGGCACGTTCAACTTGACTCCGGGGACGAGCTACACCTGCCAGTACTGGGACAATCAGCTCAGCCCGGCGGCGCTGCTCGGCGAGCTCTCGTGGAACAACACGACGAAGAAGCTCACCGTGCGGGGCGTCATCTTCATCGACGGCTCCGTCCTCGTTTCGAACAATGCGGTCAACGAGTACGACGGCCTGGCCACGCTCTATGTCTCGGGCACGTTCACGGTCAACGGCACCTCCCAGCTGTGTGGCGCCGTCTCGGGGGGCGCGTGCAGCTTCTCCGCCTGGGACCCGAACGTGGACAACCTCGGAGTCATCGCCAACGGGACCGGGAACAGCGTCGCGCTCGCGAACTCCGCGTATTACCAGGGCAGTGTCTACGCCACGAACACAGTCGACATCGGCTCGTCGGCGCAGTACGACGGCCCCATGGTGGCCGGCACATTCCGGCTGGCGAACTCGGTGCAGACCCACGAGTTCCCGACCATCACCTCGGTGCCGGTCGGCTGGCCCGGCAATCCCACCGTCTACGCCGAACCACAGCCCCCTCAGAACTACTCGGGCTAGGGCGTGCTCCCCCGGGAGGGGGATTCGTGCCCGCTTCGACGCACGTTTACTGCGTCCAGAGGTTCTTGCTTTCTGCGGCTCGTCGCTCGATCAGTAGAAGAAGAAAGGTTCGCCGCAGTGGTTCGAGGGCTCGTTTCATCGATCAGGACTCTTCGCATGCCCCGCCTGCGCGCCGAGGCCGGCTTCGCGCTACCGTTCGCCCTCCTGACCATGGCCGTCACCGGCGCCCTGGCGACCAGTGCGATCGCCTACTCGAGCTCCAACTACGGAGCGGCCAAGCGGAGCGACGCGGAAAGCAAGGCCCTCGCCCTCGCCGAGGCGGGCCTCAACTACGCCTTCTCGACGCTCTACAACTCAGGGGCACCGACGATGGCGAACGCCGTTCCCTCGCGCACGATCACGCTCGAGACGGGTGACGCGACCTACTACGGCACGCTCACCGGCAGTACGTGGAAGCTCGTCGGGATCGGCACGGTGCGGGATCCGAGCGGCCCCGGCAGCGCGCCGGTGATTCGCACGGTGAGCGGCAAGGCAGCGCTCGGGGCGGCCCGTCGCGGGAGCGCGAACAACGCGGTCTGGAATTACGTCTACGTGGACGACCCGACCGCGACCACGTCGCTCGGGAACTCGGTCGACGTGAACATCCCGTTCTACGTTCGCGGCAATCTCGCGCTCTCGAACACCGCTCAGGTCTCCAGCTACGCGCTTCAGGTCGGAGGCACGGTCGAGTTCAACAACACGGCCCACGTGGGTACCGCAGACACTCCCATCCACGAGGCCCACATCGGCGGCGGCTGCCGGGTCGGTAGCTCGGGCTCCTTCGTGAAGCCGTGCGGGGCCGCGCAGCGGGTCAACGCCACCATCTCCGACTCGACCCCGACCACCTTCACGAAGCCGGAGGTCGACTTCCCTGGGTGGTACTACAACTCCCAGCCAGGCCCGCGCCACCCCTGCACGACGGGAAGCTTCCCCGGTGGCTTCGACAACGACGCCGTGCCGAACAACAGCCGCTCCGTCGTCGACCTCACCCCCTCGGCGCCGTACGATTGCCGCGTCTACGACGCCGCGGGCGCCCTCGTCGGGCAGCTCACGTGGGTTCCAGGGGCCGGCAGCGCCCCGGGGACGCTGACGATCGCCGGGACGATCTACTTCGACGGGTCGGTTCAGTTTCGCAACTACAACAACGCCGTCTATCACGGGCGGGCGACGATCTATGCGGCTGGGAACATCACCTTCGCCAACCAGTCGACGCTGTGCGGCGACCCTCAGTGCGACGCCGACTGGAACCCGCAAGCCGACCTGCTGGCGTTCGTCTCCGGCGGCAACGTCACGGTCGGGCAACAGTCCAATTTCCAAGGCGCGATCTACGCTGTCCTCGACTATTCCGAGAACAACAACTCGACCTTCTGGGGCCCGATCATCGCCCGCCGTGTCTCGCTCGCGAACTCAACTGTGAACCACTATGTGCCGATAGGAACCTTGATGCCGGGAATGCCTGCGAGCTACGAGGACATCGTGACGATCAACAACGAGCCCGGCAGCTGGGGCTGATGGACTTCGCGCTCGCATTTTTCGCCCTCGCGCCCGGTCTCGCCTTCGGCAGCTTCCTGAACGTCGTCGCGGCCCGCGTGCCGCTGAAGCGGTCGATCGTCAGCCCCGGCTCCTCGTGCATGAGCTGCGGGCACGAGCTCACCTGGTACGAGAACGTCCCGGTGCTCTCGTACGTGGCCTTGCGCGGACGCTGCCGTGGCTGCCAGACCAGCATCGGCCTGGTGTATCCCGCGGTCGAGATTCTCACAGGCCTGTTGGTCGCAGCTTCGTTTCTGGCGTTTGGCTGGTCCGGGAAGTCATTCGTCGCCGCCTTGTTCTGCATGGCGCTCGTGACGATCTCCGCCACCGACATCTCGCACCGAATCGTGCCGAACGTGATCGTGCTGCCTGCCGCCGCCTTCGTCCTCGTGGCGATGACGGCGCTCGATCCGAGCGCGCAGTGGGCGCTCGGAGCCTTCGGCGCTTCCTTCTTCCTCTTTCTCGCCGCCCTTGCCCACCCGAGGGGCATGGGGATGGGAGACGTCAAGCTTGCGCTGCTCCTCGGAGCGATGGTCGGGCGCAACGTCCCCGTGGCGCTGATGGTGGGCATGCTCGCCGCTCTCGTGCCGTCGATCGTCCTCTTCGCCAGGCACGGCAGCGCCGCCAGGAAGATGGCGATCCCGTTTGCGCCCTTCCTCGCCTTCGGCGGCCTCGTCGCGCTGTTCTTCGGCGACCGGCTCCTCGACGCTTATCTAACGCTTCTGTAGCACCAGGCGCGCGCTGTAAGCCCCTCGTTACGCCTGCTGCAAACGGTCAAGCATCGGGCCGTGCCTGCCGATAACTCGAACGAGGGATATGGACTCCGAACGTCCACCTAATCTGCGCACCGTCGGGCTGCCCGGCGAGCAGGCAGCCGGTACCGGCTCGCCGCCGCTTGTCTCCGGCATGCCGATCAACGCGACCGCCGAGCTCGTCGTCGACCTGCTCTCGGCCACCGGCCTCGTCGCGCCGGACAAGCTCGCTCTCGTGCGGGGTCGTGCGGGCCAGGGCTCGCTGGCGCAGGCGATCGTCGACGAAGGTGTCGCGCCGCCCGAGGGCATCGCGCGGTCGCTGGCCGTCCGCTATCAGATCGCGCTCGTCGACCTGGCGCTGGCAGGCGTCGACAAGGAGGCTGCCGAGCAGATTCCGCTCCACGTGCTGGAGCGCGTCGTCGCCATCCCGTACGCACTCGACAACGGGACGCTCCGGATTGCAGTCGCGGACCCCGGCAACCTGCACGGAATCGACGAGCTACGGCTCGCCACCCGCTTCCCGCTCGACCTCGGGGTCTCCTCGAGCGAGGACATCCTCGCCGAGCTGCGCCGGATGGCACGTGCATCGGAGGCCTTCGGCACCCGCGCGGTGCTGGAGGAAGTCGACGCCGACCTCGGCATCAGCGAGGAAAACGACGACGACGACCTCGAGCTCGACGACGGGATCTCAGACGCGCCGCTCGTCCGGCTCGTCAACTCCGTGATCTTCCAGGCGGCCGAGGACGGCGCCTCCGACGTCCACTTCGAGCCGCAGGAGGATGCGCTCGTGGTGCGCTTCCGCGTCGACGGCGTGCTCCAGGAAGTGCAGCGGATCCCGAAGCGGATGACACCGGGCGTGACCACCCGCCTGAAGGTCCTCGCGAAGCTCGACATCGCCGAGCGGCGCAAGCCGCAGGACGGCCGCATCTCGCTGAACGCCGCCGCCGCCGGGCGCATGCTCGACATTCGTGTTGCGACCCTGCCGACGGTCGAGGGCGAGAAGGTCGTCATGCGCCTCCTGGACAAGTCGCGGCGCGCGCCGACGCTGGAGGAGCTCGGCCTCTCGGACGAGATGCGCGAGCGGCTCGCGGAGATCATCGCGAAGCCCACCGGCGCCCTGCTCGTGACGGGGCCGACCGGATCCGGTAAGTCGACGACGCTCTACGCGGGCCTGACGACGATGAACCGGCCGGAGATCAACATCATCACCGTCGAGGATCCGGTCGAGTACCGGCTCGCCGGCGTCAACCAGGTGCAGATCAACAACCGCGCCGGCCTGACGTTCGCCTCCGCGCTCCGCTCGATCCTGCGTTCCGACCCCGACGTGGTGATGGTCGGCGAGATCCGGGACGGCGAGACGGCGCGGATCGCGGTCGAGTCCGCCCTCACGGGGCACCTCATGCTCTCGACCCTGCACACGAACGACGCGCCGAGCGCGATCACGCGCCTCACGGAGATGGGCGTCGAGCCGTTCGTCGTTGCCTCCTCCATCTCCGCCGTGCTCGCGCAGCGCCTTGCACGCCGCCTCTGCGAGCGCTGCCGCCAGCCGTACAGTCCCTCGGCGGACGAGC
>DATLDK010000145.1:0-5899 GCA_035525905.1 Gaiellaceae bacterium | reverse complement strand
GGGCGCTGGAAGTTTGAGAGGAGTCGTCTCTAGTACGAGAGGACCGAGACGAACAGACCTCTGGTGTATCAGTTGTCCTGCCAAGGGCACTGCTGATTAGCCACGTCTGGATGGGATAACCGCTGAAAGCATCTAAGCGGGAAGCCCACCTCGAGATGAGACTTCCCATCCCCTCGAGGGAGTAAGGGCCGTGGAAGACCACCACGTTGATAGGCCGGCGGTGCAAGCGCAGCAATGCGTTCAGCTGACCGGTACTAATTGCCCGAGGTCTTGATTTAGAACACTCGTGGAGTTGCTATGGAGTTTTGAGGGTGCTGTGCTTATTGCCGGCTCCCGCAAGCGTACGCCGGTCGACCGGTGTCGCTGCGGAACCTTCGACAATTTCGGCGGTCATAGCGTCGGGGGTACACCTCTTCCCATTCCGAACAGAGCAGTTAAGCCCGACAGCGCCGATGGTACTCGGGGCGCAAGCCCCCGGGAGAGTAGGACGCCGCCGAATTACCTCAGGAGGGCCGCGAGAGCGGCCCTCCTTCCTTTGCCGCTTAGACTACGGGCGGTGGAGCTCCATCCTCCGGACCCGCCGCTGGCCGACGAGCTGGTCGGGTTGCGGCCGTGGCTCCCGGAGGACGTGCCGGCGATCGTGTCGGCGTGCAACGACCCGGAGACCGCCCGCTGGACGACGGTTCCGTCTCCCTACTCGGTGGCGGACGCGCGGGCGTGGATCGACCGGTGCGAGTCGGCGTGGGCTGACGGCGCCGCGCCATTCGCGGTCGTCGAGCGCGCCAGCGGCGAGTTGGCCGCGGCGATCACGCTGTGGGTGCACGGGAGCATCGGCGAGCTCGGCTATTGGGCGGCCCCGGAGCGCCGCGGCCACGGCTATGTCCCGCGCGCCGTGCGGCTCCTTTGCTCCTGGGCATTCGACGAGCTCGCGCTGCCGCGGATGCAGCTCGGCACGCTTCCGGGGAACGCCTCGTCGGAGCGCGTCGCCGAGAAGTGCGGGTTCACGCGCGAGGGTGTGCTGCGGGCGTGGCTGGATCAGCGGGGCGAGCGCCGTGACGTGACCATGTGGTCGCTCTTACCCGGCGACTCCGCGTAGCGCGTCGAGCCGACGCTCGAGCGGCGGATGAGTGACGAAGAGGGCCGCAAGCCCCTCCTCGGCGAAAGGGTTGACCGTATAGAGAGGCTCCGTCGCCGGGCTCGCGGCGAAGGAGACCAGATCGCTGGCCCGATCGAGCCGCACGAGAGCCTCGACCAGCCCGTCCGCGGATCCGCAGAGGCCGGCTGCCACCCGGTCGGCGGCAAGCTCGCGCTTGGGCGAGAGGAGCAAGTGGACGAAGGCCGCTGCGACCGGACCGAGGATGGCAAGGAGGGCGCGCTCGAACCAGCCTCCCAGTCGCGAGAAGTCGACCAGCAGGACGGCCAGGAGCACGGCCGAGGTCTGGACGAGCACGTCCCGGCTGCGCACGTGCGCAAGCTCGTGCGCCAGCACCGCCTCGAGTTGAGGCCCGCTCAACGCTCCGAGCAGCCCGGTCGAGAGCGCCAGCGAGGACCCGCTCGGACCGCGGCCGGCGGCAAGGGCGCGCGGGAAGCCGTCCGGGATCACGTACAGCTTCGGCGGAACGATCCTGAGCTTGGCCGACAGTGCGTCGACGGTGGAGCGCAGGATCGGGTCCTCGGCGAGCGCGTACTCGCGCGCGCCCAGCATCCCGAGCAACGCACGGTCCGCGTATGCGTAGACGGCAGCCTCGGCGAGGAGCGCGCAGAACGCGAAAAGCGATGCAGCTTCGTAGCCGCCGAGGCCCCAGCCGACCGCGCCGAACGACCCGGTGATCGCGAGCGCGAGGAGCCAGGCCTTCGCCAGGTTCGAGGCGGCCGCGAGCCGCATCAGGGAAAGCTAGGAGTCGTCGTCGCCGAGGCCGTCGCCGTCGCGATCGTCCTCGCTCAGGCCGCGCGGCGGCCAGTCCGGTTCCGGAGCGTCGCAGCGGCTCGAGCAGTGGAGTGAGGCGACGTTCTGCAACGGCACGAGGATGTGGCCGTTCAGCTCGATGTGAGGGACGTCCTCGATCGAGCAGTACGCGGTGAGCACGCCCTCCTGATACTCGCCGCCGAAGAGCGCGACCTCGATCTGCTCGCCCTTGTACTTGTTGGTGTAGTCGTCCACCGGCCGCTCAGTCTACTGCCACGTATGCGCCGTCCCGCAGGGCCAGCTTGTAGACCGCGCAGTTCGCCCAACGCTCCACTCGCTCGCCGAGGGCGTGGTGCCAGAGAGCGTTCAACGCGCCCCCGTGGGAGACGACGAGCACCTGCTCGCCGGGGTGCGCGTCGGCGATGGCCTGCACGGCTTCCAGCACCCGTTCGCGGACCTCCTCGTCGGTCTCGCCGTCGTGCTCGGAACCCTCGGGCAGCGCCGCGACGTCCTCGCGCGTCAGGCCTTCCCAGCTGCCGAACGACCTCTCGCGCAGGCGTGCGTCGAAGCCGATCTCGAGTCCGTGGAGGGCGGCGACCGCCGTCGCAGTCTGGCGTGCGCGGCTGAGATCGCTGGAGTAGATGGCATCCAGGTCGACGTGCTCCAGCTCCTGCGCCAGTGCGTGCGCCTGCGCGCGGCCGAGGTCGTTCAGCTCGATGTCGGAGGAGCCCTGGATGCGGAACTCGCGGTTCCAATCGGTCTCGCCGTGTCGGGCCAGGAGGAGCGTCGTCATGCATCTAAGCTAGCCGCCCATGGATCTCGGCCTGAGCGGGAAGGCGTGCCTCGTGAGCGGGTCGACGGGCGGGATCGGGCTCGAGACAGCGCGGATCCTGGTCGGCGAAGGCGCGCGCGTCGTTACGAGCGGCCGCGGCGACGCGCCGGGGATCGGCGAGGCGCTGCACGTCCGTGCCGACCTCTCCGAGCCGGACGCTCCAGCCACGGTGGTAGGGGCTGCTGCGGTGGCCCTCGGCGGGCTCGACGTGCTCGTCAACAACGTCGGCTTCGCGGTCCAGGCGCGCTTCGAGGACGTGGCCGACGAAGAATGGTCCGCGATGTGGGAGCTGAACGTGATGAGCTACGTCCGTGCGATCCGGGCCGCGCTGCCGCACCTGCGCGCGTCGCGCGGGTCGATCGTGAACGTGTCCTCTACCGCGGGCAAGCGGCCGTCTGTCGGGATGCCGCACTACTCGGTCACGAAGGCGGCGGTGCTGTCGCTCTCCCGGTTGGTCGCCGACGCGTACGCCGGCGAGGGGATCCGCTGCAACGCCGTCACCCCGGGACCGACCGCGACCGCGGCCTGGCTGGACGAGGGCGGCCTGGCAGACCAGCAGGGTGGCGACCGTGAGGCCGTCCTGGCCAAGGTCGGCGCCGGCAGGCCACTCGGCCGCCTCGCTGGGCCGGAGGAGATCGGCGCCGTGATCGCGTTCCTGGCCTCCGAGCGGGCCTCGTACGTCACCGGCGCCGCGTGGTCTGCCGATGGCGGCACCGTCGCGATCATCATCTAGCCTGGCTTCATGCCGGAGCTGGCCGGACGAATCGCCGATGCCTTCGAGGCGCGCGTCCGCGCGGAGGAGGCGCGGTCGCTCTCGCCGCTCGCCTTCCGCTCCTACGAGACGCTCGGCCGCCTGCGCGAGGAGGAGGGGTGCGGCATCCGCACGCCCTTCCAGCGCGACCGCGACCGCATCGTCCATTCCAAGCCGTTCCGCCGCCTGAAGGGGAAGACACAGGTCTTCATCGACCCGGCAGGCGACCACTACCGGACCCGGATCACACACACGCTCGAGACGACCGGCATTGCACGCGTCGTCGCCCGCGCGCTGCGGTTGAACGAGGACCTCACCGAGGCGATCGGCCTCGGGCACGACACCGGGCATCCGCCCTTCGGCCACGCCGGCGAGGACCAGCTCGACCGCTGCCTGCGCGAGCGCTTCGGCACCGGCTTCCGCCACAACGAGCAGTCGCTGCGCATCGCGGAAACACTGAACCTGACGGCCGAGGTCCGAGACGGCATTCTCAGGCATACGGGCGAGCAGGAGCCGCGGACGCTCGAGGGAAAGATCGTCCGGCTCGTCGATCGCGTCGCATACATCAACCACGACATCGACGACGCGATCCGCTGGGGGCTGCTCACGCCCGACGACCTTCCGCGCGCCGAGCTCGAGCTGCTCGGCGACCGTGGCTCGACCCGGATCGACACGCTCGTACACGACCTGATCGAGAGCTCAGAGGTCGCCGGCGACATCGTGCAGAGCGAGGAGGTCGGCACCGCCATGCTCTCGCTCCGGTCGTTCATGTTCGAGCGGGTGTACCTCGGGGAGCACGCCCGCGGCGAGCACGACCGTGCCTACGCGACGATCACGACGATCTTCGACCACCTGGTCTCACGCGGAGACTCCGAGGAGGAGATTCGCGATTTCATCTCCGGGATGACCGACCGCTTTGCGCTGTCGTACGCTGAGTCGATCTAGTGGCGCGCATCAAGGAATCGTCGGTGAGGGAGGTCGTCGCGGCTGCGGACATGGTCGAGGTCGTCTCGGGCCGCACGTCCCTGCGGAAGGCGGGCGCCCGCTACTCCGGCCGCTGCCCCTTCCACGAGGAGCGGACCCCGAGCTTCTCCGTCAATCCGGCCGACAAGCTCTACCACTGCTTCGGCTGCGGCAAGGGCGGAGACGTGATCACCTTCGTCCGCGAGACCGAAAGCCTCGACTTCGCCGGCGCCGTCGAGTGGCTTGCGGAGCGCTTCCGCGTCACGCTCGAGTACGAGGAGACTTCCCCTCAGCTGGAGGAGTCACGCAAGCGGCGAGATCGGCTCCACGCCGTGCTCGAGCAGGCCGCCTCGTTCTACGAGCGCCACCTCTGGGAGTCCACCGCGGGAGGCCCGGTGCGGAAATACCTGGAAAGTCGCGGGCTCGGCGAGCCGATCTGCCGCGAGTTCAAGCTCGGTCTCTCGCCGGGCAGCGGCCTCGCCCAAAAGGCCCAGCAGAAGGGCTTCACGCGCGAGGAGCTGCTGGGCGCCGGCCTCACCAACGCCCGCGGGAACGACTACTTCCCGCCGCGCCTGATGTTCCCCCTGGCCGACGCCCGCGGCCGAATCGTCGGCTTCCAGGCGCGGAAGCTCAGCGAGGACGATCCGCTTCGCGGCAAGTACGTCAACTCCCCTGAGGGTGAGCTCTTCCACAAGTCGGCGATCCTCTATGGCCTCCACCTGGCACGGACGGCGATCGCAAAGCAGGAGCGTGCCGTCGTCGTCGAGGGGAACACCGACGTGATCGCCTTGCGCCAGGCCGGCTTCGAGCCGGTCGTCGCATCGATGGGGACCGCATTGACCGAGCGTCAGCTCAAGGAGCTGCAACGGCTGACACGTCGGCTCTACCTCTGCTTCGACTCCGACGCGGCAGGAGAAGAGGCGACGCTGCGGGGGATGGAGCTCGCGACCTCGCTCGGCTTCGACGTCCGCATCGTGACGCTGCCCAAGGGGCAGGACCCGGCGGACGCGCCCGCGGGATTCGAGGCGCGCCTCGGGGGAGCCGAGAGTTACATCGTCTACCGCGTCCGTCTGGAGCTCGATCGCACCCCGGATCGGCAGGAGGCCTTCGTTCGCTGCCGCGAGATCCTTCAGGCCCACGAAGACTCCCCCGAGTGGCAGGACGCGCTTCGCGTGCTGGCGGGCAGGCTGAGCCTGCCAAAGGAGACGCTTTCCGGATTGACGCCGAAGGGCGGTGTCCGCACCCTGACGGAGGAGCTCTCGCCCAAGCTGCTGGAGAAAGGTGAGCGTCTCGAACGCAACGCGCTTGCCGCCTGCGTTGCGCATCCCGGGCTCGTGAAGCTGCTCGCGGAGCTGGCGGCCGAGCACTTCGACGCGGAGCTGCACCGGCGCTTCCGTGCCCATCTCGTCGGCGGCGGCGACCTCGACAGCGATCTGCTCGCGCTCCG
>DATLDK010000130.1:0-37610 GCA_035525905.1 Gaiellaceae bacterium | reverse complement strand
GATCGCGCTGATCCTGATCTTCGCCATCGGTTCGATCGGCATCTACGGCTTCATCGTCGGCGGCTGGGCCTCCGACTCGAAGTACGCGCTGCTCGGCTCGATGCGCACCTGTGCGCAGCTCGTCAGCTACGAGGTCTCGCTTGCGCTCAGCGTGCTCGGAGTCGTGATCATGGCGCACTCGCTCTCGCTGACCGAGATCGTGACGGCGCAGGACGACTGGTGGTACGTCTTCCCGCAGCTCGTTGGGTTCATCGTCTTTATGTTCGCTGGTACGGCCGAGACGGCCCGCGCGCCATTCGACCTGCCGGAGGCCGAGCAGGAGCTCGTGGCGGGGTACCACACCGAGTACGGCGGCATGCGCTTCGGGCTCTTCACCATGGCGGAGTACGTCAACCTGATCACGCTCTCCGCGCTCGCGGTCACGCTCTTCCTCGGCGCCTGGCACTTCCCCGTGCTCGAAGGCCTCGGCCCGCTCTGGTTCGTGTTGAAGCTCGTCGTCCTGCTGTTCGTCTTCATCTGGATGCGGACGACGCTTCCACGCCTGCGGTACGACCAGCTGATGCGCTTCGGGTGGAAGGTCCTGCTGCCCGTCGCGACGATCAACGCAGTCATCACCGCGATCCTGGTGGTGTGGATCTAATGGCGCTCGGGACCGCCAAGGGCTTCGGGGTCACCTTCCGGCAGATCTTCAACAAGCCGATCACGCAGCAGTACCCGGAGTACAAGCGGCCGCTCTACCCGCGCTTCCGTGGCCGCCACCGACTGCACGTGCACGAGAACGGGCTCGAGAAGTGCGTCGGCTGCTCGCTCTGCGCCGCGGCCTGCCCGGCCGACTGCATCCGGGTCGTCCCCGCGGAGAACACGGCGGACAACCGTGTCTCCGCCGGCGAGCGGTACGCACGCATCTACGAGATCAACCTGAGCCGCTGCATCTTCTGCGGCTACTGCGAACTCGCCTGCCCCTTCGACGCGATCACCCTCGGTAACGAGTTCGAGATCTCCGAGTACTCCCGCGACGACCTGATCTATACGAAGGACATGCTGCTCGCGGAGCCGATCAAGAGCGTCCCGATCGCCGACCGAGAGCTCTACGACACGCCCATTCCGGCCTACAAGTCCTCGTCCTGATGGCGGACGTCCTCGTCTGGGCGATCTGGATCCTCGCGGCCGCGGGTTGTCTCGGATCCGGCCTCGCCGTGATCACGTTCACCAATCCGTTCTTCTCCGCCCTGGCGCTGATCGCCAACCTCGGCTCGCTCGCGGTGCTCTTCCTGCTCGCCTCGGCGGAGTTTCTGGCCGCCGCGCAGGTGCTCGTGTATGCCGGCGCAGTGATGGTGATGTTCCTGTTCGTGATCGCCTACCTCGGCGACCGCCGTGAGGCGCCGCTCGCCGGCGGTCCTTCCTGGATCTCCCTGGCCGCGCTCGTCGCCGCGGCGGCGCTGCTCGTCGAGATCGTCGTCGTGATCGGGCTGAAGGCGGGCGACGCGCTCGCGGACGAGGCGAGCGTCGATGCTTCCTTCGGCAGCCCAGGGGAGATCGGCCGCCTCTTCCTGACCGACCACCTGCTCGCGTTCGAGATCACGTCGATCGTGCTGCTGATCGCCGCCGTCGGCGGCGTCGTCCTCGGCACCCGCTCCGAAGCCGAGGACGAGGAGGAGCTGGCGCGTGCGCGGGCCTGACGTCTCCTGGTACCTGATCGTGTCGGCGATCCTGTTCTCGATCGGCGCCGCCGGCGTGCTCCTGCGCCGCAGCCCGCTCATCGTGCTGCTCTCGCTGGAGATCATGCTGAACTCGGCGAACCTGGCCCTGATCTCGTTCGCACGGCTGCACGGCAACCATGACGGCCAGATCTTCGCGCTCGCCGTCATGGCCGTCGCCGCCTCCGAAGTGGTCGTCGGCCTGGGCCTGATCGTGGCGATCGCGCGCAAGCACCTCGACCTCGACGTCGACCGCCTCCGGGTGCTGCGGGGATGACCGCAGGCGCCTGGCTCTGCCTGCTCGCACCCCTGTGCGGCGCGCTCCTGATCACGGCGCTCGGAGAGTCGATCTCGCGGCGGACTGCCGCCTGGATCTCCACGCTCTCGGTCTTCGCAGCGTTCGCAGGAGCGCTCATTGCGTTCGTGGACATGCTGGGGCGCGGGCACGAGGAGCGCGAGGCGGTCACAACCGCCTGGACCTGGCTCGCGGCCGGGGAATTCCACGCCGGCCTCTCGCTCCTCGTCGACCCCCTCTCGGTAACGATGATGCTGATCGTCTCCGGCGTAGGCGGGCTGATCGTCCTCTACTCGATCGGCTACATGGACGGAGACCCCGAGGAGCGGCGCTACTTCGCCTACATGTCGCTCTTCGTCTTCTCGATGCTGATGCTCGTCGAGGCCGGGAACTTCCTCCTCCTGCTCGTCGGCTGGGGGCTCGTGGGCCTCGCCTCCTACCTGCTGATCGGCTTCTGGCACGAACGACCGTCGGCAGTCGCCGCAGCCAAGAAGGCCTTCGTCATGAACGCCTTCGGAGATGCGGCGATGGCGCTGGCTTTCTTCGTCCTGATCTGGCAGACCGGCACGCTCGACTTCGCCGCCGCGTTCGAAGGAGCCGGCGGCTTGTCGCAGACCTTCGTCGATCTGGTCGCGCTCGGCCTGCTCGCGGGCGCGGTCGCCAAGTCGGCGCAGATTCCGCTCCACACCTGGCTCCCTGATGCCATGGAGGGTCCGACTCCGGTCTCCGCGCTCATCCACGCGGCGACGATGGTGACCGCGGGGGTCTATCTGATCGTGCGCGCGCATCCGATCTTCGAGCTGGCGCCTTCGATCGCCGACTTGGCCGCTGGGCTCGGTGCGATCACGCTCCTCGTCGCCGGGGTGATTGCGCTCGTCCAAACGGACATCAAGCGCGTGATCGCGTATTCGACGATGTCTCAGATCGGCTACATGTTCCTGGGCGCCGGGCTCGGCGCCTACGGCAACGGCATGTTCCACCTGATGACGCACGCGTTCTTCAAGGCGCTGCTCTTCATGGCCGCCGGCCTGGTGATCCACCACCTCGCGAACGAGCAGGACATCCGGAGGATGGGCGGTCTGCGGCAGGCGATGCCGCGGACCTACATCGCGTTCCTGATCGGCTCGCTCGCGCTCGTCGGCATCCCGCCGCTCTCAGGCTTCTTCTCCAAGGACTCGATCCTGGCGTCGGCGCTGGCCTCGGGAGGCTACGGCCGGCTGCTCTTCGCAGCGGGGCTCGCCGGGGCGCTGCTCACCGGCCTCTACACGTTCCGCCTCCTGTTCATCGTCTTCCTGGGCGAGCCGTCAGCTCTTGTGCGCGAGCACGACCACGGTTCGGCGCATGGCGAAGGACCGTGGACGATGACCGTGCCCGTTGCGGTGCTCACTGTGCTGGCGGTGGTCGGCGGTTGGGTGCAGGTCGCCGGCATCTGGCATCCCTTCGGCGAATGGTTGGATCCGATCGCCGTGGGGCGCGAGCATCTCGCCCTCGTGGAGCCGACCGTCACGCAGGACTACGTCACGAGCGTCCTCGCCGTCGGGCTCGGCGCGGTGGGGATAGCCGTGGCGTGGATGATCTACGGCTCGCGCAAGTGGTCCGTGCCGCGGGTCCCCTCGGTGCAGAGAACGCTCGAGCACAAGCTTTGGTTCGACGAGCTCTACGACGCCGTCTTCTACAACCCGGGGGAGCGGATCTCCGGCCTCCTCCGCCGAGGCGTCGAGGAGCCGCTGATCGGAGGGTCGATCGAGGGCGTCACTCTCGGCGCGCGCGAGGCTGCCGGCGCCCTGGGAGAGGCGCAGACGGGCTATCTGCGCACCTACGCGCTCGCGATCGCCGCCGCAGTCGCGGTCCTCGTCGTCGTCTTCATCACCGTTCAGTGAGCCTGCGATGACCACTGCGCTGATCGTCCTGCCTCTCGCGGCAGCTCTCCTCGTGTGGGTCCTGCCGCTACCGGGGCGCGCTGCCGGCATGCTCGCGCTGCTCGCCGCGCTCGCGGAGCTCGTGCTCTGGGTGGTGGCGGTCGCAGGCTTCGACTTCGACCAGGGGCTGCAGCAGGAGGACCGGCACAGCTGGTTCAGCGATCTCGGCGTCTCGTACCACGTCGGCTTCTTCGGCTTCTCGCTCTGGCTGGTGGGGCTGACGATCGTCGTCTCCGCCGCAGCGATCGGTTACGCGCTGTGGGTGGACCGCGAACGCGGACGCGCCTATCACGGCCTCCTCCTCTTCCTGATGGGCGCTATTACAGGGGTCTTCACCTCCCAGGACCTGCTGCTCTTCTACGTCTTCTTCGAGGCGATGCTGATCCCGCTCTACGTGCTGATCGGGGTGTGGGGCGGGCCGCGCAGGCTGAGGGCGACGGTGACGTTCGTCATCTACACGATGGCGGGCTCGCTCCTGATGCTGGCCGCGATCATCGTCTTCGGACTCTCGCAGGGCACCTTTTCCCTCCCCGACTCCGGCACGTCTTCGAACGAGTGGGTGTTCCTCGGCTTCCTGGCCGCTTTCGCCGTCAAGGCGCCGATCTTCCCCTTCCACGGGTGGCTCGTCGACGCGTATCGCGAAGCGCCTGCCGAGGTGGCCGCGATCCTCTCCGGCGTCGTCTCCAAGGCCGCCGTCTACGGATTGCTGATCGTGATCTCGAAGTTCGACCAGAGCGTCCTGCACGACTTCCAGCCCTACATCCTCGCGTTCGCTGCGATCGGGCTCGTGTACGGCTCGCTGCTCGCGTTCCGCGCTCCCGACATCCGGTCGGTGACCGCGTACTCCTCGATGGCGCAGATGGGTCTGATCGTGCTCGGCATCTTCTCGCTCACGACGGTGGGGGTAACCGGCGCGGTGGTGCAGTCGGTCGCACACGGGCTCGTCTCCGCGACCCTCTTCCTGCTCGCCGGAATGGTCGAGACGCGCACCGGCACGAGTGCGTTCGCCGGGCTCGGCGGGATGGCACGCGGACGGCCCGCGTTCGCGACGGTGCTGATGGCGACGGGGATCATCGCGCTCGCGGTGCCGGGCTCGGTGGCCTTCGCGGGCGAGTTCCTGATTCTCGCGGGCGTCTACACGGTCGGTTGGGGCTGGGCGGCGGTCGGCGCCGGCGCGATCGTGCTGGCGGCGATGTACATGCTGCGCCTGATCTCAGCCGTGCTGCACCGGGCGCCGGGTGCCGACGTCCGCGAGGACGCGCGGGACCTGCGGCCCTTCGAGCTGGCGCTCGTCGTACCCCTCGTCGCAGCGCTGCTCTTCCTCTCGGCGTGGCCCGCCTCGGTCTCAGAGCGCTCCTTCCCGGGAACCGGCTCGGCGGAGGCTTCCGAGTGATCCCGACGCCCAAGGTCGACTGGCTTGCGCTCTCGCCCACGCTCGCGCTGCTCGCAGCCGCAGGCGTCGCGTTGCTCGGCAGCGTGCTCGTGCCCCTGTGGGCACGGCGCGGCTTCACGGCGTTGGCCGTATTCGCCGGCTTCGTCACCGCCGGTGTCTTCGCCGCAATCGTGTTCGACCGCAGCGCCGAGGGGAAGTCGCTGATCGCGGAGTCGTTCACTCGCGACCGGCTCGGCGCGCTCGCGGCGATCATCATCGCCGGCGCGGGTGCGCTGACGGTTCTCGTCTCGTGGGGCGAGCACCGGCGCGATCACGCGGGTGAGTACTACGCGCTGCTGGCGGCAGCAGGCGCGGGCATGGCGTTCTTCGTCACGGCCGGGAACCTGATGACCCTCTTTCTCGGGTTGGAATGGTTCTCGATTGCCCTGTACATCCTGTGCGCGCTCGACACACATCGTGCGACCTCGCTCGAGGCGGGGCTCAAGTACCTGATCGTCGGCGGCTTCGGTTCGGCGATCCTGTTGTTCGGCTCCGCGCTCGTCTATGGCGCGACCGGAGAGTTGGGCTTCTCCCGGATCGCCGCCGCCGGGGACGCGGACAACGTGTTGCTGCTGGCGGGCCTCGCGATGCTGATCGCAGGCCTCGGCTTCAAGGCGTCGGCGGCGCCGTTCCACATGTGGACGCCGGACGTCTACGAGGGAGCGCCCACGTCGATCACAGGCTTCATGGCAGCGGCCACGAAGGTGGCGGCGCTCGTTCTCGCGCTGCGGATCCTCGTCGTCGCGTTCCCCGAGCAAGAGCACCTCTGGACGATCGCCGTCGCGGTGATCGCCTGCGTGTCCCTTGCGGTCGGCAACGTGGCCGCGCTCGTGCAGCGGAACGTGAAGCGGCTGCTCGCCTACTCGTCCGTCTCCCACGCCGGCTTCATGCTGATCGCGGTCGCCGCGAACAGCGAGCTCGGAGGCCGCGCGCTCCTCTACTACCTGATCCCGTACGGAGCCACCTCGATCGGCGCCTTCGCCGTGGTCGCGGCGCGTGAGCGCGAGCTCGCCGCGCCCGTGACGCTGGACAACCTCGGTGGCATGGGCTGGGAGCGTCCGTTCCTCGGCGCGGCGATGTGGGTGTTCATGCTCGGTGCGATGGGCATGCCGCTGACGGGCGGGTTGCTGGGCAAGTTCTACGTCTTCTCGGCCGCGTACGAAGCCGGGCTCTGGTGGCTGATCGTGGCCGGCGTGATCGCCACTGCGATCTCGCTGTACTACTACCTCGGCGTCATCCGCGCGCTGTACATGCGCCCGGAGGCGGAGCTCAGGCCGGCGCTCGCGGGAGGATCCCCGCCGCGCGACCCGCTCCTCCAGAGCGCCGTCGTCATCGCCGTCGGGCTCACGGTCGGCTCGTTCTTCTTCGTGCAGCCGCTGATCGACCTCGCGCGCGACGGGGCCGGCAGTCTGCCGTTCTAGCCGCGGCGAGCGGCGGCGCGGAAGCTCGGTACGGCGACGCTCGCCTGAACGAGCGCCTGGACGGCGAAGATCGCGAGAGCCATCATCACCGCCGTGACGCCGATCGCGGGAGGCGGTCCTTCGGACAGGAGCGGTGCACGGACTGAGGTTCCCAGCAGCACGAACGGGAGCGCCACGGCCGAGAGCATCGCGATCCCGCGGTCGTGCGGCTCCGCGGCGGAGCCGTCGAGCACATCGCCGAGGCCGGAGAGGGCCGCGACCGCCACGACCGGGACTGCGGTGACGAGCGCGTAGTAGGCAAGCGCATGGTGGCTGCCGGCGTCCGCGAGCGCGGCGCCCAGCACGAGGCCGACGGAGGCGAGTCGCAGTGTCATGCGGCAGATGTTCGCCACCGGCCCGGACGGTCCTTTAGATTCCAGGCATGTCGGCGACACTCACCTGGCTCGGGCATGCGGCCTTCCGCATCGACACCCCCGGCCTCGACGGGGCGAGCGGCAAGCGCATCTACATCGACCCGTTCCTGAAAGGGAACCCCTCGTGCCCCGACGCCGAGCAGGAGCCGGAGCGGATCGATGCGATCTTTCTGACGCACGGCCACTCGGACCACGTGGGCGACACGGTCGCGCTTGCGCAGAAGTTCGGCTGCCCGGTGGTGGCGCAGGTCGAGCTGCGCGGTTGGCTGGCCGGACAGGGCGTAGCGATGAACATGGCCCATGCACCGAACAAGGGCGGCACCGTCCACTGGGAGGGGATCGCCGTCACGATCACGCACGGCAACCACTCTTCGAGCGCCAACGACGGGACGTACCTCGGCGAGTCGTGCGGCCTGGTCTTCGAGCTCGAAGACGGCGCGACGATCTACTTCGCAGGTGACACGAACGTGTTCGGCGACATGGCCCTGATCGCGCGGATCTACCGACCGCAGGTCGCCGTGCTTCCGATCGGGGACCACTTCACCATGGGGCCGCGCGAGGCCGCGGTCGCGCTCGAGTTGCTCGGCGTCAAACGCTGCGTTGCCTCTCACTACGGGACGTTCCCGCTACTGACCGGCACGCCCCAGCAGTTGCGCGAGCTGGCGCCGGGCGTCGAGATCCTCGCGCCTGAGCCCGGAGGATCGGTGCACCTGTGAGGGAGCGCTGGTTCGGAGCCACCGGCCGCCGGGTTCCCGAGCTGGCGCTCGAAGGCTCACTCGACGTGGAGGGCGCGCTCGTGCTCGACAGCGCCGACGACGACCTGAAGCTGCGCGAGGCTCACGCCCGGGGGACGCCGATCGTGGTGCGCGCGGGCGATGCGGAGAGCGTGAAGACCGCACTCGCCAGGCCTGAGGTCGCGACCGTGCTCGTGCCGAGCGAGGAGCTGCTGGCGTTGGATTTGACCGAGCTCACGTATGGCTAGGCCGATCTCGACCTTCTCGATCGCGGCCTGCGATCTCGACAAGGGCGAGTGGGGAGTCGCGGTGCAGTCGAGGTTCCTCGCCGTCGGATCGGTCGTCCCCTGGGCGGAGGCCGAGGTCGGGGTCGTCGCAACGCAGTCGTACGCGAACCCGCGCTACGGCCCGGACGGTCTCGCGCTGCTGCGGCAAGGGCTGTCGGCCGACGAGGTCGCCAAGCGCCTGACGGAGGCCGACGAAGGTCGGGAGCAACGGCAGCTCGGCGTCGTCGATGCCGCGGGAAGCGCTTCGACCTTCACCGGCTCCGGTTGCCACGAATGGGCCGGGGGCCGCACCGGCACCGGGTACGCCGCCCAGGGCAACCTGCTCGTCTCCGGCGAGACCGTCGACGCGCTGGCGGAGACGTTCGAGGCTACCGACGGATCACTGGCGGAGCGACTCCTGGCGAGTCTCACCGCGGCGCAGGCAGCTGGGGGCGACCGGCGCGGCCAGCAGTCCGCGTCCCTCCTCGTCGTCAGGCGCGATGGGGGGTACGCCGGGCTCTCCGACGTCGTCGTCGACCTCCGGGTAGACGATCACGAGGCGCCGATCGAAGAGCTGCACCGTTTGCACGGTCTCCACGAGCAACTGTTCGGTGAGACTCCACGCGACCAGTGGTTGCGCGTCGACGACGACCTCCGCGCGGAGATCGGGGAGCGCCTGGGCAAGCTCGGGTACGAACGGCTGGCCGACTGGGCGGGAGCGGCGAACCTCGAGGAGCGGGTGGACGGCGAGTCCGAGATCGACCCTGTTGTGTTGAGTGAGCTGAGGAGGAGATCGTGAAGGCCTACGAGGTGACGAGCCTGACGGGGATCGAGTCGGTAAAGGGCCCCGGGACCCTGCGCTGGACGCCGGTGCGGAAGCATCTCGGGATCACCGCGTTCGGCATCAACGCGTACACGGCCACGGAGGCCGGCCAGGACGTCGTCGAGGGGCACAACGAGGAGCGCCTCGGGCACGAGGAGGTCTACGTCGTGGTCTCCGGGCGCGCCACCTTCGTGCTCGGCGGGGACGAGGTCGAGGTGCCTGCAGGATCGCTGATCTTCCTGCGCGACCCGAAGGTCGAGCGCTACGCACGCGCCGAGGAGCCGGGAACGACCGTCCTCGCCGTCGGAGGCAAGCCCGGTTCGCACGAGATCTCCGCCTGGGAGTACTTCTTCACGGCGTATGACATCGCAGAGAACGACCTCGACGGGGCGATCGACGAGCTCAACGCGGGCCTGGCGGAGAAGCCCGACCACCCCCCTCTGCACTACCACCTCGCCTGCATCAACGTCCGGGCGGGCAGGCTCGAGGAGGCGCGCAGGCAGCTCGACCGTGCGCTCGAGCTCGATCCCGACCTGAAGAAGTGGGCGGACGAGGACGAGGATCTGGCTCGGATACGCGACTCGGCCTAGTCGGGCACGCGGGCTGCTCCGGCCGGCGCGGCCTCCGTCTCCGCGGGAACGGATTCCTTGCGCACGACGGCCGCGACGGACGCCAGCACGATCGTTGCTCCGAGGAGGACACGCCAGCTGAGCGACTCGTGCAGAACGACGACTCCGAGCGCGATCGCGACCACGGGGTTCACGTAGGCATACGTTGCGACCTTCCCGATCGGCGCGTGGTGGAGCAGCCAGACGTAGGCGGTGTAGCCGAAGAGCGACCCGAAGACAACCAGGTACCACCAGCCGAGGATCGACCGCGCCGACCACTCCGACGGCTCGAAGTCGGTCGCGAGCAGTCCGATCGGAAGCAGGAAGACCCCGCCGGCGAGCATCTCGAGCGCCGTCGCGGCGAAGACGTCGCGTGGCAGGGGCAGACGCCCCGAGAGGTAGGAGCCGACCGCCCAGGCAAGCGCTGAGCCGACGACGAGCGCGAGGCCTTGCGCCGTCGCGTCACCTCCCGGCCGCACGAGCAGCGCGATCCCTGCGAATCCGACCGCGACCCCGATGAGCGACCCGCGGGTCGGTCGATCGCCGCCGGCGAAGCGGAGGGCGACGACGAGAAGCGGCACGGATGCGATCACGAGCGACGCGAGCCCGATGGGCACGTCTCGCTCGGCGACGAAGAGCAGTGCATTTGCTCCGGGCAGCAGCAAGCCGATCAGTGCCGCCGAGCCGAGCTCGCGCCGAGAGACGTGTAGCGCCGAGGCGCCCCTGCGCCAGGCGACCCAGGCCGCCATGAGCGTGCCGGCGACGATGAAGCGCCAGCCGACCGCGAAGAGAGGCGGGATCGTCTCGCCGGCCAGCTCGATTCCGAGGTAGGTGGAGCCCCACAGCACGTAGACCGTGCCGAGGGCAACCCAGACCTTCCCCTCGTGGCTCACCTAGGAGTCGCCCGGGAGCCGCAACCCGGCGGCGCGCTCCCGGAGCTCCGGGACCGGATCCGCATCCGGGGCGGCGACGACGAGCACCGCGCCGTAGCCCTCACCGGCGAGCGCCTTCACGAGCAAATCGAGCCCGACCGCGAGGGCAAAGGCCTTGTGCGCCTGTTCGCCCCCGAAGGGCACGAGCTCCTCCGGCTTTGCCGCGCCGCGAAGCACGTCACCATAGGTGACCGCGCCCATCGAGACGTCGCTGACCAGGGGCCTCCCGTCGGAGCTCGGGATCGCGATCGCGAGCGGATTCGTCCCCGCGAGCGGCTCGCCGCCCCCGGGATGGGTGAGTCGCGCGGGCGATGTCGCCGTCAACGCCGCAACGAGACCGCCCTGCGCCAGGCGGCGGGCGTACCAGCCGAGTGCGCCCGTCGGGAAGCAGTTCGAGGCCACGACGACGCGCGCGTGCAAGGGTGGGTCGGCGAGCTGCGCGTCGCAGACGGCCGCGAGCGTCAGGTACCCGAGAGCGCCGTTTCCGTCCCAACGCTCGTAGCCCGGCTCGGCCTGCAGCCGCCGCGGGCGCGCGTCCGGTTGCAGGTCGTCGAGCGTCTCGAGCCAGTCGATGCGGCTGAGCCCATGACCGAGCTTGCCACGCGACTCCGAGTCGACGAAGTGGTCGCAGAGCGTCCTCGCGTCCGCCTCGGAGAAGCCGAGGGCGCTGATCCGCTGCTCAGGCCGCACGGCGGCGAGCGGCCCACACGACGGCGCCTGCGCCGACGACGACGGGGAGCCCGATCAGCGCCCGATGAACACGGCGCGCCCTCGGATACGCGAGCTGGTCGAACTCGAGGATCGGCCAGCCGCGCTCAGCGGCGATGCGCCGCAGCTCGCGATCCGGGTTCACCGCCACGGGATTCCCGACCGTCTCCAGGAAAGGTAGGTCGGTGTGGCTGTCTGAGTACGCCGTCGAGGCGCGGAGATCGAGCCCTGCGTGGGCCGCGAGGTCCCGGACGGCGGCGGCCTTCCCCTCCCCGTGCGCGCCGCGGAGCGAGCGGCCCGTGTAGACGCCGTCGACGACCTCGCAGGTCGAGCCGATCGCGCCGTCGAAGCCGAGTTCGCGCGCGAGCTCCTCGACGATCTCCTGGAGGGTGGCCGAGACGATGTAGACCGGCTCGCCGCGTTCCCGGTGGCCCGTGACCAGGTGGAGGGGCTCCTGATAGACGAGCGGCTTGAGGACGGGCTCCATCGCAGCCGCCACTAGGTCGCGGAGATCCTCGACGCGGAAGCCTTTCAACACGATCAGGCCGTCCTCGGCGGCCTTCCTCACGGTTTCGGCGCCCGCTCCCCGCGCGGCGAAGAGCAGCTGCCACGCCGCTGCCTTGGCAAGCTGGCCTCGTCCGATAACGCCGTGCTCGCGGAAGGAGCCGGCGAGCGCAAGCGCGCTCGAGCGGCGCAAGAGCGTACGGTCGAGGTCGAAAAAGGCGGCGGCGCGGGCCATCCGTCGAGTGTACGGCTACTTCCACGGTTGGCGGCTGCCCCGCGCGACGACGAAGCCTCACGAAATCCTCACGATTTCCTCACGGATTCAGCTGCCGTTCGGTGTCTAACTCATTGCACCCGCAAACCGGAGGGAAATCAGCATGAGGAAGACCATTTTTGCCATCGCCGCACTCGTCGCGCTCGCCGCGAGCAGCGTTGCGGTGGCCCACCTCAAGTCCGCCAACGTCAGCCCGGTCAACGCCACGCTCTCCGCGCCTACGACCGCCCACTTGACCACGCGCACGGTGACGTGCGACGGGCAGACGGTCGAGATCTCGAACGGCCGCTACACCGGCACTTCGGCGAGCACGACCGCCGATCTCGCCGGCACGGTCGAGCTGAGAGTCCAGAGCGTCTACAACACGACGACGAAGCTCGGCTGGGTGGACGGCTCGCTCAAGATCCGTGCGGCGGACAACCGCTCCAGTGCGCAGTTCGCGGCCATCAACTCGGACGGCAAGCTCGACGGTTGGCTGCGCGGGAACGCCGGCCGGGGCGACGGTGCCTTCTTCGGCAGCCTCTCGGGCTCCTTCAGCAAGACCGGCGGGCTCACGAATGGCCAGTTCGG
The DNA here is from genome assembly GCA_035525905.1 of Gaiellaceae bacterium. Taxonomy (GTDB): domain Bacteria; phylum Actinomycetota; class Thermoleophilia; order Gaiellales; family Gaiellaceae; genus Gaiellasilicea. The sequence goes on along the minus strand of DATLDK010000130.1, from coordinate 25,014 downwards.
CACCGGCGCGGGAGCCAATGCGGCGGTACTCCTGAAGCGGGCCGAGTGCAAGGCCTCGGAGACGGTCCGCCCGAGTGTTCGCTTGACCGTTCGGGGCACCGTGGAGTCGATTTCCGCGACGGAGATCAAGGTCAAGCCGGCGGACGGCACCGCTTCGCAGACATGCGCGATCGGTGACCGCAAGCCGGAGCGGATCGAGGCGGGCGACAAGGTCGAGATCACGTGCCTGCAGCGCGACGGCAAGTTCGTGCTCGAGAAGATCCACGAGCGCGGCTAGCGCCGTCTCCTCCAGTTGCTGCAAGGGCGCCTTCGGGCGCCCTTCGCCGTCCTAGGAGAGGACCGTCAGGGGCTTCCGGATCGCCGCCTGCCGCGAGGCGGCCAGCGACTCGGCGATGGCGACGATCGCGCGGGCCGAGTCCGACTCCGGATCGGCCTCCACGACGGGAACGCCGAGGTCCCCGGCGGCCCGGAGCGCTGCGTCGAGCGGGACTGTGCCGAGGAGCGACACGCCGAGCTCGTCTGCGAGCCTCGCGCCGCCCCCCGTGCCGAACATCTCGCCGGTCATGTTCTCCACCACGCCGAGGAGCCTCTGACCGGTCTTTTGGGCCATCACTGCGGCGCGAACGGCTACCTCCTGCGCGAGCGGCTGCGGCGTCGTGACGACGAGCACCTCGGCGCGGGGCAGCAGCTGGCCCAGCGAGATGGCCATGTCCCCGGTGCCGGGCGGCATGTCGATCAGCATCGTGTCGAGCTCGCCCCAGTGCACGTCGGAGAGGAACTGCTCGAGGGCTCGGTGCAGCATCGGCCCACGCCACATCACCGGTGTGTTCTCCTCCATGAAGCTGCCGATCGAGATGAACTTCATCCGACCCCGGACGGGGGGCACGATCATCTTGTCGACCACGATCGGGCGCTGTTGCACGCCGAGCATGTGCGGCAGGGAATGGCCGTAGACGTCGGCGTCGATCAGTCCTACCTGCTGCCCCAGTCCATCGAGTGCCGCCGCGAGGTTGACCGTCAGCGATGACTTGCCGACGCCTCCCTTCCCGCTCGCGACTGCCACCACGCGCGTCCTGGGGTCGAGCGAGATCGACTTCTCGGGCCGGCCACCGCGCAGCTTGGTCGTCAATGCAGCTTTCTCGTCCGGGCTCATGACGTCGAAGCGAAGCTCGACGCGCTCGACGTTCGGCAGCGAGCCGACGTGCTCTGCAACCTGATCCTGGAAGGAGCTCCGAAGCGGGCACCCGGCGACCGTGAGGGCGATCGTGACGACGACGGCGTTGCCGGCGATCGCGACCTCGCGGACCATGTCGAGCTCGGTGACGGGCCTCCGCAGCTCCGGGTCGATCACGCGCTCCAGGGCGCGGAGGATCTCGTCGCGGTCGGGTGACATGGACGGAGCCTAGCGGCGGGAGCCCGCCTAGCCGACCAGCCGGAAGACCACGATGTCACGCACCGGCCTGCGATGCGTTCGCGTGACGGTCAGCGTGCCGCGCGCGTTGTCGTAGAGCCCGGTCCCGCCCAGCACCGCGAGATCGTAGAACTGCCGGTAGAGGATCGAGCCGCCGACGACGAGCTTTCCCTTCGGCAGGAAGTACGTGCCCCGGCACACACGAGAGCGCACCGTGTCGACGAACGTGCACACGAGCTCCCCGTGTCCGATCACCACTCGCGTCACGCGCTGGAGCAGCGTCGTGCGAACGATCTCGACGTCACCGGGCGACGTACCCCGTGCGCCGAGATCGACGCGCGTCACCGCCAGCTGGCGGTCGTTGATCGTGATCGTTGCCGGGCCGGTGCTCGCCTCCGAGCGGCTTTGCGAGGGCCCTGCTGCCACGACGCCGACGAGGGCGCCTGCCACGACCCAGACCATTCTCTTGTTCATCCCCCCACCTCCGTCTTCGCATCGGTCGTCATCTGCTCGCCGTTCGGCCCGGGCAACTCGAGCCAGAACGTCGTTCCCTCCCCGGGATCGCTGTCGAAGCCGATGCTGCCCCCGTGGGCCTCTACGATCTCGCGCGACACGGCCAGGCCAAGCCCTGTGCCGGTGATGCCGGTCGCGCCCGCGTCGCCGCGGAAGAATTTCGTGAAGATCCGGCTCTGCTGGTCTGCCGGGATGCCCCGTCCGCGGTCGCGCACGGCGATGCGCACGCTCTCGCCGGTGTTGGCGGCCACCACTTCGACGAGGCCGCCGTCGGGTGAGTACTTGATCGCGTTCGAGAGGAGGTTGCCGACGACCTGCGCGAGGCGATTCGGATCGCCACGTACCGTGAGCGGGCGCTCAGGGAGATCCACCTCCAGCCTGTGCTTGGGACTCTGTGCCGCGTAGAGCTGCGCCTGTTCGTCGAGCAGCACGGCGAGGTCGACCTTCTCCGTGGCGAGGTCGACCCCTTCGTGTTCGATGCGCTGGACGTCGAGGAAGTCCTCGAGGAGCGCCGCCAGGCGTCGAGCCTGGGCGTCGACGATGCCGAGGTAGTGGCGCCGCGTCGGCGGGTCGAACTCCCGCTTCAACAGCAGGGCCGTGAAGCCGAGGACGCTTGCGAGGGGCGTTCGCAGCTCGTGGGAGACGATGCTGACGAGCTCGGTCTTCATCCGCTCGCTCTCGCGCAGCTCGGCGTTCTGGGCCTCCAGCTCCCTCCGGTTCTCCTCCAGGCGCTCGGCCATCGAGTTGAACGCCCGTGTCAGCTCGCCGACCTCCCCCGGCCCCTCAGGCGGTAGCCGCAGCGACAGCTCGCCGCCGGCGATCCGGTTCGCCCCGGACGCGGCTGCGCGGATCGGCCGGCCGATCGAGCGTGCCAGCACGATCCCGAAGAGGGTGATCAGCGCCATCGACGCGCCGACGACGATCGCGCCGACGACCACCGCAAGATGCGTGCGGGCGTCCGCGTCGCGCGCCGCCATGGCAGCAAGCTTGTTCTCGGCGCTCCGGAAGTTCCGGAAGAGCCGTCCGATCTCGTCCGTCTGGGACTTGCCGGTCTGCGCCGGGCCGGCGTCCTCGTTGAGCCCCGGCTCTTCCCGGAGGAGTGGGATCAGCGGCGCGATGAACAGGTAGACGTAACCGTGGATGCGGCTCGTCAGCCTCTGGACTCTGGCCCGCTGTGTCGGATCGTCCGCGACGAGCGTCTGCAGCACCCGCAGGCGCGCCGGCAACCCGCGCCGGGCGCTCTCGTACGGCTCCAGCGAGCTCCCCGCGCGCGTGACGGTGAAGCCCAGAAAGCCTGCCTCTGCGTCCGAGACGAGCTTCTCGAGTTGCAGCGATGCGGCGATGACGTCCTTCGACCGCGCCTCCCGGTCGGTTGCCTCGCGTTGGGCGGAGACGGCGAGGACGAGCGCCGCGAACGCCGCTCCGACGAGGATCGCAAGCGTTGCGCTCGCGAGCCACATCCGGCGGGCGAGCGTCACGCCAGAAGCTCCTCGACTGCGGCGCTGAGATCGTCGGGGTCGAACGGCTTCGAGACGAAGCGATCGGCCCCTGCGAGCTGCGCGTCCACCTCCGCGTGCGCCCAAGCCGTGATCACGACCACGGGCAGTGACCGCAACTCGTCGTCCAGCCGGAGGGCTTCCAGCACCTCGATCCCGCTCAGGGCTGGCAGCATCACGTCGAGCACGATCAGATCGGGGTGGAGCTCCCGCGCGAGGGTCAACGCCTCGACGCCGTCTGCGGCCTCGACGAAGCGGTAGCGCGGACCGAGCACGGCTCGGACGAGCTCGCGCAGGCTCGCGTCGTCGTCGCAGACGAGGATGGTCGCCGGCGCGGGGTCGAACTCGGGCTGTCGCTCTATTCTCTCCACCGTCTGCGGAGGGACGGTGGCTGCTGGGCGCACCCGGACGGTGTGACTGGGGTCAAACCACGGGCCGGGAGCTCGAGCCCCCGCACTCGGAGTCTAGTCAGAGTTCACCGAATGAGAAGCTCTTTCAGCCGCAAGGCGTTATGGGGGGCGAATCCCTCCCAGTCGTTGTTGAAGTACACGAATGCCTCGCGAATCGGCCAGGACCGGATGCGAGCGGCCCAGTCGCGCAGCTCGGATTCGGAGTAGTTGCCCCTGCGGCCGCGCGTCCCCGCATGGAAGCGCACGAAGGTCCAGTCGGCCGTGAGCTCGTGGGTCTGGAACGCATGCACCTCGGGCCGGTCGCCGATCACGAGCGCGACCCCATGGGCTCTGAGCAGCTCCATCACCTCGGACGCGAACCAGGTCGGATGCCGGAACTCGAAGGCGTGGCGGCCGGGCGGAAGCTGCGTCAACGCCTGGGCCAGCCGGTCGTCGTCCCGCTTGAAGGTCGGCGGCAGCTGCCAGAGCACCGGGCCGAGCTTGGGCGAGCGGACGAGCGGCTCGATGCGCCCGTAGAAGAGCTCCATGCTGGGAGCGAGCTCGCGCAGCCGCTTCACGTGCGTGACGTAGCGGCTCATCTTGATCGTGATCACGAAGTCGTCGGGGGTCTGCTCGACCCAGCCCTGCACGGCCTTCGCCGTCGGCAGCCGGTAGAAGGTCGCGTTGACCTCGACCGTGTCGAAGGGGCGTGCGTAGTACTCGAGCCAGAGCCGGGCGGGGCAGCGCTCGGGATAGAAGACTCCGTGCCGCCAGCTGTCGTAGTTCCAGCCCGAGCAGCCTATGCGGTAAGTGCGGTCTCCAGGGTTCGGCACAGTTCGGTCGTTCCCGCAGCGACGACTCGTGAACGCCCGATCAGGTCGAGCGGGGCGGCCTCGAAAGGCGGCTCCTCGAACAGCTCGATCGCAAGGCCGCACTCGCGCACGAGCAGCTGCCCGGCTGCGATGTCGACCGACCGCGCGGGCTTGAGAGAGCAGACGGCGTCGACGCGGCCTGCAGCCAGGTGGCAGAGGGAGAGCGCGAGCGAGCCCATGATCCGCAGGCGGTAGGCAGTTCCGACCATGGCCGCTGCCTTGTCAGCGACCTCGGCCGTCGTCGTGGCCTCGAACGAGAGGATCTCGATCGTTTCCTTCGGCCGCACGGCGCCGAGCGCCGCCCCGTTCAGAAAGGCGCCGCCGCCCCGCTCCGCGGTCCACTCCTCGCCGGAGCCGAAGTCGTAGACGTAGCCGAAGACGACGTCGGCCATCGTGGGGCCGTCCGCGACCGCGAGCGAGAGGGAGAAGAACGGGATGTCGCGCTTCGCGTTCAGCGAGCCGTCGATCGGATCGCACACCACGCGCCACGGCTTGCCGCTGCCGAAGATGCGCTCGCCGAGCTCCTCCGAGACCAACGTGAACTCCTCGTCGAGCGCCTCGAGCCGGTGCACGACCGCCGTCTCCGCCGCCGCGTCGATCGCGGTGGTGTCGTCGCCGCCCTCGCCCTGGGCGAGCACAGGCTCACGCTCGAGGCGTGTGGGCAGCTCCGTGAGCACGGACTTGATGTCTCCGACCGCCTCGCGGCAGAGCTCGAGCCACGGCCTCACAAGGGATGGAAGAGCAGTCCGGAGATCAGCTTCGGGAAGAAGTAGGTCGTCTTCTGCGGCAGCACCTCGCCGCGACGAGCATGCGCGAAGACGTCGTCGATGCGTGTCGGTCGCAGGAGGTAGGCGACCGCAGCCTCGCCTGCGCGGACGCGACGTTCGGCTTCGTCGGCGTCGGCGGTGTAGGAGATGCCCTCGTGCCCGAGGGTGTCGACGAACTGGACGTCGAGGACTCCCCGGGGGCCGTGCACGACTCGCGAGCCGTCGCGCGTGACCTCCGTCACCTGCGCCCCGCCGTTCGTCGTGCTGTCCAGGTGCTTCGGCTGCGCGAAGAGCCGGTGCGTCGGGAAGATCTCGAGACCCGGGTCGCTGGTCGAGACGAGCACGACGAGCATTTGCGCACTCGCGGGCGTGCCCTCCTCCTGGTGGAAGGCGACAGCGGTCTCGTAGCGGTGGTGACCGTCGGCGATCAGCAGTTGCTTGTCGTCGAACGCCCGAACGACGGACGGGTCGTCGATCCGCCAGAGCTTCGCGCCCTCGACCTGGAGATCCGGCTCGCGGTCAGGCGGCGTGACCGGGGCTTCCCCGTCATAGAGCAGGAAGATGGGCTCGAGCTGGACGTGGGTGGCCCGCAGCAGCCGCAGCCGGCCCTCCTTGGGGCCGCTGTGGGTTCGCTCGTGCGGCAGCACGGTACCCGTCTCGTAAGGCTCGACCTTCAGCGACGCGACCAGCCCGAAACGTGTGCGTGCAACTCCGTCCGGGCCCACGTAGTCCTGTTCGAGCGCCCACACGGCCGGCGGCTCCTCGACGAGCACCCCGGTCGCCCGCCACTCCTCGAGCTCGCGGGCCGCCTCCTCCTCCGAGTTCGGAAGGGTCAGGCGCACGACGTTGTGAGGGCTGCGAGCGCGCAGGTCCTCCCTCTGCCCGGGCGTGACGACGTCGTAGGGGGGCGCAACGAGCGCCTCGAGGGGCCCTGCCACGGCCTCGTCGTAGCGGAGTGCGCGGAAAGGCTTGACGACGGCCATCGCGGCGAGCGTACCAACAGCCTTGCGGCCTAGACTCCGTCTCGTGAGCACCATCGCCGAGCTGACAGCGGACCGCACGGTCGAGGGGGTCTACGCCGTAGCGCGCAAGCAGCGGCGAACGACGCGCAAGGGCGCTCCGTACCTGATGCTCGAGCTGGTCGATCCGACGGGCCGGATCGAGGCGAGGATCTGGAACGACGTCGAGCTGCTCGACGGCCGCTTCGCCGAGGGCGATGCAGTGCGGGTCTTGGGACGGGTGGAGAGCTTCGACAACCGGCTGCAGCTCGAGATCCGTTCCGTCGAGGCGGCCGATGAGGATCCCGCCGGCCTCGCCCCGCGGATCAGCCGGGACACCGACGAGCTGGACGGTTTTCTCGATTTTCTCGCCGGCGAGCTGTCACACGCCGGCCTGGCTGCGCTTGTCGGGCGATTCCTCGGCGACGGCGAGCTCCGCACCGGGCTGCGCGAGCTGCCGGCAGCCGAGACACACCACTCCTATGCCGGCGGCTTGCTCGAGCACACGGTCGGGGTGGCGACGCTGGTGCGGGAGACGGGGCAGCTCCACCCGCGGCTGCGAGCGGACCTCCTGCTCGCGGCAGCGCTGCTCCACGATGTCGGGCGCACTCGGGAGCTCCGGCGCGGGCCATCGTTCCGGCCGACTGAGGAGGGTCGCCTGCTCGGCCATGTTCATCTCGGCTTGCGGCTCGTCGAGGAGCGGGCTTCCGGCCTCGACCGCGACGCTCTCGCCGAGCTGCTGCATGCGATCGCGTCCCATCACGACCGCAACGCGGCGCGGACAGCCGAGGCGGCCGTCCTCTACCACGCGAACCAGCTCGACGCCGTCGCGGCGACCAGACCAGTCGGCTAGTGCTGGCGATCGCGCTGGCGCTCGGCGCGAGCCTCTCCTGGGGGCTGGGGGACTTCGTGGGCGGCCTCAAGGCGAGGTCGCTCCACGTGCTGACCGTGCTCGTGTTGTCTCAGGTAGTCGGCCTTGTCGGCGCGTTGGTCTGGGTCGTCGCCTCCGGCGACGGCTTCCCCGGGTGGGCTGCATCGGCGTGGGCCGCGGCTGCCGGCGCGAGCGGCTGCGTGGGCATCGGAACGCTGTACCGCGGGATGGCCATCGGGGCCATGGGAATCGTCGCGCCCATCTCTGCCGTCGCCGCCGTGATCCCGTTCACCGTCGGGATCGCCTCAGGTGAACGGCCGAGCGCGCTCCAGGTCTTGGGCATCCTCCTGGCGCTCGCAGGCGTCGGCGTCGCATCGCGCGAGCCGTCGCACAAGGGGGGCGGCCGGGCCGACGGGATCGGGCTGGCCCTGATGGCGGCGCTCGCGTTCGGGCTCTACTTCGTCTTCGCAGACCGGGCGGCCGACGCGAGCATCCCGTACGCGGTGGCGACCGCACGCGGCACCTCGCTGCTCCTCGCACTCGCTGCGGCGCTTCTGGTCGGAGCATCCTTGCGCGCGGCTGGCGTGTCGCTGCCCGCGCTCGCCGCCGTCGGCCTCTGCGATACCGGCGCCAACGTGCTCTTCTCTCTCGCGGCCACCCGTGGCTTCCTCAGTCTGGTCTCCGTCCTCGCGGCGCTCTATCCGGTTGCGACCGTCGTGCTGGCAGCGCTTGTCCTGCACGAGCGAGTGTCGGCAGTGCAGCGGTGTGGCGTCGCGGTGGCCTTGATCGGCGCTGCGCTCATCACCGCCGGCTAAACGTTGAAGCGGATGTTGAGCACGTCGCCGTCCTGAACCACGTACGTCTTGCCCTCGAGACGCTGTGTCCCGCGCTTCGACGCCTCGGCGTGGGAGCCGGCCGCGAGTAGGTCGGGAGTCGAGATCACCTCGCCGCGGATGAAGCCGCGCGCGATGTCCGAATGAATCGACGCTGCGGCCTCGAGCGCGTTCTGGCCGCGCCGGAGGGTCCACGCCCGGGTCTCCTTCTCGCCCGCGGTGAAGAACGTGATCAGGTCGAGCGCGTCGCGCAGGCGGCGTACGACCTCGTCCAGAGCCGATGGACCGTCGCGGAACTCCGCCGCCTCCGCGTCCGCCATCTCGGCGAGCTCGGCCTCGAGCTGCAGGTCGATCCCACCCGGACCGTTCTCGACCGCCAGCAGCGGCTTTGTCGTGAGCGGCTCCAGCTCGGACGGGAGCTCGCCGGGAAAGTCCCGCAGCGTGTGCCCGGCATCGAGATGTGCGAGCAGCGCCTGCAGCTGCTCCACCTCCTTGCGGAGTGCCGCGTCCCCGGACTTGGCTTGCTTCTCGACCCGCTCCAGGCGCCGCTCGACGTGGTCCCGGTCAGCCACGAGCAGCTCGAGTTCGAGCGTCTCCAGATCGCCGGCGGGGTCGGCCCCGGCCGAGAACCCGTCCGTGACGGCCAGGATCGCGTCGACCTGCCGCAGTCCCCCCAGCAACGCCGGTCCCGTTCCCGGCACGTCGACGACGCGGATCGTCGCCGGCGTGATCTTCCGCGCTCCGACCAGCGTGGCCAGCTGCTCCAGCCGGTCGTCCGCGATCGAGGCCATACCGACGTTCTCCTTGCCGAATCCCGCTCCGCCGGTCTTCGTCAGCGCAGTGAACAGCGTCGTCTTGCCCGCCCCCGGCAGGCCGACGATCCCGACCTCGAGCGCCACCTAGCCGTCCTTGTCGCCGGCGATCTGCTTTTGCAGCGAGACGAGCGCACGGTGCTGCAGCGACTTGACCGCGCCCTCCGTCTTGTCGAGGATCGTCGCCGCCTCCGCGTTCGAGAAACTGAAGACGAACTTGAGCGTCAGCACCTGCTGCTGCTCCTGGGAGAGGGAGTCGATCAGGGCGAGCATCGACTGCCGTCCGATCGACTGGAAGGCCTCGTCCTCGGCTGACCGCTCCTCCGAGCCGTGCGGCTCCGGTACGTCCTCCTCCGGCTGCCAGCGCCTGTTCGCCCGGAAGTGGTCCATCGACAGGTTGTGCGCGATCCGGAACAGCCACGCCGAGAACGGCGCCGACTGGAACCGGAACTTGCCGATCGACTCGAGCATGCGCAGGAACGTCTGCGTCGTCAGATCTTCGGCGTCGTGCCGGTTGCCGACGGTCATGTGCAGGTAGCTGTAGATCCGGTCGAAGTGGATCAGGTAGAGCTCTTCGAGCGCGGTGCGGTCACCGTTCTGGCCGCGCTCGACGAGCTTGCGGATCTCCGCGCCGGAAACCTTCTCTGTCGTCTCGGCCATGCGAAGAAAAACTGCCCGACTGCCTAGATCCCGAACCCGACGCGCGATTCGCGGGCGTAGCGCTTCATGTAGACGACGCGTGCCAGAACGACCGTGTAGCGCCCGTCCATCGAGTCCAGCATGACGGTGCCGCCGGCCTCGGTGGCGAGTGCGCGTTCGAGGTCGTCGGCGCCCTTGGTGGTCACGAGAGCCGAGAGCCCCGGCCCACCGTCGAAGGCCAGCTCGATACGAACTGAATCGGGTTCATCAGCCAACGGAAACCACCTCCGTGAGGACGCCGTGGACGGCGTCTGGATGGACGAAAGCGACCTGGAGGCCGAACAGCCCCACCCTCGGCTCCTCGTCGATCAGCGCCGCGCCGGCCGCGGAGAGCCGGCCCAGCTCGGAGCGTACGTCGTCGACCTCGTAGGCGACGTGGTGCATCCCGGGGCCCCGGCTGGCGAGGAACTTGCCGACGGCCGTCTCCTCGTCGAGCGGGGCGAGCAGCTCGACCCGGCCGGATCCGACGAGCACCGCAGCTGCCTCGACACCCTGGTCGTCGACAACGCCGCGATGCTCGAGCCGCCCGCCGAGCAGGCGTTCGTAGGTCGCGAGCGCTTCGTCGAGGTCCTCGACGGCGACGCCGAGATGATGGATGCCGCGCGCGACCACGCAGGCGATGCTAACGGAGGCCTAGTTCTCTGCCGCGGGGAGGGCGCGCACGGTGCCGATCGTCTCGGATGAGCGCGACTCGGGCCCGACGTCACCCAGCAGCTCGTGCAACTCCTCGCGGTTGAGCGTCTCGCGATCGAGCAGCTCGGCGGCGAGCCGGTCGAGCGAAGCGCGGTGCTTGACGAGGAGGCGCTGCGCCTCCTCGTAGGCGTGATCGGTCAGACGCGCCTGCTCCGAGTCGCGCAGACGCTTCGTCTCCTCCGAGAGCGCATAGTTGTCGGCCCTCATGGTGCGCGCCGGGGATGCCTCAGACATGCCGTACTCGAAGACCATTGCGCGCGCGATGTCCGTCACCTTCTCGAGGTCGTTGGCGGCGCCGTTCGTGACGCGCCCGAAGACGACCTGCTCCGCGGCACGGCCGGCGAGCGCGACCTTCATCACGTCGACGAACTCCTCCTTCGTGTGCAGGTAGCGCTCCTCGAGCGGCAAGTAGTACGCGTAGCCGAGGGCATCTCCGCGCGCGATGATCGTCACCTTCTGAATCGGCAGCAGGTCGCCCATCAAGTGCGCGACGAGGGCGTGCCCCGCCTCGTGGTAGGCCAGGATCCGCTTCTCTTTCTCCGTGACGACGCGACGCTGCTGCAGGCCGGCGACCACGCGCTCCATCGCACCTTCGAAGTCTTCCGGAAGGATCGTCGTGCGCTCTTGACGGCCTGCGAAGATCGCGGCCTCGTTGCAAAGGTTTGCGAGGTCGGCGCCGGTGAGCCCGGATGTGTGGCGGGCAACCGTCGTGAGATCGACGGCTTCGGAGAGCGGCTTGCCGCGCGTGTGCACGCGCAAGATCTCCTCGCGGCCGGCGAGGTCGGGCGGGGCCACCATCACCTGCCGGTCGAAGCGGCCGGGGCGGAGCAGGGCGGGGTCGAGATCCTGGAGGCGGTTCGAGGCGCCCATGACGATCACCTGGGCGGACTCGTCGAAGCCGTCCAGCTCGACGAGCAGCTGATTCAAGGTCTGGTCGTGCTCGCGGTTGAAGCCCCCGCCGGCGCGTGCCGTGCCGACGGCGTCGAGCTCGTCGATGAAGACGATCGCAGGCGCGTTCTTGCGCGCCTCGTCGAAGAGCTTGCGGATGCGGGCGGCGCCCAGTCCGGCGAACATCTCCACGAAGGCGGAGGCGCTCTGGGAGTAGAACTTCGCGCCCGACTCCTTCGCGACCGCCTTGGCGAGCAGCGTCTTGCCGGTGCCGGGCGGGCCGTAGAGGAGGATCCCCTTCGGCACGCGGGCGCCCAGTCGCTGGAAGCGCTTGGGGTGGCGCAGAAAGTCCACGACCTCGCGTAGCTCGGCCTTCGCCTCGTCCACGCCGGCCACGTCGCCCCAGGACACCGAGGAGTTCGCGCTGGCCTCGAGCTTCGGAGGCTTGACGCGCGGCATGTACTGCAGGGTCCGCCAGAGCAGGTAGATGATCAGCCCGAAGAAGACGAGCGGCAGCCACGTCAGCGCGTAGCCAGGCAGGTTGTCGAAGAATTCCCCCACGTTCGGCATCCAGCCTCCTATCGGCAGAACCTCAGCGAGGCTGAAGTGTGCCGACGATTACCGCTTCCCGCGGTGAAACCTGGAGCTCCGTCGCCAGCAGCCGGGGGTGGCCGAGCCACAGCTCCCGAATCGGATCCGCGCCTGTGCCGCCCGGTGTGAGGTCATCCAGCAATAGCGTCCCGCCGGGGGAAAGCAACCCGAGAATCTCCTCTTCGGCCTTCGCCTTGCCTCCGTCCGCGAAGAGGAGGTCGAACGGCGCCTCCGGTCCCAGCACCTCTTGCCAGTCGCCGTGCAGCACGCGCGCGCTCTCGTCTCCGGCGAGCAGCTCGGCTGCTTCGAGTGCCCGCTGCTCGTCGAGCTCGACGGTCACGAAAGGGACTCCAGGATCCAGGGCGGAGAGGATCCAGGCCGAGCCGACCCCGCAGCCGGTGCCGATCTCGGCGGCCCGTGTGCGGCCTCGCTGGCCGGCGAGCACCTGGAGCAGGCGCCCGGTCTCCGCGCTGCACGATCTCGTGAATCCGGCACGCTCGGAGAGCTCGAGCGCTCTCTCGACGAGCGGCGGAAGCACCTTCCTACACTAGCCGCATGCGCGAGCTTCCCCTGCCCCCGCACTGGAATCCCGACCGCGTGGGCGAGGTCTGGCGCGTCGACTATGCCGCGCGGTTCTCGGATGCCGGCAGCTGGCGCGAGCAGCATGGCGTTCGGCCTGCGGCCGACGATCGCTTCCGGATCGCCCTCGTCGTGGTCGACGTGCAGAACACGTTCTGTACGCCCGGCTTCGAGCTCTTCGTCGCCGGCCGCAGCGGCACGGGCGCACTCGACGACTCCCGTCGTCTCTGCGAGTTCGTCTACCGCAACCTCGGCGTGATCACCCAGGCGTTTCCGACACTGGACACGCACCAGCCGCTCCAGATCTTTCACCCGGCGCTGCTGATCGACGAGCAAGGACGCCATCCGGAGCCGTTCACGATCGTGACCGCCGCCGACGTCGACGCCGGTCGCTGGCGGATGAATCCTGCAGCCGCCGTCGGGCTCGGGCTGGATGCGGGGTATGCGCAGGAGCACCTCCGCTACTACACCCACACGCTGCAGGAGGGAGGCAAGTACGGCCTCACGGTCTGGCCGTTCCATGCGATTCGTGGCGGCATCGGCTCTGCGATGGTGTCGGCCGTAGAGGAGGCGCTCTTCTTCCTCGCGACGGCCCGCTGGACGCCGTCGGGCTACCAGCCCAAAGGAGACAACCCGCTGACCGAGCACTACTCGATGCTCGGCCCCGAGGTGGCCTTCGACCGCGAGGGAGAGCCGCTCGGCCGCCGCAACCAGCCGTTGCTCGAGGAGCTGCTGCGCTTCGACGCGGTCGTGATCGCCGGGCAGGCGAAGAGCCACTGCGTCGCCTGGACGATCGACGACCTCCTCTCCGACGCGACGGTGCAGGCGCGCCATCTGGCGACGAAGGTCTATCTGCTCGAAGACTGCACGTCGCCCGTCGTCGTTCCCGGCGCCGTCGACTACACGGAGGAGGCCGACGCGGCGTTCGCGCGTTTCGCCGAGTCTGGTGCCAACCTCGTTCGCTCCGACGTCCCGCTGTGCGACTGGCCGGGCGTCGTGGGCGAGTCGCTGGCGAGCGACGCCTAGGCGACGAGCTCGAGTCGCTCGCTCGGGCGGTAACGCCGACCCACCTTGGCGGAGGGCCGCCCGTCGGTGAGCACGATGTCCGCGGTGAAATCGTTCTGTCCGCGAATCAGCGACGACCCGATGCCATATGCGTCGACGGGCACGCCCTTCCGCTCGAACGCCTCGATCTTGTCGACGGTGAACCCTCCCGAGGCAACGATCCGGACGCGCTCGAACCCGTCGGCGTCGAGCGCGTCCCGCACCTTCCTGACGAGCCGCTCGTTGACTCCGCGCGGGTCGAAGTCGCCCATCTCGCTCCACAGCGAGCGGTCGACGAGCTGGCCCGAGGTATCCAGCCGGACGCCCCACAGCCTCGGGCCGAGGGCCCTTGCAACTTCGAGTGCGGTGCGGACGGAGTCGTTGTCGAAGTCCACGAGCACGACGATGCTCATGTTCTCGGGAGCCCACTCCGCGAACTTCGTCGCGGCGAGCACGGTGTTGCCGCCGTACGCTCCGATCAGCGCGTGCGGGACCGTGCCGACGCCACGCCCGCCCCACCACGAAGCTTGCGCGTCCGAAGTGACGCCGATCTCGGCTCCGACCATGGCGCCGGCTACGTAGGCGGCGTAGCCGTCACCGGTCTGCACGCGGTGATGGTCGTGTCGCGCCGGCATGAAGATGATCGGCTTACCGTTCGCGGCCTCGACCACGCGGGCCGTGTTCGTGGTGATCAGCGTGCGGCGCGTGAGCACGCCGAGATAGACCGTCTCGAGATGCGCGAAAAGCGTGTAGTCGCCCTCGATCGTCATCACCGTCTCCCACGGCTCGACCCGGTCGCCGTCGTACAGCGCGTGCACCGTGAGCGCGTCCCAGTCGTCCGAGCAGAGCTTCAGGACGGCAATCGACTCGTCGATCCCGCCGAGCATCGCCTGGTTGCGCTGAAAGACCTGCATGACGACGCGGGGGCGGCGGCCGTCGCGGAGAAGCGTCTCGCGCGTGTGGTTGAAGTACGCGTCGGTGTAGTAGCCCTCGCGCATCTTGTCGACCGGCAGGTCGAAGATCTCGGGCGGGAGGCGGTTTGGCCTAGCTGCTTGCTGCGTCGTCATGCTCGAGCTCCAGACAGGCTGCAAGGGCGGCTTCTGCGACCTCGAGCTGCTCGGGCGAAGGCTCGGCTGTCGCGATTCGGTGCTGCAGCTCGTGTCCGGGACGCGCCAGCGCCTTCGCCAGCGGGTGGCCAGGGTGGCGAGTCATCCAGGCGAACACCTCGACCGCTGCGCCGATGGCACCGATGGAGCCGGCCATGCGCGCCGACCTGCGCAGGTGTGCCGGCGCCCGCGACGCGAGCACGTTCCCTGCTGCGGAGGCTGCGAGCAAGGGCCCGATCAGGTGCGAGCCGCAGCGCTCGTGCTCCTTGGCGCGCTGCTCGCCGTGCTCGTAGGTGCCGATCGAGACGTGCTCGGCGCCGTGGTAGGCCGCGAGCTCGCCGCCGCGCAGCGCGAGCATGGCGGGAGCGAGAGAGAGCGCGCCCGACAGGAGCTCGCGGGCGAGATCGCCCAGGCGGTCCGAGCGTCGTACGGCCTGCACGGTCACCGCACTTGCCAATGTGGCTGCCAGCACCGCAGGGCGCTCGAACGGCAGCTGCGCCTCCGGCAGCCTGCGTCGCAGCTCCGGGATGAAGGCGAACGATTCGGCGAGCCGGAGCGGACCGCGCAGGAAAGGCTGTTGGATCCGCGGCGCCAGCAGGCGCTTGCGGGCGGCTGCCACCTTGATCTCCCCCGCCTCGGTGCGGACGGCGCAGGCCCAGGAGGTCGGACCGTGGACGAGCACACCGTTGACGAGCGCCATCCCCCCGAGGCGGACCTTGCTGCTCACTCCCGAAGGGTAGCCTCGGCGGAGCGTCTGAGCGCTGACTGGAGCTGATCCGCGGCCGGGCCACGAGCGATCGGAGCGCCGTCGAGCTCGACGACCGGCATCACTTCACGGACGGACGATGACGTGAAGGCCTCTTCCGCTGCGACGAGCTCGCGGAGCATGTAGGCGCCCTCCGCCACCTCGTACCCGCAGGCTGCCGCGAGGCCGATCACCTCCGCTCGTGTCACGCCCGCGAGGATGCCGAGGTCGATCGCGGGCGTGTAGAGCGTTCGTCCCCGACGCCACCACACGTTCGTCGTCGGGCCCTCGAGCACGATGCCACCGGCGTCGACGAAGAGGGCGTCGTCGGCGCCGCGGCGCCTGGCCTCGGCCTCCGCGGCCATGTTGACCGCGTAGCTCGTCGACTTCACGCCTGGCAGCAGCCACGGCTCGTCGGCGCGGACCCCGCGCAGCGAGATCAGCCGCTGTCCACGCTCGCGGAGCGCGTCATAGTGGTCCGGAAGCGCCGTCACGAGAGCGAGCGACGTCGGCGTCGGCGTCCAGATCAGCCGGAGCACCGCGTCCGGCTCGCCGGCGGCCTCGATCGCCTGCGCTGCCAGCTCCCTGAGCTCCATCACATTCACGTCTGGTAGACCGATCCGCTCCGCCGATCCTGCCAGCCGTTCCAGATGCTCCGAAAGGCGGAAGGGCACGCCGCCGTAGACCCGGATCGTCTCGAAGGCGCCGCGGCCGCGCAGCAGCGCTTCGTCGTCTGCGCGCAGCACCGGCGCGGCAGGATCGACGACGCCGAGCCCGCCGACGGCGACGGCGAGTAGCCCGCTCAATGCGGCACCACTTCCGCGGGAGCGCCGATCGCAGCGAGCAGTGGTCCCGCCTTCGTCCACGACTCGTCGATCTCGGCCCTGGGCTCGGAGTCCCACACGACGCCGCCGCCGACCCAGAGATGGATCCGGCCCTCGGCGATCGCGAACGTCCGGATCGTCAACGCGAGCTCGAGGTCCCCATTGCCCCGCACGGTGCCCAGCGCGCCCATCGAGGCGCCGCGCCCGACGGGCTCCAGCTCGGCGATCAGGTCGACCGCTGCGATCTTCGGCGCGCCGGTGACGGAGCCGCCAGGGAACGTGGCCGCGAGCACCTCCGCCAGGCCGAGGCCCTCGCGCAGAGTCCCTTCGACCGTTGAGACGAGGTGTGTGACGCCGGCCAGCTCGCGCTCCGCCATCAGCTCCGGCCACCGCACCGAGCCAGGCTCGCAAACGCGCGAGAGGTCGTTCCGCTCCAGGTCGACGATCATCACGTGCTCGGCCGCGTCCTTCTCTCCCTCGACGTGCTCACCGAGCGGGCGGGTTCCCTTGATCGGGCACGTCCACACTCGCCGGCCGCGCCTGCCGAGGAAGAGCTCGGGCGAAGCCGAGACGATCGCCCAGCCGTTCCCCGCCAGCGCGCGGGGCCCGAACGACGCGAGCAGCGGTGGGAGCGAGGCTGGATCACCCTCCCAGTCAGCGCTCAGGTGCTGGACGAGATTGACCTGATAGACGTCGCCGCGACCGATCGCATCCCGCACTGCTTCTACCGCGGTGGCGTACTCCGCATCGGTCCAGGACCGCTCCCAGTCCCCGATTGCACTGTGTCCGACTGCACTGTGGCCGATCGCATTCGTCCCGATCGAGCCATGTCCCAGGGACTGTCCCTGGGACACGTCCCGAACCGCCACTGCGGCCAGGGGGAGGGGGCACGGCTCGGGTGGCAGCTGCGCTGCGTGCCGGCGCAGCGGGGCCGACAGGCCGTAGCCGAGATAGAGGTCAGCCACGAGTGCTTCACCGCCCGCGACGAAGAAACCGTGGTCGCGCAGGTAGGCCTCGATGCGCTCGAAGGCTCGGACCGGCGAACGCAGCTCGAGCATCGGCACCTACACCAGCGAGCGGGCCGCGGCGCGAAGGAAGTCGACGCCGAGCCCCAGGTCGTCGACGTGCGTCCGCTCGTCGGCGGAATGGATCAGGCGCGCGGCCACGTCCATCTCCATCGTCTTCATCGGGAAGAAGCCGTACGCGACCGTGCCGAAGGCCTCGCGCAGCCAGTGCGAGTCCGTGAATCCCGAGCAGCACAGCGGCAAGAGCCTCGCGCCCGGCTCGGCCTCCTCGACCCAACCGGAGATGGCGTCCCACAGCGGGGTATCGAGCGCAGACCTGGTTCCGCCCGTGCGCTCGACCGTCTCCAGGTCGTAGTCGGCATCCCCGAGCAGCTCGCGCAGGATCGGGTCGACGTCCTCGGGCAGCTGGCCCGGCAGGAGGCGGCGGTCGACGATCAGCTCGCAGGTCCCGGGGATGACGTTCCGGCGCTCGGAGGCCTCGATCATGGTCGGTGAGAGCGTGAACGAGAGCAGCGGCTCGATCGTCTCCACCGCGAGCGCGTCCACCTCGCCTAGCCTCGCCAGCACCTGGTCGGCAGCCGGCCGCTCTCCCAGCACGCCGTCGAGGAAGCCTGCAACCTCGGGGCCGATGGAGGGCTCGGGTTGGAACTCGGCGAGCCTCTCGATCAGCCTCGCGGCCTTCACGAGCGCGTTGTCCGCGATTCCGGGCATCGAGGCGTGGCCGCTGCGTCCGTGCACGGTGATCCGAATCGGGGCGCTCATCTTCTCCGCCGCCGCGCAGAGGTAGAACGCGCGGCCGCCGAGCTCGATCCGCTCGCCGCCCCCCTCGTTGACCGCGTAGTCCACGCGCACCGCGTCCGGATGCTCCAGGCACAGCCACTCCAGGCCGAATCCGTCCCCGACCTCCTCGTCGGCGGCCGCGACGAACACGATGTCTCCGGGAGGCTTGAAGCCCTCGCGGGCCAGTGACGCGATCGCGACCGCGCTCGCCGCCACCTGGTTCTTCATGTCGAGCGCGCCACGGCCCCAGACGTGGTCGTCCGCGAGCTCACCGCTCCACGGGTCCCGTGACCAGTCTTCCCGGGCGGCGACCACGGTATCGGTGTGGGACAGGAAGCAGAGGCTCGGGCCGTCGCCGCCGCGCAGCCGCCCCACCAGGTTCGCCCGTTCGGGGCTGCGCGCGTACAGCTCCACCTCGACGCCGTTCGCTTCCAGATAGTCGCGCAGGAGCTCCGCGGCGATCGTCTCGTTCCCCGGCGGGTTGACGGTGTTCAGCCGCAGCAGCTGCTGCAGCAGCCCGACCGCTTCGTCCCGGAGGCTCACTGCTCTGCTTGCGAGAGCGCGGTGAGCTCGTTGCGCACGCGCCAGAGCTCGGGGAAGAAGACGTGGTGGACGAGCCGGCCCAGCACCTCGACCGGTGTGCCCTGCGTGCCCACGACCGAGTCCCCGATCACGCGCGCGACCACTTTGTAATGGCGGATGCGCCAGAAGTTGATCCGCTCGTCCCACTCGGTGAGCGCCTCGGCCAGCTGGTACAGCTCCTCGTGCTCCCGACCGTGCACGTAGAGGTCGGTGAGCGAGAGCCCTGCCTGCTCGCGCAACGCGTGGAACGCCTGGCCCAGGAGCGGCGACACGCGACGGATCTCCCGCCAGCCGGGCGAGTCGAAGCCGCTGCCGTGGCCCAGGACTTTGCGGATCTCCTGGTACTCCCACGGCGACATCTGCTCGAGCATGTCGAGCTGCGTCGTCGCGTACTGCAGGCAGAGCGCAGCTCGGCGGAGCAGCCGCAGCGCCGCCGCGATCTCGCCGCCTCCGAGGTGCTCGGTCGCCCCTTCGACGTCGTTCCAGGCCAGCTGGAGCCAGAGCTCCGAGGACTGGTGAACGGTCTGGAAGAGCAGCTCGTCGCGGTGCACCCAGTCGTCGGCCGTCTTCTGGAGCGCGAGCAGCTCTTCCGTGTTCAGGTACCGCTCGTAGTCGCTCGCGGCGGACCCGGCGAGAACCGGCTCCGAAAAGTCCTCGTGCGTCGGCACGGCCTGAGCATACTGACGTTATGTCGGATCTCTTCTCCGATGCCGCCCGCGAGCGCACGGAGGCGCTGGCGCCATTGCCCCAACGGCTGCGGCCGCGCTCGCTCGCGGAGCTCGTCGGACAGAAGCACGTGCTCGGCGAAGGGTCGGCGCTCCGGAGGGCGATCGAGGGCGACCGGCTGCGCTCCCTGATCCTCTACGGACCCCCGGGCGTCGGAAAGACGACGCTCGCTCGCATCGTCGCCGTCGAGACGGGCGCCGCCTTCGAGGAGCTCTCGGCCGTCTCCGCCCGTGTCGACGACGTGCGCGGCGTCATGCAGCGCGCCCGCGACCGCCTCGGCGGCAACGCGCAGCGGACGATCCTCTTCCTCGACGAGATCCATCGCTTCAACAAGGCGCAGCAGGACGCCCTGCTGCCGGCCGTCGAGGAGGGACTGCTGACGCTGATCGGAGCGACGACCGAGAACCCGTACTTCGAGGTCATCTCGGCCCTCCTGTCCCGCTGTCAGGTGGTCGAGCTGCACGCGCTGGACGAGGAGGAGCTGGGAGAGGTCGTCCGGCGCGGCGCGGACGCAATCGGCGCCGAGATCTCGGACGAGATCGTGCAGCTGATCGCGCGGCGTGCCGGCGGCGACGCCCGCACGGCGCTGAACACCGTGGAGCTCGCGTGGGAGACCGCGGATGCCGAGGGTGTCGCGCTCGAGGAGCGGCACGTCGACGACGCGGCCCGGAAGCGGCCGCTTCGCTACGACAAGGGCGCCGATCAGCACTACGACTTCGTCTCGGCCTTCATCAAGTCCATGCGAGGCTCGGATCCCGATGCGGCGGTCTACTACCTCGCCTCGATGCTCGAGGGGGGCGAGGATGCTCGCTTCATCGCGCGCCGGATGACGATCTTCGCGTCCGAGGACGTCGGCAACGCCGATCCGCGCGCGCTCCAGGTAGCGGTCGCCGCCGCCCACGCGCTCGAGCACGTCGGCCTGCCCGAGGCGCAGCTCAACCTCTCGCAGGCCGCGATCTACCTCGCCAACGCACCGAAGTCGAAGGCGAGCGCGAACGCCATTTGGGCTGCGCGCCGCGAGGTGCGCGAGGGAGGCAATCTGCGACCGCCGGCGATGCTCCGCGACGCGCATTACGCCGGAGCGAAGAAACTGGGTCACGGCGAGGGGTACATCGATCCGCACACGGACCCGCGCGGCGCCGAGCTGGACTACCTACCGGAGGAGCTGAAAGGGCGCCGCTACTATCGGGCTTCCGGCAACGGCGAGGAGGCGACAGATGACCGAGACGGGGAGTGACGCACCGGACTTCGATCTCGAGATCGACAAGTCGCATCGCGTCCGGCTGTCCGACTTCCGCGGCCAGCGGAACGTCCTGCTCGTCTTTCATCCGTTCGCGTGGACGCCCGTCTGCGAGGAGGAGGCGCTCGACCTCCAGGCCAACCTGCCGGCGTTTCGGAGCGCCGAGACCGAGGTGATCCTCGTGTCCTGCGACTCGGCCGCTGCGCGCCAGGCGTGGCGCGAGCGGCTCGAGCTCGAGTACACGCTGGCGGCCGACTTCTGGCCCCACGGCGAGGTCTCCCGGGCATACGGGGTCTTCAACGAGGAGCGCGGCGCTCCGGTGCGGGGGACGTTCCTGATCGGGAAGGACGGGGTCGTCGTGTGGAGCCTCGTCAACCGGGACAACGCACGTCGGACCGAGCTGGTGTCCGCTCCGCTCGCCGCTGCGCACGAGTGAGCCTGACGCGATACGAGTGGGGCGATCCGGGATCACCCGCACTCGTCTGTCTCCACGGGGTCACGAGCCACGGACGGCACTTCGCGAAGCTCGCAGAGCGCCTCTCCGACCGATTTCACGTGATCGCCTTCGACCTGCGCGGTCACGGCGGCTCCACCTGGGAGCCCCCGTGGAACCTCGAGCAGCACGTCGCGGACGTCCTCGAATCCGCACCGGACGAAGGTTGTGCCTGGCTCGGCCACTCCTTCGGCGGGCGCGTGGCCTACGAGGCCGCCGCCGCGGCGCCGGAGCGCGTCGAGCGCCTGCTGCTGCTCGATCCCGCGATCCACATCCCGCCGCATGTCGGCATCGCCGCCGCCGAGAACGCCCGGACCGACCGGTCCTACGTCTCGTTCGCCGAGGGGATCGACCGACGCTACGAGGAGAGCGCTCTGACTACCGCGCCGCGCGAGCTCGTGGAGGAGGAGCTGAGGCTGCACCTGCTCGAGGACGACGACGGCCGCTGGCGCTACCTCTATTGCCAGAGCACGGTCGTCGCCGCCTACGGCGAGATGACGAGGCGGCCGCCGCCTTTCGAACGAGTCCGGATCCCCACGTTGCTCGCGCTCGGCGAGACGTCCTATCTCCCCTATGACGACCTTCTGGACGCGCACCAGAGCGCTCTCGGCGACCTGCTCGCGGTCGCGCGCCTCCCGGCCGGGCACACCGTCCTCTGGGACGCGCTCGACGGTACCGCCGCTGCGGCCGAGCGCTTCCTGGTCTAGGCCGCGGCCAGCTCCGCTCGAGCCTCGACGGCTGCGGCGAGCGCGTCGACGACCGCGCGCAGCTCGATCAGGAGCTCCGCGTCGACGCCGTTCTCGAGTCGCTCGCCGGCTTTCGGCACTGCCACGGTCTCCTCGAGCGTGCGCGCGCCGAGCGCACCCATCACCTTGCGAGTCTCCGCCGCCGCCCAGACGCCTCCGAACATCCCTGTGCTGGAGGAGAGCACCGCGACCGGCTTGTTCCGTACGGGCGAGTCGATCAGCGGGCGGGAAGCCCAGTCGAGCGCGTTTTTGAGCACGCCCGGAATGGAGGAGTTGTACTCCGGTGTCGAGATCAGGATCCCGTTCGCGGAGTCGAGCGCGTCCTTGAAGTGCTGCACTGCGGCAGGCTGGTCGCCCGGAAGGTCGTCGTCCGCGTCATAGGGCGGAAGGTCCTTCAGACCGTGGTACAGCTCGATGTCGACGCCGTCCGGCGCGCTCGCGGCAGCGCCCCGCAGGAGATCCGTGTTGTGGGACGCCTGGCGGAGGCTGCCGCTGATCGCGAGGATCTTCATGGCTACGCCTGAACCAGCGCGAGGTTGGCGGTGATGACGACCTCGTCGGCGAGTGCCTGGCCGCCGCCCGGGAGCTCCATGTTCCAGGTGATCCCATAGTCCTGGCGATTGACCGTCGTCTCGACGTCGAAGCCGATCCGCTGCTGCCCGTACGCGTTCTCGAGCGGGCCGGTGACGGTGCCCGTGATCTCGACGGGGCGAGCCACGCCGCGAAGCGTCAGCTCCCCCTGGACCGACACGCGCTCTCCGTCGCGCTCGATCGTGCTCGACGAGAAGCTGAGCTCGGGGTGCTGCTCGGCATCGAAGAAGTCCGGGCTCTGCAGGTGGCCGGCAAGGTTCTCGTCGTCCACGCGGACGCTCGTCACCTTCGCAACCCCCTTCAGCCGGCCGTCGACGAGGCTTGCGTCGAACTCGTCGAAGGAGCCCCTGAAGGTGCCGATGCCGCTGTAGCGGACGGCGAAGCCGACGCTCGAGTGGACGGGGTCGATGCTCCACGTGCCCCCAGGGATGTTCGTTGTCTGTTCAGCTGTAGCGCTCATTGCTCTCCCTTGGTCAGTGATCTATACTTGAGTGCGCAATCAATGTAGAGGATAAACCTTGAGCAGTCAAGTATTGAGCACGCAAGCAACTGAAGCAGTTGAACTGGCGGCCTTCGCCCGGCTGATGCGAGCTCACACGATCCTGCGGCGGGAGCTCGAAACACAGGTGCTCAGCCCGCGCGGCTTGACGATCAACGATTTCGAGGCGCTCCTGCATCTCTCCAAGGCGTTCGAGACTCGACTGCGCCGCGTCGATCTCGTCGAGCTGCTGATGCTGACACCGTCCGGGGTGACGAGGCTGCTCGACGGGCTCCAGGCGGCCGGTCTCGTCGAGAACCTCCAGTGCGACAGCGACGCTCGCGTCACCTGGGCGCGGCTGACGGCGGCCGGGGTCGAGACGGTCGAGTGTGTCGGCGCGAGCCACACACGGCGCTTGCGGTCGCTGTTCGGCGATGCTCTGAGCCAGGACGAGGTCGCCCAGCTGTCCGAGCTCCTGGGTCGCCTGCCCGGTGTCGGCGCGGGCAGCTGCTCGGGCTAGATCACGTACTCGTCGGCGAGTGCGAGCGCGCTGTCGAGGATCGCCAACCCTTCGTCCAGTTCTTCCCGGGTGATGGTCAGCGGCGGGCAGATCATGACCATGTTCCAGTGCGTCATCAGGTAGAGCCCTGACTCGAGCGCGGCTTTCTGTAGACGCGCGACCGGCGCAGCCGCCTCACCGGCCGCGTTGAAGGGCACGAGCATCTCCTTCGTCTCCCTGTTCTTGACCAGCTCGAGACCCCAGAAGAGCCCGAGACCGCGCACATCGCCGATCGACGGATGCTTTGCAGCGAGTGCGGGGAGCGCCTCCGCGAGATAGCGCCCGTGCTCGGCCGCGTTGTCGACGATGCCTTCCTCCTGGAAGGCCTCGATCGAAGCCACTGCCGAGGCGCATGCCAGCGGATGCCCGGAATAGGTCAGCCCGCCGGCCAGGAAGCGGTCGCGGAGCTGCTCGGCGATCGGCTCCGAGACGATCATGGCGCCGAGAGGCACGTAGCCCGAGTTGATCCCCTTCGCGACCGTGAGGATGTCGGGGACGACGTCCCAGTTGTCGCACGCGAACCACTTGCCCGTGCGACCGAAACCGGCCATCACCTCGTCGAGGATCAGCAGGATGCCGTGCTTGTCGCACGTCTCCCGGATCGACTGCAGATAGCCCTCGGGCGGAACGATGATCCCGTTCGTGCCGACGACGGTCTCGAGGATCACGGCCGCAACCGTGTGCGCCCCCTCGTACTGGAGAATCTCCTCGAGGTGAGGCGCGCCGGTGCAGACCGGGCACGGGTCGGGGTGTCCGGCGGGGCAGCGGTAGGTGTACGGGTCGAGCATCCGGACGATGCCCGGCAGGCCAGGCTCCGCGTGCCAGCGGCGCGGGTCGCCGGT
The DNA here is from genome assembly GCA_035525905.1 of Gaiellaceae bacterium. Taxonomy (GTDB): domain Bacteria; phylum Actinomycetota; class Thermoleophilia; order Gaiellales; family Gaiellaceae; genus Gaiellasilicea. Next base: position 821 of record DATLDK010000130.1, on the reverse strand, counting down.
GAGCGTGATCGCACCCCCGGTGGCCCCGTGGTAGGAGCGGTAGCGCGCGATCACCTTGTGACGGCCCGTGACCCAGCGCGCGACCTTGATCGCATTCTCGTTGGCCTCGGCGCCGCCGTTCGTGAAGAACGACATCTTCAGGTTGCCCGGTGTCACCTCGGCCAGCATGCGCCCGAGCGTGGAGCGGGGCTCGGTCGCCATCGGCGGCCCGATCGTGCAGAGTCTCTCGGCCTGTTCCTTGATCGCCGCGATCAGCTTCGGATGCCCGTAGCCGATCGACACGTTGACGAGCTGCGACGCGAAGTCGAGGTAGCGCTTGCCGTCGTAGTCCCAGAAGTGGCGCCCCTCGGCGCCCGCGACGGGACTCGGGTTGATCGCGTTCTGCACCGACCAGGAGTGGAGGACGAACTCCTTCGCGTCCGCGACGATCTGCTCGCCGAGCTGCGGATCGGTCTCGATCGTGGCCATGGCTGGAAAGTCTAACCGCGGCGGCGATCGAGCCGGGTCAGCGCCACCCCGGCCGGGGCGAGGCGAACCCGCACGACGCCGGGGACTGTGGCCGCGACCCGGCCGCCGGCAAGGAAGACGCTTCGCGTCGCACCGCCACCCGGCGGCCGTTTGACGATGCGCACCTCGACGCGCGGCGCCGGCAGCAGGCGGCGCTCGATCCACAGCGTCCCCGCAGGGAGTCGCAGGAGGAGGGCCTGGGCTCCGGACGAGGGCCGGTCCACCGGATCGAGCGCGTAGGTTCCCGTGGCGCTCACCCGTCGCACGGCGTCGATCCATCCCAGCTGCGCCTTCTCCCAGGCGTTGAACCCGAT
>DATLDK010000127.1:0-6174 GCA_035525905.1 Gaiellaceae bacterium | reverse complement strand
CGCCGCTCCTCGCGCGTCAGCGGCGTCCGGTCGAGCGCGAGCTGCTCGGTCACGGTCCGCAGGACCTTCTCCGACATGTCCTGGTCGGTTTCCTGCTTGAACAGCTCCGGCCCGAGCGACGCGATGCACGCGTGGTGGATGCGCGTCTTCAGCTCGGCGTACGGGTCCCCGCCCTTGCCGTCGCCGGCAGGGGCCGGCGCGGCCGTCAGCGCCGGGGCGACCTCCAGCGTGGGCTGGCCCTGACGCGAGATGCGGTCGTGAAGACCCATGCCTACGCCCTCGTGAGGGCCGGCAGCAGCCGGCGGCTCGACCGCTTCGCAGGGACGGGGAAGAGCGTCGAGGCGAGCTCGCGCATCGAGCGCGAGAAGTCGCAGCCGGGGTCGGAGAGGACGGCCGGGTTGCCGCGGTTGACGGCAAGCGGCACCGCGCGCTCGCTCGGCACCTCGAGGCCGATCTTCAGCCCGATCGCCGCCTCGACCTCGCTCTTCTTCAGGCCGACCTTCGAGTTGGCGCGGTTGAGCACGAAGCGCACGCGGCTCTGCGGGAACGACAGGAGCTCGAGCGTCTGCAGGCTGAGCCGGATGTTCTTCAGCGTCGGCACGTCGAGGCCGCAGACCATCAGCAGCTCGTCGGTGCGATCGAGCGTCGCGAGCATCGGCCCGTGGAAGAACGGCGAGGTGTCGACGACGATGACGTCGTACGACTCCCGCGCCACCTCGAGCAGGCGGGCAAGCTTCGACTCGGTCACGAGCTCGGCGTCCTCCGGGCGCAGCGGCGCCGGCAAGATGTCGAGGCCGCACGTGTGCTTCGTGATGTAGCCCGCGAGCTTCTCGGAATCGAGCTCGCCGGGGGCGACAACGAGGTCGTAGATCGTCTTCTCCGGCTCGAGCCCGAGCATGATCGCGGCGTCCCCGAACTGGAGATCGAGGTCGAGGAGGAGCGTCCGCTTCGACTCGTGCTTCGCGAAGGAGGCCGCGAGGTTCGTGGCCGTCACGGTCTTGCCGGTCCCGCCCTTGGGCGAGAACACGGTGATGATCCTGCCCTGGCGGGCGTGACCGCCCTCGGAGGCGAGACGGCGGCCGGCGTGGCCCGCCTTGCGGAGCGCGAAGACAACGTTCTCGGTCAGCTGCGGCAGCAGCAGGACGTCTGCGACGCCCTCGGCGTCGAGGGCCTCGTCGAGCAGGTCGGACGACTCGCCGGACGCGAGGATGACGACCGGCGAGCGGGTGTGCTCGCGGATCGCCGCCACCTCGTCGGCCGGGAAGGAGGTCGAGCGGGTTGCGTGCACGACCACCTGCAGGTGTCCACCAGCCAGAGCGGCTGTCGCCTCGGCGACGTGCTCGCTCCAGCCGACGAAGTCCAGGTCGGGGTGTGTGGCCAGGCCCTCGCGCAGGCGGTCGAGCCCGTCGCAGGAGCCGGTGACGTAGATGCGGGTGCTCTCGTTATTTGGCATTGCCAGTCCCTTCACCAATCGCGGGGATTCCGTCGACGCCCGCTTCGTTGAGCTGCTTCTGTCGCACGCCCTCGCGCAGCACCGAGTACCAGCTCTCCACGTTCTCGGGGCTGTCGGCGGCCTCGGTCGCCGGGCGCAGCTCGAGGTGCCACTCCTCCGCGGCCGTGAACACCCAATGCAGCTTCTGCACCTGCGTGTCGGTCACCTTGAGCATCGCGGCAAAGGCGCCGTCCTGGCCCCCCGACGTGATCTTGGCGCTCGCGGCGGAGCTGTTCGGCGCGCGCAGCACCTCGATGTCTCGCAGGACGATGCGCGTCACGTGTGCCTGGCTGCCCTCGGGCACCGAGAAGGTCGCGACCAGATCGACCTTGTCCCCGGGCCGGAGCGTGCCGGCGAGCAGCTGGTGCTCGTCGCCCGGGATCGAGATGGCGCGCTGGACGCCGGTGAGCTGGGAGCGAATGCCGCGCTGCGACGGCGTTGCGAAGCGGCGCGTCGAAACCTGCTCCCCCGCGTAGATCGGCTGCGTCACGACCAGATCGGCGACTTGGCCCGGCTTGGAGATCGCCCCCGGCACGACGTTGCGACGGACGACCTCGCTCTTCTTGAGCAGGCCCCTCCGCTCCACATCTGCGCCAGAAGTCCCGGCCGGGATGTCGCGCACCGCCACGAAGACCGGCACGTTCGTTTCGTCTGCGCGCACATTGCGCTGGAAATTCGTCGTATAGAACATCGTCAGCAACGCGGCGACGACAGCCAACACGACGGCAATAGTGATGTTTTTGACTCTGTACGTCATGAGCGTCGTTTCCTTCTTTCTCTGAGTTATTCGACGAGTTCTATTGCGCGGACGCCGAAGTCCTCGGCACCGCCCGACGTTGATTGAATGCCTTCCCAGATCACGCGAACGAAATGACCGGCGACCGTGCCTTTGTTTCCCTTACCAGTAAAACTTGTGACGACGAAGCCGACCCAACCCACCACGTGATAGCTGAAATTCGCTCCACTTCCGGTCGTCTTGTCGTAAACGGGAAACAACAATTCGTCGCCAATGCGCACCGTCATCGCGCTCTTGAACTTGCTGTCGTTGAAAGCCGCACCCGGATCCGATCCGTACCAGCCGAGCGGCATGTAGCCGTCATAGCCGTGGAGGATCCATTCGGCGTCGATCTTTCCCCCGGTGCCGCCCTTGGAGCCGTCGAGATTAATCAGGCGAAAAGCGCCGGGGCCGACCTTCTCCAGGTCGAGCGTCGTCGCCGAGCCGAAGCAAGGCAGGGGCTTGCACTGAAGCAGCGGGTGCTTGATGTCGACCGCGATCGGCGCCGCGTAGCGCGCCTGGTCCGGGTTGCCCGCGCGGGCCGAGGCCTTGGCGTGCACGTCGACGGAGTTGATGCCGAAGAGTTTCGAGAACACGCCGGGCGCCTTGCGCGTCACCTTGACGGTGACGGTGTCGTTGGCGAGCAGCTTCGACGAGAACGTCACGGCGGCCACGCCGCCCCCGTTCTTGCCCAGGTACTCGGTGGCGAGTGCGTTTGCCGCGCCGGGGCTCTCCGGCAGCTCGTGCGCTGCCGCCAGGGCAGAGGCGTCGGCGGTCGACTGGGTCGAGCGCTGGGCGCGGAACCAGGAGCCGACGTCGAGGACCATCGCGACGGCGCCGAGCAAGGCGACGAGGAAGATGACCGTGAGGACCGCGGCCTGGCCGCGATCGTCGCGCACGTTGCTCTTCATTCCACACGCTCCGTCGTCTTGGATTTGAGGGTGCCCTTCTTCACGACCACACCCAGCAAGTTGATCGAGTAGGGATACGACGCGTCCACGGTCACGGAGTCGCCGTGCTTCCAGCCAGTCGATGTGACCGTGACGACGAGCTTGGCCGGTGTGAGCCCGCTGGCCGAGTTGCGCGCCGCGGTCACCGCCGCGCCGGCTGGATCTGCTTCGTGCCGGCTGACGGCGCCCTTCCGCGCTCCGACGCGCGTGGCGTCGGTGAGCGTGACGTAGTCGTTGTAGAGCGCGCCGAACTGGAAGATCCCGAAGAGGACGACGCAGAGGATCGGCACGACGAGCGCGAACTCGACCATCGTCTGGCCGCGTTCGTCCCGGAGTGTGTGGCGGCGGCGGAGCATGGCGTCAGAAGGCGGCGGACACGATCGTGAGCGTGCGATCGAAGGCGGCGCCGATTTCACCCGACAGAAGGGAAAAGGTGGTGACGATGACGAGCGTGATCACGCTGATGACCAGTGCGTACTCCGCCATGGTCTGACCCGACTCTGCGTACAACCCGATCTTGTTCATCATCATCACCACCTTTCTCTTCGCTTTGGACGTTCACGGTGTTGCCGGTGTTACAGGACCCCCACGACGCGGGCCAGGGCGCCGTTGATCGCGCCGGAGAGTGCGAGCAGCGTGCCGACGATGACGAGCGTGATCACGGCGAGAACGACGCCGTACTCCGCCATCGTCTGACCCTCCTCGTTGCGGAGGGCGGCGAGGCTGTTCTGGAGTGAGACGAAAAGCTTCAGCATGTAATTCACCTCCCTTCAGGCAGGAGAAGGCGGATGGACAACCGGGTATATGTGGCTACCCGGAATTCAGTGGAGATTGTGGAGCGATTTGCGGAGCGGTCCTTCACGTTGAGAAACCTTTCTCTCACCGGCGAGCCGCTTCGCCTGTTCGATTCGGTCTTGCGCTGACCAGTTTGGGCCAGCGTTCGGAATGTGAGAAGCCCCATGAGGGTGAGTTCTTGCACCTTTTTTTCAAGTTCCCCCGATCGGGTGAGCAGCGCTAAAGGTGCTGCCGATAAGAAGGGTTCACACGGAAACCGTTGGCGGCGCGGTCACACTCAAAAGCGCCGGGAGGGCTAGAACCGGCGCCGATGTCAGAGGAGCTGGGTCAGATGCCAACACGGAACCGATTCTTTTTGAAAGCACTTCTGCCGCTGGGTCTGCTGGTCGTGGCGGCGCTCGCACTCTTCCGTCGCGGTGGCGACAACTGGGAGTACGGGCAGGACGACGTCGCGACCGAGGACATGCCGGCGGTGCCGCCCGTTCACCGCCATCGCGGGCGCGGCGCGCGCATCGCGCTGGCGGCCGGCTTCACCGTGATCTTCTTCGCCGGAGCGTCCTTCACCGCAGGTGCAGGCGACCGGCTGGTCCGTCTGGCCGACGAGGACGCCGCCGCGCTGGTCACCGACGGCTCGACGGCCGCTCTGGCGTCCGAGGCCGAGGCACAGCCGGCTGAAGCTGCGCCGGCGGAGGCTGTTCCTGCGCAGGAGGCCGCTGCCGAGCCGGCACCGCAGCCGGAGTCCGCTCCCGAAGCGACTGCTCCCGAGGCGACTGCTCCCGAAGCGACCGTCCCCGAGCAAACTCCCGAAGGCGCGGCTCCCGTCAGCGCCGCCGCGGCGGCCGAAGCCACTCTCCCCGCAGAAGCCGTCACTACCGCCCCGGCGCCGAGCAATGTCGTGGCCCCCGCACCCGTGGAGCGAGAGGTGCAGTCGACCACGCCCGCTCCAAGGGCCCAAGCTGCCCCAACCGCCAAGACAGGCACCCCGACCAAGCAGTGGGTCGTGAAACGAGCGGCGGCAGTTGCCCCCGTCAAGCCGGAGATCGATGACGAGGGCGGTGAGCCCACGATCTGGCTGAATCGCGCGTTGCCGGATCCGACGCCTCCCTCGGCCCGGTTGGCTCGTGCCTTTGCGCAGGATCTCGTCGCAGCCTCGAAGCAGCACGGCGCCGACTGGGCCGCGGTGCTCGGTGTGCTGCGCGCGGAGGGGGAGCGTGGCTCCTTGCCCGCGAACGCGACTCAGCTGGACACGCTCGCCTCGAAACTCGCCCACCACGACACCTGGAAGGGTGCGCTGGCGATCTCGGGCCGGACGTCCTTCGCCGACCGGGCCGAGGCGCTCGCCGATCTGTATCGATCGGTGGGGATCGAGGCGCTCGTGGTCGGCCTGGAGGCGTCGAAGGCGCGCCTCGGCAAGCAGCTGCTCGCGAACAGCCGCGTTCTGATCTACGGGGCGGGCCGCAACGACATCGCGTCCGGCCGGGTCGATGTTCGGGTGATCGTCCTGCTCGGCTACCTCGCCGAGCGACACGGCTCCGTCACGGTCTCGAGCCTGTTCTCAGGGCACCGGAAGTTCGCCCGGGCGGGAGTCGTGTCGGCTCACATGTACGGCCACGCCGCCGACATCGCAGCCGTCGGCGACATCGCCATCGCCGGCCACCAGCAGCCGGGGAGCATCACCGAGGCAGCGGTTCGGTCCGTCCTGCTCCTTCCGGCCGAGCTCCAGCCACAGCAGGTGATCTCGCTGATCGGCCTGGGCGGTCCGTCGTTCCCCCTTCGCGACCACGGGGACCACATCCACGTTGGCTACTAAAACGGCGAGGCTTGAGCGCCGGGACGGGCGCGTCGTCTGCGAGCATCTGCTCGTGGCGGCGCGCCCCCTTCGGCGGATGCGCGGCCTGCTCGGACGTGCCGGTCTACCTGAGGGCGAGGGAATCCTGCTCCGCCCGGCCGGTTCGATCCACACTTTCTTCATGCGCTTCGCGATCGACGCCGTCTTCCTCGACCGCGAGCTCGTCGTCGTCGGCATCGAGCCCGCGCTCGGACCCTGGCGCACCGCCGCACGGCGCGGGGCGAAGGCGGTGGTGGAGCTCGCGAGCGGGGAGTGCGCGCGCCGCGGGATCCAGGTCGGGGACGCCCTGACCCTCGCCGTCTGACGAGCGATT
>DATLDK010000082.1:0-13903 GCA_035525905.1 Gaiellaceae bacterium | reverse complement strand
AGAACAGACAGAGGGGGCTGCTTCGGCGGCCCCCTCTCCCATGCGCCCGGGAGGATTCGAACCTCCGACCTCGCGCTCCGGAGGCGCGCGCTCTATCCCCTGAGCTACGGGCGCTCGGGAGGCTGAGTGTAGCCGCGTCGCCGCACTCTCAAGCAGTCGCGACGATCGTGATTCCACCGCGCGCTTTCTGCGTCAGCGCGACGATCACCTTCGCCGCGGGAAGCTGCAGCGCCTCCGCGACGTCGTCGCGGATCTTGACGGAGAGCGCCTCACAGAAGACGCCCTCGTTGCGGTAGGTCGCGAGGTAGAGCTTCAGCGACTTCGATTCGACGCAGAGCGGGCCGGGCCGGTATTCGATCGCAGCGGTGTAGAAGTCCGCTTGGCCGGTGACCGGGCACACGGCCACGAGCTCGTCGCTCGTGATCTGCACCCGCGCCACGCCCGGGTTCGGAAATGTCTCGATGCCCGCGTAGTGCTCCGAGCCGGCATGCCCGAGGGCGACGAAGTCCGTCGAGCTGCCGGTCTCGGTCATCGCTTCATACTCTAGGCGAGCGATGAGGGTCTATCGCCGGGCCGCCGTTCGCGGAGGAATACCGCCGCCGCGCCGACGCGCTCGTCCGCGTTGCCGGCTGGGAGCCTGTCGACCCGATGAACGGTTTACGCGCGGCCCGCGTTCAGTCCGAGTTGAGAGCATCGAGCAGGCGCTCGACGTCCGCCGCGTCGTTGTAGGGCGCGATCGAAACGCGGAGCAGGTTCCTCCCCTCCCACTCGCGCACGACCACCTCGATCCGGTGCTCGTCGAAGAGCCGGCGCTGGAGCGCATCGGCATCCGCCGTCTCGACTTCGGACGCCCACATCTGCGGCGCGGGCGTCGCTCCGATCGGCGGCAGGCGACCGTGAAATGACGCCGCCAGACGGCGGCAGCGGGCGAGGTCGAGCGCTCCGTGCGCCTCGATCGCCGCCGGTACGGCGAGGGGAGCCGCCGGGTCGCGCGTGCCCTGCCACCCGTGTCGCTCGGCGAAACTGGTCTCGGCCCCGTAACCCCACGAGACGACGAGCGGGTCGATCCAGCGCTGGTGCTCCGGTCTCGCCCAGAGGAACGCTGCGCCCTTCGGCGCGCAGAGCCACTTGTGGCAGTTGCCCGCGTAGACGTCCGCGCCGAGCGCCTCCAGGTCGAGGGGGATCTGACCCGGCGCATGAGCGCCGTCCACGATCGAGAGCACTCCCGCCTCGCGCGCAGCGGCGCAAATCTCCTCCACCGGCAGCACGAGCGCGGTCGGGGAGGTGATGTGGCTGACCGAGACAGCCTTCGTCCGCGGCCCGATCGCGGCCGCCAGCTCCTGCGGCTCGACAAAGACGAGGTGAGCGCCGGCGAACTCCCACGTGCGCACGACCGCCCCGTACTCGTGCCGCGTCGTCAGCACCTCGTCACCCGGCGCGAGCCGCAACGAACGAATGACGGCGTTGAGGCCCGAGGTCGCGTTGGGCACGAAGACGAGATCGTCCGGCCGCGCCCCTACGAAGGCCGCCAGCGCCGCCCGAGCCTCGCCCGTGAGCTCTTCGAAGCGCCGCCCGAGGAATTCGACGGGATTGCGCTCGAGCTCGCGCTGGAGCTGCTGGTAGCGCGCGAACACAGGCGCTGGGCACGCGCCGTAGCTGCCGTGATTGAGAAACGTGACATCTGGATCGAGGAGGAATTCCAAGGCGCTACTGTCCCACGGTGAAGGGTTATCTGCGCAGCCTGAACCCGAAGCTCCCGCGGTCGGTGCAAACCCTGCAGCTGGGTGGTCTGCTCAACGCACTCGGAAACGGGCTCGTGCTTCCGTTCACGCTCATCTACCTGCACAACGAGCGCGGCATCGATCTCGGCACAGCCGGTCTCGTGCTGGCGACGAACGCCGCCGTCAGCCTCGTCGCGGGTCCCGTTGCCGGAGCCCTGGTCGACCGGGTCGGTGGCAAGCGGATGCTCACGATCGCGCTCGGCTTCCTGCTGCTCGGGATCGGCGGGTACGCGTTCGTCGAGAGCGCCTGGCAGGGCTTCCTGGCGGCGGCCGTCGTCGGGATCGGAAACGGCGCGTTCTGGCCGTCGCAATCGTCGCTTCTCTCGGGCCTCGCGACACGCGAGCAGCGGCCGTCGGTCTTCGCAATGCAGCGCGTGACGATGAACCTCGGCATCGGCATCGGCGGGCTCGCGGGCGGCCTGATCGCGGCCGAGAGCTTCCGCGCCCTGTTTCTCCTCGACGCCCTCACGTTCTTCGGCTACGCGGCCGTGCTCTGGGTGTTCGTGCCGGAGCCGCGGCACACCGCGGCCCGTTTGGAGCGGTCGGGCAGCTATCTGGACGTGCTTCGCCACCGCGTCTTCATGGGCCTGATGCTGCTCAACGCACTCTTCATCGCGGCCGGGATGGCCCAGCTCGAGGTGCTTCCTGCCTACGCGAAGAACGAGGCCGGAATCGGCGAGAGCCGGATCGGGCAGCTGTTCTTCATCAACACGCTGGCGGTCGTCCTGCTGCAGCTGCCCGTGGCCCGGCTTGCCCGCGGCCACCGCCGGATGGTCTTCCTGGCGCTTCTCGGCGTCGTCTGGGCGGCCTCGTGGCTGCTCGTCCCGGCGAGCGGGCTCTGGCTTTCCGGTGGCGGCGCATTCCTTCTCCTCGGGGCCGCGATCGCGGTCTTCGGAGCCGGCGAGTGCCTCCACGGCGCCGTGCAGGCGCCGCTCGTGGCGGATCTCGCCGACCACAGCATGATCGGGCGCTACATGGCGACCTCGGCTCTCTCCTGGCAGGTCGGCTTCACGATCGGCCCGGCGGCAGGGGCTGCGCTGCTCGACGCCTCCCCGACCGGTCTCTGGATCGCGGCCGCGCTCGGCTGCCTGCTCGCAGGCGCGGCGGCGCTCGCCTTGGAGCGAGGGTTGCCGGAGAACGTGCGCCGGACGCCCCTCCTGGCGACGCCGGCACGTTCCCCCGTGGCGATCGTCGACGCGGCCTCGCCTCAGTAGCTGCCCGGCTACAATCGGCTCGTGCCGACGCTCGAGGACCCGCTCAGTACGTATGCCCAACCTGCCCCGCATCCGGCGGACGCGGTCGGGCTCGCGCACGGTCCCGGCCGGCGCGGACGCTGAGCGTCGCCCTCTCGAGCTCACCTCCGGTGGGCTGACCTGGGTCCACCTCGACCGTCCCGACACGGACACGGCGAACGAGCTCGCGGAGCGTTTCGGCTGGCACGAGCTCGACGTCGAGGACGTCCTCTCGCGGCGCCAGCGGCCGAAGATCGACGAGTACCCCGAGTACCTGTTCGCCGTTCTCCACTTCCCCGTCTACGACAAGGCGATCCAGCGGCTGAACGCGGCGGAGCTCGACGTCTTCCTGGCGCAGGACTACGTGGTCACCCTTCCGAACGTCCCGCTGCTTCCCGTCACCCGCCTCTTCCACCGCTGCGAGGAGGACGAGCAGCTGCGCGAGGAGCTCTTCGCGAAAGGGTCCGGCCGCCTGCTCTACGAAGTGCTGGACGATCTCTTCGACTACTGCTTCCCGATCCTCGACAAGATCGGCCACAAGCTCGACTCGGTCGAGGACGACATGTTCGAGCGGCGCGCCGAGGACGTCGTGCGCGACCTCTCGAACGTGAAGCAGGAGATCATTTCCTACCGCAAGATCATCAAGCCCGAGCGCACGACCTTGCGCCTGCTCGAGCGCCGTGTCGAGCGCTTCCTTCCCGAGGAGCTGGATCTCTACTTCGACGACATCGTCGACGGCGCCGAGCGGATCTGGGACCTCCTGGACAACTACAAGGAGGTCGTCGAGGGGCTCGAGTCCACCAACGAATCGGTGATCTCGCACCGCCAGAACGACGTCCTGCGCGTGCTCACCGTGTTCAGCGCCATCCTGCTGCCGCTGACGCTACTCGCGAGCGTCTTCGGGATGAACGTCGACTTTCCGGGCTACGGGACGGGGACGGCGTTCTGGATCGTCGTCGCGGTGATGGTCGCCGTCGGCTCGGGACTGCTCGGCTTCTTCCGCTGGAAGCGCTGGATCTAGGAGCGCGGCACGGCGATCTCGCGCCGGGACTCGACCGCACGCCTGAGCCAGACCGCGATCAGAACGACCGCCAAGGCGCCGAACGGCAGGCCGTGTCGCAGCAGCCAGACCACGACCACCATGACTGCAAGGGCGAAGCACACGCGGAGCAGCAGAGCCATCGGTCCATTCTAGCCCTACCACCGCGAGCTTCAAGGCGTAGCCCGCCGGGGGAACGGGTAGCTTGCCGCCGTGGCTGACGGCTTCTACCTCGGCAAGCGACTCGACGGTGGAGAGCTTCGTCTCGACCCGGGAGACCTCACCACCCACGCCGTGATCGTAGGCATGACCGGTTCCGGCAAGACGGGCCTCGGAATCGTGCTGCTGGAGGAGGCGCTCCTCGCCGGCATTCCCGCGCTGATCATCGACCCCAAGGGCGACATGGGGAACCTGGCGCTGACCTTCCCGGACCTGTCAGCCGCAAGCTTCCGGCCCTGGATCGACGAGTCCGCGGCGCAGGACGCAGGCGTGACGCCCGACGTGTACGCCGAGCAGACCGCCGCCCGCTGGAAACAGGGTCTGGCCGATCACGGCATCGAGCCCGCGCGCATCGAGGCTCTCCGGGCCGCGGCCGAGGTGACCATCTACACGCCCGGGTCCGAGTCGGGAGTGCCGCTGAACATGATCGGCTCGCTCCAGGCGCCGACGCTCTCGTGGGACACCGAGGCAGAGGCGCTGCGCGACGAGATCGAAGGAACGGTATCCAGCCTGCTCGGCCTCGTCGGCGTCGACGCGGACCCGCTCGCGAGCCGCGAGCACGTCCTGCTCGCGAACCTGGTGGAGCACTCGTGGCGTGCGGGCCAAGATCTGGACCTCGGCACCCTGATCTCCCAGATCCAGTCACCGCCCCTGCGCAAGCTCGGCGTCTTCGACATCGACGTCTTCCTGCCGCCGAAGGAGCGAGGTGAGCTCGCGGTGCGCCTGAACGCGCTGCTCGCCTCTCCCTCCTTCGCCGCGTGGGGACGCGGCCCCGCGCTCGACCCGAAGCTGCTCTTGACCGCCGGAGACGGCCGGCCGCGGGCGGCGGTCGTGTACCTCGCGCACCTCTCCGAGCCGGAGCGCCAGTTCGTCGTCACCCTCGTCCTCTCGCGCGTCGTCACGTGGATGCGAGGGCTCGCCGGCACGAGCGACCTGCGAGCACTCGTCTACTTCGACGAGATCTCCGGCTACGCACCGCCCACGGCCGCCCCGCCGTCCAAGAAGCCCATCCTGACGATCCTCAAGCAGGCACGCGCGTTCGGTGTCGGCATGGTGGTCGCGACGCAGAACCCGATCGACCTCGACTACAAGGCGATGGCGAACGCGGGCAGTTGGTTCGTGGGTCGCCTTCAGACCGAGCGCGACAAGGAGCGCGTGCTGGAGGGGCTGCGCTCGGCGGCCGGTGGCGTCGACGTGGGGAAGCTCGACAAGGCGATCGGCGGGCTCGAGCAGCGTCAGTTCCTGCTCCAAAGCGCTCATCGAGACGAGCCCGAGTTGTTCTCGACGCGGTGGGCGATGTCGTTCCTCCGCGGGCCGCTGACGAAAGCGGAGATCGAGAAGGTTCAGCCGCCCGGCTCGCAGGCGCTCGAGGGAGCAAGTGTCGTTTCAACACCAAGCCCCTCTCCTCTCGCCGACGACGAGAGCGCCGTCCCGCCGGGGGTCGCCGCCGGCGTCGCTGTCCGCTGGCTCGATCCGGCCGCGCCCTGGGCGGCCCAGGTCGGCGCCGACGCGAACGGAAGCCGTCAGCGTGCGTTCCTCGCCGCCCGGGTCAACCTCCGCTTCGACGACGCCGCCGCCGAGCTGGACACGACGCAGGAATGGGAGGCTCTGTACGGCCCGCTCGACGAGGGATTCGAGCTCGACAGCGAGACGGCGGTGGACTACGACGACCGCGACCTTCGCACCGAGCCGCCCGCGCGCGGCGCGTACGTCCTGCCGGCCGTGCCGCTCGAGGACGAGGCGTTCTTCCGCGATGCCGCGCGCGCCATCCAGCGTCGCCTGGCGGACACCCGGACCCTGGAGCTCCTGCGCAACCGGGAGCTCGACCTGTACTCCCGTCCGGGCGAGACGAAGGAGGCGTTCGCCGCTCGAGCCGACGAAGCGGCCAAGGCGGCCGCCGACGCCCAGTCCGCGAAGATTCGCGACCGCCTGGAGTCGAAGCGCGACCGGCTCGAGCGTGCCCTCGAGACCGCACGGCGGCGTGTCGAGGAAGCAGACACCGAAAAGAGCTCACGCCGCAGCACTGAGCTGATCTCCGGGATCGGCAGCGTTGTCGGAGTGCTGCTCGGCGGCAAGGCCGACACGAGGACGATCGCCCGGGCGGGTCGCGCACTCGGGGGCGCCGCCACCCGCCGCGGGATGTCGACGCGCGCGGCCGAGCGCAAGCAGAGCGCCGAAGAGAAGGTCGACCTCGCCGAGACCGACCTGGAAGACCTCGAGCAGGAGCTGCTGGAGGAAGTCGCGCAGATCGACGAGTCGTTCGCCGCCAAGGCGGAGGCGATCGAAACGGTCCCGATCAGGCTCGAGTCGACGGACGTTCGCGTCGTCGAAACGACGCTCGTGTGGGTCCTGACGGCCTGAAGGCCTAGTAGACCGGCTGGAGCGCGCGCTCGGAGTTCATTCGCGGCTGGCGCAGGACGCGGCGGGCATAGAGGCGCTCGTCGGCGGCGCGATAGAGCGTTAGCGCATTCTGGCCCTCCCGCGGGTAGGCCGACCAGCCGAACGTGACGAGCGAGCCCCCCTCGCAGAGGTTGCGCTCGAGGCTCGCAGCCAGCTGCGCTGCCTGCTCGACCGATTCGCACGACACGAGCACCGCAAACTCCTCCCCGCCGACGCGCGCGACGTCCGCGTCCGCTCCCAGCGCCTTGGTGAGCGCCTCGGAGATGCGCCGGAGCGCCTCGTCGCGGTCCTCGTCGAAGCTGCGAGCGTCGAGGTCGCCCACGAGGAGCGCGAACGGCTGCTTCGCCTCGAGCCGCCGGTCGATCGCGAGCTCGAACGCGCGTGTGTTCGGCAACCCCGTGACGAGGTCGCGCTGCGCGAGGATCTGCAGCTCCGTGTTCGCCGCCCGGTAGTGCGCCGCAAACCAGCCGAGGAGTGCGCCGATGGCGACGTAGTTGAGCAGGCGGATCGGCGTGGAGAAGGTGTAGATCTCGCTCGTGGGCACCGCGTGGTTGATGAAGACGCCGAGCGCGTACAGCGTGGTCGCGAGGGCGCCGGCGGCGGCCCCCCACACCGGGCCGAGCGCGAGCGCGACGAGCGCGATGGCCAGATAGTAGAAGTGCCCGATCCCGAGGCCGGGACGCTCGAAGAGCAGAAAGGTCGCGAAGACGCCCGCGTAGATGACCGCGGCCGTCGATACGAACGCATGGGAGCTGCGCGCGACCTGCACGCTCGGCATCGTCGCGCGTAACTCACGGCCGGACGTCCCCCGATCGAGGGAACGGCGTACTCCCGCTAGGCCGGCTGCAAAACCCTGCCGCCCGCGACCATGACGTCCGAGACCTGAAGCGCCCGCCACGTCAGCGCTCCGACCTGGCCGTCCGGGCTCAGGTCGCTGAACGTCTGGAAGGCCTGCACCGCCGCCTCCGTGATCTCGCCGAAGTCGCCGTCGAGCTTGGCTTCTTCGGGGAAGAAGCCGTGCTCGCGCAGGAGCTTCTGCAGACGCTTCACCTGCCAGCCCTCCGATCCGATCTTCAGGAGCGGCGGATCGTCCTTCAGCGGCTCGATCTCCCGTGCCGCCGCGACCTCGCCGAGCTTGGCGCGCACGAGGGCGAGATAGCGCTCGACGGGAAATCCCTCACCCGGATCCCAGTGCGAGCCCCGTTTGAACGCGTCGCTGACCGCCTTGTGCGTCGTGATCCCCCGCCTGCCGGCGCGGAGGTCGGCCGCGTAGAGCCACGTGACGGGGATCTTGTACTTCGTGCAGAGTTCAGCGACGAGCCCCGCCGATCGCTCGAGCATCGCCGTCGAGAACGCGTCGCTCCACTCGCGACCGGTTTGCTTGGCGCGGCCCGCGTGCTCGATCCCGATCCCGTCGTGGTTGGCACCGGGCGCGTGCCAGGCGACATCCTGGTCGCGGACGCACTGGACGATGGAGTCGGCATCCACGCAGTAGTGAGCGGACACCTTGGCCCCTGGGTTCCGGAACCACTGCGCACAGTTTTCCGCGGTCTCGCCCTTCTCGTCCATCTCCATCGTGTGGATGACGATCAGGTCGATCTGGCGGCCCCGGGTCCGGTTGATGTGGGGGCTCTCGACGAATGGGTATGCCACGGGTCGGTCCTCTCTGTCGAGCCGCAGCAGGTTGTGACTTTCGTTTGCATGATCCTGCCGAACGACGCACAATGCAAGTTGACCTTCGGCGGTGCGGCCCGCCCTCGTTGAGAGGAGCTCGCGCATGGCCGCCACAGAGAATTACGCCGATCTCGTCTTCGAGGGCGGAGGCGTCAAGGGCATCGGGCTCGCGGGAGCGCTCCAGACGCTCGAAGAGCACGGTTACGAGCCGCAGAACGTCGCCGGGACCTCAGCGGGATCGATCAGCGCCGCGCTGCTCGCCGCCGGCTACTCCGCGGCCGAGCTGCGCGAGATCATCATGAGCCTGGATTACCGCCAGTTCGAGGATCGCGCCTGGGAGGACAAGGTGCCGCTGATCGAGCGCTCACTGAGCATGCTGCTCGACCTCGGCATCTACGAAGGAGACGTCTTCCTGGAGTGGATCCGCGAACGCCTCGAGGCCAAGGGCGTGCGCACGTTCGCAAACCTGGTCCATCCGGCGTACGCCGACGACCCGCGCTTTCGCTCCCGCCTCCAGGTCGTCGCATCGGACGTGACGAAGCACGAGTTGCTCGTGCTCCCGCGAGACGCGATCAAGCTCGGGATCGAGCCGGACGACCTCGACGTCGCCCTCGCAGTGCGCATGAGCATGAGCATCCCGGTCTTCTTCGAGCCGGTCCGGTTCGAGAACCCGAAGACCGGCGAGACGCACGTGATCGTCGACGGCGGCATGCTCTCGAACTACCCGATCTGGCTCTTCGACTGCGACGACGACACGCCGCCCGACTGGCCCACCTTCGGGATGCTGCTCGTCGAGCCCACGCCGATGGTTCCGGTCGGCGCGCGCCTGCCGAAGCCGAAGATGGCGGGACGCGGGCCTGGCGCGGTGATCGACTACATGAAGGCGCTCGCCCAGACGATGATGGAGGCGCACGACCGCATGTACGTCGAGCAGGCCAACTACGCCCGCACCATTCCGATCCCGACGTTGGGCGTCGGCACGACCGAGTTCGACCTGAGCAAGGAGCGCGCGCTCGCGCTGTTCGACTCGGGCCGCTGGGCTGCCGAGAAGTTCCTCGAGAGCTGGGACTTCGACGCGTACATCGCCGAGTTCCGCAGCGGGAAGCAGCACTCGCGTCGGGATGCCCTCGTCGAATCGATGGAACGGGCCAACGCCCCGGCCGGCTAGGCCTACGAAATCAGCGAATGGCGCAGGGCCATGGCGACGGCCTGCGTTCGCGTGGAGACGCCGAGCTTCGCCATCGCCGCGCCCAGCTGCGTCCGCGCGGTGTCGGGCGAGATGAAGAGCTCACGTCCGATGGACTCGTTGGAATGGCCATCGGCGAGCATCCGGAGCACGTCCCGCTCGCGCGCTGTGAGGCCGAGCTCCCGTCCGGGCGTGGAACGGATGAGTACGTCGGCGAGAGCGGGATCGATGTACATGCCGCCGGTGCCGACCGTCGCGAGCGCTCTGACGAGCTCCTCGAGCGGCGCGTCCTTGAGCACGAAACCGCGTGCGCCGGCGTCGAGCGCCTCGGTCAGCAGCGCTCCGTCGCCGAACCCGGTGTAGACGAGACAGGAGCTCTGGGGCGTCGTCCGGGCAACCTGACGGATCACGGCGGTGCCCGAAGCAGCCGGCATGCGCAGATCGACGACGGCCACGGACGGGCGTTGCGACTCGAGCAGGGCGATGGCCTCCTCGCCGTCGCGCGCCCGGCCGACGACGCGGAATCCGTTCTGCTCGAGGAAGCGCGAAACGCTCTCGAGGACGGAAGGGTGGTCGTCGCAGACGACACAGGTGGGCTTGACCGCAGTGGAGCTCATGCCCGGGTGGTCGGCGGCGGCGCGTCGAACTTGAGCGACCCCGTGGAAGGGCCTTCATTCTCGCCGGCGAATGACCGATCACTCCACCAATGGACCGGTTCGATTTCCAGGGGCTGCTCGAGCGTCTGCCGCTCGTCGTCTACGTCGACCAGCTCGACGAGAAGAGCACGGCCCTCTACGTCAGCCCGCAGATCGCGCAGCTCGTGGGTTACTCCCAGGACGAATGGCTGGCCAACCCCGACCTCTTCGTCGACTCGCTACATCCCGACGACCGCGAACGTGTGCTTCGCGAGATCGCTCAGCGCAACGAGACAGGCGGGACGACGACGTACCTCGACTACCGCCTGGTCGCGCGCGACGGGCGCGTCGTCTGGATCCGTGACGAGGAGCTCGTGGTCGTGGACGCCGACGGTCAGCCCGCGACCGCGCACGGCTACCTGCAGGACGTGACTGCGCGGCGTCGGGACAGCACGCGGCTCGAGCTGCTCGTCGGCATCCTCTCGCTCGCAGCCGACGAGACGCCGCCCGACGAGATCATCGCCGCCGCCGCCGACAGCCTCGCATCCCTGTTCGGGGAAGTGGAGGTCAGCTACGTGGAGCGTCGGGCCGAGGGCGGCTTTTGGATCCGTTACACGACCGACGAGGGCAAGCCCGAGTTCTGGGACGAGGTCGAGTGGTCGAGCGACTACCTCGAGCGGATCACGAAGGGCCCCATCATCGTCGAGGACGTGACTCGAGAGGAATGGCTGGCGCCGATCCGCGACCGGCTGCTCGAACGCGGCGTCGCCTCCTCCGTGGACGTGCCTCTGCTTCGGAACGGCGAGGTGACGGGTGTGCTCTGGTTCAACAGCCACCGCCCGCGGACGTGGGGCGAGCACGAGGTCTCCGTGCTCGTCGACGTCGCCGGCCAGCTCGCGATCGTCCTGGCAAGCGCCCGCGCCCGCGAGCTGCGTGCCCGCGCCGAGCGCGACCTCAAGAACCGCGACGCGATCCTCGAGGCCGTGAGCCGGTCCGCAGAGAGCTTTTTCGCTCACCCCAGCCTCGACGGGGCGATGGCAGACCTGATGCAGGTGCTGGGGCAGGCGACGGGCGCCAGTCGCGCCTATGTCTTCGAGAACCTGCCCGGAGAGAGCCCGGCACCGCTGACCCAACGCCGGGTCATCTGGGCCGAGCCCGCTTGGACGACG
Source organism: Gaiellaceae bacterium (assembly GCA_035525905.1). Lineage (GTDB taxonomy): Bacteria > Actinomycetota > Thermoleophilia > Gaiellales > Gaiellaceae > Gaiellasilicea. The sequence continues at coordinate 2,568 of DATLDK010000082.1, read as the reverse complement.
ACCGTCGACGACCCGAGGCTCGGCCATGTCAGGCCTTCCCCCCACTTCCCACGCTGGGCCGAGCTGATGGGACGCGGGGAGGCGATCAACAGTCCTACTCGCGCACTGCCGGACGAGGAGCGGGAGGCATTCGCCTTGATCGACTGCCTCTCGATCATGGCCGTCCCGGTCTTCGTCGAGGGCTCCTGGTGGGGGTTCATCGGCTTCGAGGACTGCGAGAACGAACGAGATTGGAGCTCCGCCGAGACGGATGCGTTGCGGGCTGCGTCCGGCCTCGTGGCCGCCGCGGTCAACCGCGAACGCGCCGAGCGCGACCTCAACCGCAGGGACGCGATCCTCGACGCCGTCAGTCGCAGCGCGCAGGTGCTGCTGGCCGCGCCGGAGTGGTGCGACGCCGCCCCTGACCTTCTTCGTCGGCTCGGCGTCGCCGCCGAGGCGAGCCGCGCCTACATCTGGGAGCACCGCCTTCGGGCCGACGGGGCCGCGGTCGCCGTCCCCCGCTTCGAGTGGGCAGCCGAGGGCATCACGCCGGAGCTCGACGACCCCGCCCTCCAGGAGGTCTGCTTCGAGGAGAACGGCCTCGGCAGGCACTGGGAGATGTTCCAGAGAAACGAAGCGGTCGCGGGCAACGTCGCCGATTTTCCGGCCGACGAGCGCGAGCTGATCTCCTCGAACGAGATCCTCGCGATCATCAACCTTCCGATCTTCGTCGGCGACGAGTGCTGGGGGTTCATCGGGCTCGACGACTGTGCGACCCAGCGCGACTGGAGCGCAGCCGAGACCGACGCGCTCCGCACGGCGGCGAGCCTCGTCGCGGCGGCGATCGCGAGGGAGCGCTCCGACGTCGTCCTGCGAGAGCACGAGCAGAAGCTCCGCGCCGTCTTCGAGACCGCCCTCGATGCGATCTTCATCACCGACGACGACCGCCGTTACGTCGACGTGAATCCCGCCGGCTGTGAACTGATCGGGGTTGCCAAGCGCGACCTGATCGGCCGATCCGTCGACGAGTTCCTTCCCCCGCAGCGGCTCGAGCTGGTGAGAGCGACCTGGCACGACTACATCAAGGGAGCCGGCGTGCAGGAAGAGTGGGAGACGATGCGACCGGACGGGACCGTCGTCATCTCGGAAGCCTCGGCCAGGCCCAACTTCGTCCCGGGGCTGCACATCGCGTTCATGCGCGACGTCACGGATCGGAAGCGACTCGAGTCGGAGCTCCTGAGCTCGCAGAAGCTCGACAGCCTCGGACGCCTCGCGGGCGGCATCGCTCACGACTTCAACAACCTGCTCACGGGGATCACGGGCTACGCCTCGCTCTTGCTGGAGCGCGCCGGAGCGGACACCGAGCTCGCCCGGGACCTCGGCGAGATCAAGCGTGCGGCCGACCGGGCCGCGGAACTCACCAAGCAGCTGCTCGCCTTCGGACGGCGGCAGATGCTCAAGCCGCATCCACTCGACCTGAACGTGGTGCTCGCCGACGTCGGCGGATTCCTCCAGCGCTTGATCGGCGATCACGTCGACCTCGAGCTGCTGCCCGCGCCCGACCTCGGGGTCGTCCAAGCGGACCCCGGCCAGATCGAGCAGGTGATCATCAACCTCGCCGTGAACGCGAGCAACGCGATGCCCGCCGGCGGCCGCCTGTCGATCGAGACCCGGAATGCGGACGACGGCTCCGTCGAGCTCGTCGTCGCCGACACGGGCATCGGCATGGACGAGAGCACGCTTTCACAGATCTTCGAGCCCTTCTTTACGACTCGCAACGAGGGGGTCGGACTCGGGCTGGCCTCGGTCTACGGCATCGTGCACCAGAGCGGCGGCAACGTGACCGTGGAGAGCACGCCGGGTGTCGGTTCCGTCTTCACGATCCGGCTGCCGCGAATCCTCGAGGCGGCTCCGGGGGCCGTCGCGGTGGAGCAGCCCGAAGCCACCCCGGGCTCCGAAACGATCCTCCTCGTCGAGGACGAAGACGTTGTGCGGGACCTCACCCGCCGTGTGCTCGAGCGCCAGGGGTACACGGTGCTCGCGTGCGCCGACGGCGCCGAGGCGGTCGCACTCGCCGAGCGCGACGATCGCCTGATCGACCTGCTTCTGACGGACGTCGTGATGCCTGGGCTGCGCGGCTATGAGGTAGCGCGGCTCGTGACGGCGTCGCGCCCTGACATCAAGATCCTCTACATGTCCGGTTACGCGGAAGAGGCGCTGGTCGGGCGGCCGGCCCTTGCCGCGAGCGCGCTGATCGAAAAGCCCTTCGCCGTCGAAGCCCTCGCGCGCCGCGTCCGCGAAGCGCTCGAAGCCGCGTAGATCAGCCGCTAGAATCGGCCGTACGCGGGTGTAGCTCAGTTGGTAGAGCATCAGCTTCCCAAGCTGAGGGTCGTGGGTTCGAGCCCCATCGCCCGCTTCGACTCGTCCGACCGGGAACCTCTTCTGGTGTCAGTCCGGCCACGGCGACGGCGCCGCGGCCATGATTGCCTGCGCGTACTCGGCCAACCGGTCGTCCTCATGGCCGCGGATCTGGCCGAGGAAAGGGAAGTCTTCCGGGGCGACCCGAATTCGCGCGAACGGCCTGACCGC
>DATLDK010000072.1:0-34170 GCA_035525905.1 Gaiellaceae bacterium | reverse complement strand
GCCGCGTTGCCGTTGCTGATCGCGACCGACATGTTCCTGTAGCTGTCCTCGTAGAGCACGATGTCGCCGGGCCGGGCATCCGCGAACGTCCTCGCGGAGATGGCGTAGAAGCGCTCGCCGCCGAGCTCGAGCTCGACCTGCGTGCCCGGCACGATGCCGACTCCCGCAGCGTGCTCGCGCGTGACGTTGAGCGCGACGTTGCCGAACGAGTCGACATAGAGCACGGTCGCCCCGATCTTGTCCGGGCGCACCTCCGCCTGGGGCAGGTCGAGCCGAACGAGCGCGTCCGGGTCGATCGGTGGCCCGAGCTCATCGATTGCGACCCCGAGCGAGAGATGTGCCGCCGCCGGAGCGAAGAGGTCCCGGCCGTGGAAGGTGCGCGAAATGCTCTCGAGCGCGTACTCCGGGCTTGCGAGCTCGTGCGCGGCGGCGATTCCCGCCCGTTCCGCCGCCGGGATGAGCAATCCGTTGTCCGGTCCGACGAAGAATCGCCCTTCTCCGTCGCGCAGCGCGAGCGCCCGGCGCGAGCTGCCGACGCCGGGATCGACAACGGCGAGATGCACGCCCACGGGCATGTAGGGCAGCGTGCTCGCAAACACCAGGGCGCCTTGGAGAATCTGCTGAGGGGGGATGCCGTGCGTCACGTCGATGATCTGCGTTTCCGGCGCAATGCTCTTGATCACCCCGTGGCACGTCCCGACGAAATCGTCCTGAAGCCCGAAGTCGCTCAGGAAGCAGACGAACACGCGGCGGAGCCTACCGCCGCGAGGAGCCCGGCGACGTCGTGCGTCGCGGCCTCACGCACAACGTCGATGCCCACGTCGCGAGCTGCTGCGGACGTCAGTGGCCCGATGCTGACCGCCGGAATGGCGACATCGAGCCGCGCGAAGGCGCGCGCGGCGGAAGCGGAGGCCAGCACGACGATGTCTCCGTCCGGTGGCTCAGGCGGCGTCAGCTCACGCGTCCTGTAGAGCGGGAGAAACGTCGCGTCCAGCTCATCGACCAGCAGGCGGCGCGCGCCCTCGGCGGCTGCGAAGAGCACCCGCCCCGCAGGCCGCGGCAGCTCCGCCAGCAGTCCCTCCTGAGTCGACACGGCCGGAACCAGGTCGGCGCCGCCGAACGCCTCGGCGGTCGCCTGCCCGATCGCGGCCACGCGTGCAGGCGTTCCGATCATTCGACGCCGCAGCTCGCGGGCGCCGTTGACGCTCGTGACGATCACCCAGCCGTAACCGGACACGTCCAGGGGACTGTCCCCCAGCGGCTCGACCTCGAGCAGCGGGCAGCGCACGACCTCGTGACCCAGCGCCAGCAGCCCCTGCACGAGCTCCTCCTCCTGCCCTGCCGGCCGGGTCACGATCACCTTCACGAGAGGAAGGACAGCAGGCCGCGAGCGACGTCATCCGGATCGGTCCCGGTGCGCCGCTCGATCCACGCGCCGTCTTCGTCGGCGACGAGCGCCGTCAACGCAGACCCGTCGTGGTGTGCCGCGACAGGAGCCAGGCAGCCGCCGCCGACGAGCGCGACGCAGCGCCGTTCCGCCTCAACCCGGCGCCGGGTCTCCGGATCGTCTGCGACGGCGACCAGTCCCTCCTCGCCCGCGCGCACCTGCAGTGCGAGCGCGCCCTGGCCCGCTTCCGGGAGCAGCTCGGCCGGGTCGAAGCGACGCCCGATCTCGCGGTCGAGTCCGAGCCGGTCGAGGCCGCAGGCCGCCAGCACGACTGCATCGAGGCCTCGCTCCCCTCGTTTGCGCAGGCGCGTGTCGATGTTGCCGCGGAGTGGCTCGATCGAGAGCGTCGGCTCCAGCGCGAGCAGCTGCGCACGGCGGCGCACGGACGCAGTGCCGATCCGCAGACCGGGCCGCAGCGCCTCTGCGCCGCAGAGCGCATCCCGCGGATCCTCGCGCGCCGGGTATGCCCCGACCGCCAGGCCTTCCGTGTCAGTGGACGTCATGTCCTTGGCCGAGTGGACGGCAACATCGATCCGCCCCGCCAGGAGCGCCTCCTCGAGCTCCTTCACGAAGACACCGCGGGAGCCGATCTCGCCGAACGGCTTCGTGCGGTCTCGGTCGCCCGCCGTCGTGATCGGCACCAGTGCGATCTCGATCCCAGGGCCGCGGAGGCGCTGCGCCGCCTGCTCCGCCTGGGTGAGCGCGAGCCTACTGCCGCGGGAGCCGACGCGGATGAGCACAGCTTCGCCGCGATCCAAATCCCGATGAATACGTCCTCGACTCGCCGCAGCCCCGGACGCCGCTCGGATTACCAGGCCGGATGCGGACGAACGCAGTCGGCACCTGCAACGGAAGCGGCCGGCCGGACTTGAATCGGGTCGTCATCGCCGCCGCTCCTCCTCTCCGAGCCCGAACAGGTGCCTGACCACGTCAGCATAGACCACCCCATCGGCTGCCGCGGCGGCCTCCTTCATGCGGATCGTGGGGAGATGCAGCAGCTTTGCCAGGATCTGAGACGTGATCGATTCCACGTGCCGCCGCTCGGTCTCCGAGAGGCGCCCACCGGCACGCGCGAGCTCGGCGTCCCGGATCTCCTCCGCGAGCGCTCGCAGCGAGGCGATCGTCGGGACCACGTCGAGCGCTGCCTGCCAGTCGCGAAAGCGTTCGGCTTCGGAAGCCACGAGCCGCTCCGCATTGGCCGCCTCGCTGCGGCGTCCTGAGAGAGTCTCCTCCACCACGGCGCTGAGGTCGTCGACGTCGTAGAGAAAGCAGCCCTCGAGCTCGTTGATCGCCGGATCGAGGTCCCGCGGCACCGCGAGGTCGACGAGCAGCAGCGGGCGGCCCTTGCGAGCGCGGAGCGCCCGCGCAACGGTCTCGCGCGAGAGTACGACCTCCGCCGCGCTCGTCGCCGCCACGACGACGTCCGCGTGCTCGATCTCGGCCGAGACCGCATCCAAGGCCAGCGCCCGCGCTCCGAGCTTTCGGGCCAGGTCTTGGCCGTGGGCCACCGTCCGGTTCGCCACCACCGCGATCCGGGCGCCGCGTGACACGAGATTCCGCGCAGCCGCCTCGCTGATCTTGCCCGCGCCGAGCAGAAGCACCTGACGGCCGCTCAGGTCGCCGAACACCTGCTGCGCGAGTGCGGCAGCCGCTGAGGGCACCGAGGCGGGACTCTCCCCGATCGCGGTCTCGACCCGGACGCGGCGGCCGATGTGGAGCGCCTGCCGAAACAGGCGGTCGAGCAGCGGGCCGGGAGCGCCGGCCTCGAAAGCGCCCCTCACCTGCCCCAGGATCTCTCCCTCGCCGGGAACGAGCGAGTCGAGCCCGGCGGCGACGCGGAAGAGATGAAGCGCGGCCGCATCGTCCCGCAGCCGGTAGAGCGCGGCGGCGAGGTCCTTCCCGCGATCGCCTGCGAGCCCCGTTACGGCAGCGACGCCTTCCTCCTCCGCGTCCTCCTCCCGTGCGACGTAGAGCTCGGTGCGGTTGCAGGTCGAGAGCACTACCGCCTCCCCACCGAGCCGCCGGGCCAAGGCCTGGGCCAGCGTCCGGCAGCCCTCGCGGTCGAGGGCGACACGCTCGCGGAGCTCGACCGGGGCGCGGTGGTGCGAAACACCGACGAGGGTGACTGCGGTCACGAGGCGAAGTGGGTCAGGGGAAGGACGATGGCGACGAACGCGAAGCCGACCAGGTTGACGAGCGCCGAGCGGCGCCCACGCCACCCCTCGTGACGAAGCACCAGCATGGAGGCGTACGTGGCCCAGACTCCGAGCGTTACCGCCATGGCCGCATCGAAGTCGCCGCGATTGAAGCGGGCGGCCCCCACTCCGATCCCGAGCGTGAGCAGCCCGAAGGACCCGACCACCGTGCGCGCGGCGAGTCGATCCAAGGCTTCGAGGGGCGGCACACGCACCTTCAGGACGCCGCGCTCGTGCCGCTTCAGGCGCCGCTCCTGCCAGAGGTAGAGCCCGGCCATCCCGGCCGCGAGGGTCAACCCCGCGAACGCCGCCAGCATCAGTGCGACGTGAACCGCCAGCACGACTCCCGGGCGGTCGCCCTTCTCGAAGGTCGTCCCGCCACCCGCCCACGCGAGGGCAAGGAGTACCGCGGCAACGGGCATCACGGCCAGGCCGAGCAGCCGGAAGCGAGGAGTGCAGCCCCAGATCAGATATGCGCCGACGACGAGCCAGACGAAGAGGTTGAGCGAGCCGGCCCAGGTGCCCCAAGGAAAACCTTCGGCCGAGGCGGCCTGACCAACGAGCAGCGCGGTCTGTGCCAGCCAGCCGAGCCGCACGCCCCAGGTCGCCAGCCGGCCCGCGAGGCCGGGACCACGCAGCTCACCGACGTACGCGAAGGCTGCCTCTCCGTAGGCGAGGAGCGCGGGGACGACGAGCAGCTCAGCCACCGGAATTGCGCTTCCGCGCCAGCTCGGCCAGCTCCGCCGTCTCGCGCTCGAGCCGCGCGAGCTTCGCCGCGATGATGGCGACGTAGACCAGCACCGTCACGAACACGACCCCGTATGCGGCAACCACGTAATCGGACTGACTCATCCGGTCAGTGCCTCCCGCAGCTCCCGCAGGTTCGCGTCCAACCTCTTTCCGAGCAGCTCGACCCGGTAGAGCGCGTACGCGAGCGTGCCGAGCGCGACCCAGCAGACGCAGAAGGTGAAGAACATCAAGCCGGTCATCTGGGGCCCATCCCGGGTGAACGTCGTCGGATGAATCGACTCCTCTGCGAGCCGGATTGCAAGGAAGCTCACCGGGATCAGCGCGACGCCGAAGAGCGCGTAGACCGCTGAGATGTTCGCCCGTCGCGGCCCTTCGTCGATCGAGAAGCGCAGCATGAAATAGGCCGAGTAGAACAGGAAGAGCACGAGGAAGAGCACGAGCTGGTCCTCGTCCCACACCCACCAGTGACCCCACGAGGCTCGCGCCCAGATCGATCCGGTAGCGAGCGTGAGCACGCCGAAGATCGTCCCCTGGTGGATCGCGACATAGCTCTCGAGGTCGTACCGGTCCTCCCGCTTCCAGAGCAGCAGCAACGCCTTCCAGGCGCCCCACCCGAAGGCGGCGTAGGCCGTGAGCGCGATCGGAACGTGGAAGTAGAAGATGCGCTGCGAGATCCCCTGATCCGCGTCCTCCGGGGCGACGACGAGCGCCAGGACGACCGCGAGCCCGATGAGCGCCGCAGCGGCCGCCGCAATGGCCGGAACGGGGATCTTCGAGGCGCTGCTATTCGGAGACGACGTACTCAAAGGACGCCCAGCACAGTATCGCGAAGACCGCGTCGTACAGCCCCAGAAACGCCAGGTATCGCCCCGGATCGGCCGACAAGCCGGCGCCAACCCCTCCGACGACGAGCGGGATCGCAAGCGGCAGGAAGAGCAGCGGCAGGATCAGCTCGCGCGTGCGGCTCGCGGCCGCCATCGCAGCGAGGAGCGTGCCGATGCTGCAGATACCCACGTTCGCAAGCAGCACGCCGAACACGGCAGAGCCGCCCAGCGGCGAGAAGAACAGCGCGAACGCGGGTAGTGCAACGACTTCGATCGCCGCGAGGAAGAGGAAGACCGCGGCCGACTTACCGAGCCAGATGGCGCTCCGGTCCGAGGGCGCGAGCACGAGGCCCTCGAGCGCGCCACCCTCCTGTTCCGGTGCCCAGGCACGGGCCAGTCCCAGCAGCGCCGTGAAGACGAGGGCCACCCACAGCAGGCCCTGCGCGGCGACCTCATCCGTCCCGCTCGGAAGCGCGAAGTGGAAGACCACGAGCGTCGAGAGGACGAACAGGAGCATCGCCGGCAGCGTGTCGCGCGCCCGCAGCTCGAGGCGAAGGTCCTTGCGCGCGAGCGCCGTCACATCTGCCAGGTAGTTCACCCGAGAGCCAGCCTCGCGGTTGCCAGCGGAGCAACGCGGTCAGGATCGTGCGTCGTCAGGAGCACCGTGGCGGACCCCGCGAGCTCGCCGAGCCAGCGGTCGAGCAGCTCCGCACCCTCGGCGTCCAGTGCCGTGAACGGCTCGTCCAGCACAAGCAGAGTCGGGTCGTGTAGCAGCGCGCGGCAGACCGCGAGTCGCTGCACCATCCCGCGCGAGAAAGAGCCGACGCGCTCTGCGCGTACACCCCACAACCCGAACCGCTCCAACAGCATGCCCGCCCGCTCGCGCCGCTCCGGGACGCGATACAGGCGGCCGTAGAGGTCGAGGTTCTCGAGCGCTGTCAGGTCGCGGTAGAGCAGCGGCTCGTGACCGAGGTAACCCAGGCCCCGCCGATCGGTCGCCACCTCGAGCTCACCCCCGGTGGGCGCGGCCAGCCCGGCAACGAGGCGCAGGAGCGTCGTCTTCCCGGATCCGTTCGCACCGGTAACGACGAGGAAGCCTCCGCGCTCGAGCTCGAAGTCCAGCGGCAGAAGCGCCCGCCGCCTGCCGTAGCGCTTCTCCACCGCCCGTGCGCGGATCACAGAGTCACGTCGGCCAGCACGAAGCCGAGGAAGACGATGCTGATGACGCCGTTGACGGTGAAGAAGGCGGTGTCGAGCCGGCGCAGATCGCCGGGACGCACCAGCGAGTGCTCGTAGGCGAGCAGGCCGGCGACTGCGGCGATCGCGAGCCAGTAGAAGGGTCCCACCTCGAGCCCGAGACCGGCGACGAGCAGCAGCGCCACGGTCCCGAGGTGTTGCAAGCGCGCAGCCATGAACACCCCTCGTTCGCCGAAGCGCACCGCCCAAGAGTGCAGCCCCTGCTCGCGATCGTGCTCGGCGTCGAACAGCGAATAGAAGAGGTCGAAGCCGGCCACCCAGAGCGCAACCGCCCCTCCGAGTGCCCACGCTTGCCAGGGCAGCTCGCCCGTCACCGCGGCCCACGCTCCAACCGGTGCGAGGCCGAGCGACACGCCGAGCCAGCCGTGGCAGAGCCACGTGAACCGCTTCAGGTATGGATAGACGACGAACAGCAAGACGGGAACCGGCCAGAGCCAGCGCACGAGCGGATCGAGCTGCAGCACGGCGACGAGGAACGCACCGAGCGCGACGGCGCAAAGCCCGCTCACCTGCAGGCGCGTCAGCGTCCCGGACGGGAGCTCGCGCGAAGCGGTTCGCGGATTGCGGGCGTCGAGCTCCGCGTCGATGAGGCGGTTCAGGCCCATCGCCAGCGTTCGGGCGCCGATCATCGCCACCGTGACCCAGAGCCAGTCGCGGGCGGCCGGGATCGCATCGACTGCGAGCAGCATGCCGACGTAGGCGAACGGCAGCGCGAAGACCGTGTGCTCGAGCTTGACGAGCGACGCAAACCGGCGCGGCAGCGCGACCGCCGTCGTCGTCATGTTTGCCTGTGCGTCGTCTCGGCGCCGGCGATCAGTCCGAGCGCGTGTGCGAGCGCGGGTCGTAGGACGGCGAACCCGTCGCGGCAGCCGCCGGGCGAGCCGGGGAGGTTCACGACGAGCGTGCGCGCATGCAGGCCTGCGACGCCGCGAGAGAGCAGGGCGTGCGGGGTCTTCGCGAGCGAGTCGGACCGGATCGCCTCTGCGATCCCGGGCGCGTCACGGTCGATGACGGAGCGGGTCGCCTCGGGCGTCACGTCGCGCGGCGCGACGCCCGTGCCGCCCGTCGTCAGGACGAGGGCCGCGGACTCCGACAGCTCGGTGATCGCGGCGGCGATCTCTGCCGCCTCGTCGGGCACGACTCGGCGCTCGACCACGTAGCCCTCCGCGGCCAGGAGCTCCGCGAGCAGGTCGCCGCTCTTGTCGTCGCGTGTGCCTGCGACCACCCCGTCGGACACCGTGAGCACCGCGGCGTTCACGCGTCCACCTTGGTCTTCTCGACCAGCGTGACCTCGGCGACCACCATCTCCTTGTCGATCGCCTTCGCCATGTCATAGACCGTCAGCGCGGCGACGGACGCGGCGACGAGAGCCTCCATCTCGACACCCGTCTGTGCCGTCGTCTCGGCCGCGGAGGTGATCTCGACCCCGTTTGCGACGACCTCGAGCGAAACCTCGACGAGGGACAAGGGCAGCGGATGGCAGAGCGGGATGAGGTCGCTCGTCCGCTTCGCGGCCATGATCCCGGCGAGCTGCGCCGTCGTCAGCGCGTCGCCCTTGGGGAGCGAGCTGAGGCGCCGCGCGGTTTCGGGCGCCATGCGGACCGACGCCCGCGCGACCGCGCGACGCCGCGACACCGGCTTCCCGCCGACATCGACCATGCGCACCGAGCCGGACTCGTCGACGTGCGAGAGGTCGCTCACAGCCGCCGCATCGTACTCGCGCGGTCGATGTCGGCCAGCTGCGCGTCGAGCCACGCTTCCAGGTTGTGCGTGCGAACGTGCTCGCGGATCGCCGCCAACCGGGCGCGCCGCTCATCGGCGGGCAGGGAGAGCGCGTGCTCGAGCGCTGCGGCCTGCTCCTCGACGTCGAGCGGGTCGATCGGGATTGTCCAGCTGCCGAGCTCCTCGTGCGCCCCGGCGTTTACGGATAAGACAACGACACCGTCGCGCGTATTGACGAACGGCGCCTCCTTGGCGACGAGGTTGAGGCCGTCCATGACCGCATTCACGAGCAGCACGTCGAACTGCTTGTACGCCGCGACGGACCCCGGGAAGTCATCGGATACGCGAAGCTCGAGGGCCCCGGGGAACCGCTCCTGCAGCCGAACGGCCGCCTCCTCGATCCGCCGGAGCTCCTCGACGTACTCCGGTATCTCCTGGCGTGAGGGATCGAGCAGCGCCAGCATGGCGACGCGGTCGCGAAGGTCGGGCCGCCGCTCGAGCAACAGGCGAAACGCCTCCAGCCCCCGGACGACGTTCTTCGACGGATCCGTCCGGTCGACGCGAAGGATCAACGTGTCCGGACGGGAGTCGATCAAGTCGCGCTCCCGCTCGAGCACCGGCACGCTGCCCGCGAGCTCCTCGAACTCGTCTGGATCGATCGAGATCGGATGCGCTGTGACGAGCGCGCGGCCGCTGTCGAGATCCAGGGTCGAGCACACGGAGATGAACGCACTCCGCCAGCGCTCGGTGTGAAAGCCGACGACGTCGTTGGCAAGCAATCCCGAGTGGATCTCGGCCACGATCGAGGGCGGCAGCACGGACCAGGCCTCTGCATTCACCCAGGGGATGTGCGTGAAGTGCGCCAACGTGGCTTCGGGTCGCTGCGCCCGGACGAGCGCAGGCGCGACGTAGAGGTGGTAGTCGTGAAAGAAGACGGTCGCCGCGGGCTCCTGCTCGAGCTCCTCGAGCACGGCTTCCGCGAAGGCGCGGTTCACGGCCACGTACCCCTCGTCCCAGGCGTGCTGGAGGTCGGCCTCCGGGTTCTGCTTGAGGCCCCAGAGGCCGTGTTGCACGAACCAGAGCGCTGGATTGGCGAAGACGTTGTAGTAGAGGTCGTAGGCGGCGGGCGCGTGCGCGACGAGCCGAAGCCGGTACCTCGATCCATCGCGAGCCGTCTCGTCGCTGGGGCCGCCGGCCGCGACCGCACGGTCCTCCTCCGAGAGCGCGCTCGCTATCCAGGTGACGTCGTGGTGCGAGACGAGCGGCGCGAGCGCAGTGATGAGACCGCCCGCGCCGCGCCGGCCCATGCGCACGCCCGCCTCGTCGCGCGCGAACGTCAGCGGACCGCGATTCGAGACGACGATCAGCTTCCGCCGCGCAGACACGTGCCGGCGACTCTAGGTCAGGAGCTTGACAAAGCGGAGCTTGGAGCCGCGGCCATTCGCGCCGCCGCCGATCTCGACCTCGTCTGCGATCGAGCGAATGATTGCGATCCCGAGGCCCCCTTCGGACAGCTCGGTCTCGTCGCCGTTCTTGCCCGCGCCCTTCGGCTCGAAGCCGGCCCCGTCGTCGGCGACCTCGACGATCAACCGGTCATCGCGGAGCTCGAAGGAGATCGAGACGTGACCTCCCTCCTCGTCGTACGCGTGCCGGACCGAGTTGGAGCAGGCTTCCGTGAGCGCGAGCTTCAGGTCGGCGAGCGTTTCCTCCGGGAGAGGGCGGACGCGCGACAGGCCGGAAAGAGCAAGCCGCGACAAGGTGATGTACTCCGGCTTCGCCGGGATCGTGAGCCGGACCGTCCTGCTCTCGCTGACTCCGCCCAATTGTGCCTTCCACCCGTCGTTCTTACCGAAAGCTACCGAACCCTCGCAAGTCCTACTACCTTATCCCCAAGCGCGGCAGGCTTTAAACCACCGCTCAGCCCGACGGATTCGCCGGCCGCTCGGTGAGCCGCAGCCGCACCGTCTGGCGCAAACCCTTGCCCCGGCGCAGAACGGTCACGGCCACTGTGTCGCCGGGCAGAAGATTATTTGTGACAATCCGCGCAACATCGGCGGCCCGCTGAACCGGCTTACCGGCGAACGCGACGATCAGGTCGCCGCCGAGGCTGATCGGGATGCCGTTGAACACTTTCCGGTCGGTGGCCCCGTGCAGCCCGGCGCGGGCGGCGGGCGCATCCTTCACGACCGACTCGATCAAGGCGCCCCGCGGGGCGCCGAGCTTGTAGCGGCGGGCGAGCGCCGGCGTGACGTCCTGGGTGGTGACCCCCACATAGGCGTAGGCAACCTTCCCCGTCGCGATCAGCTGCTCCATCGAGCGCCTGGCGGAGTTGATCGGAATCGCAAAGCCGACGCCCTCCGCGTTGCCCGAGTCGGACCGGATCTGCGCCGTCAGTCCGATGACGCGGCCGCGGGCGTCCAGGAGCGGGCCGCCCGAGTTGCCGTGGTTGATCGGCGCGTCGATCTGGATTGCGCCGGACACGTCGTAGGCTGAGGTGAGCGAGGCAATGGAGCGGTCGGTCGCCGAGACGACCCCCACCGCGAGCGAGCTCTCCTCGCCGAACGGGCTTCCGATCGCCGCCACCGGCTCGCCGACGACGACGCGGCTCGAATCACCGAGGGGAAGCGGCGAGACAGGGTGATCGTCCGGATCGACTTTGACGAGCCCGATGTCGTCGAAGAGGTCCCAGCCCACGATCTTGCCGGGGATGCGGTCACCGTCGGCGAAGACGACGTAGACGCGCGAGGCGGCGCGGACGGCCGAGCCCACGCCCGCGTTCGTGACGACGTGGGAGTTCGTGAGCACGTGACCGGCCGCCGAGACCACGAACCCGGACCCCTGCGCGCGCTGACCGTCGGCGTAGACCGAGTAGATCGTGACGACTCCGCGCGAGCGGTTGGCGTAGATGCGGGCCGGATCGAAGCCGTTCCCGAGCAGAGGCAGCGCCACGGAGCCCGCTGCCCGGGGGCCGGTGTCGGCGACGGTGGTGGGGACGACGACGGTACGGGTGACTGCGCCGTGGGAGACCCAGCCGGCGAGGCTTCCGACCACGAGCGCAGCCGTCGCGCCGAGCGCAGCGGCGACGAGCGCGACCGCCGCGAGGGCACTTGGACGCATGGCGCCCACTCTAGCGGCGTCCGAAGGCCCTTCGGGGCTGCGCCGTTTTCACGTGAAAACGGCCGTCGAGGCTTCGGACGCGGTCACGGAGGTCGGCGCAGCGCCGAGCACGATGCGAACCACGGTCCGACCCGCCTGCGACTCGAGCACGACCTCGCCGTCCATCATGGCCGCGAGCTCGCGCGCGATCGCCAGCCCCAGGCCGCTGCCCGACGCGACGCCCCCCTCCGCCCGGTAGAAGCGGTCGAACACGTGCGGTGCATGCTCGACCGGCACACCGGGGCCGTCGTCTGCGACCTCGAGGTAGGCGTGCTCGCGGTCGGCATGGGCACGCAAGGTCACGCGCGTCCCCGCAGGGGTGTGCACGAGCGCGTTGTCCACCAGTGCGCGACATACCTGCACAACGCGCAACTCGTCGGCGCGTGCGATCGGCCGTCCCTCCACCTGCACCTCGACCGGGTGCCCGCCGTGCTCGGCGCGAACGCGGAACTCCTCGGCCACCGCTTGCGCCACCTCGCCGAGATCGACCGGCTCGTGCTCGACGCGCATGCGGCCGGCGTCGAGCCGGGACAAGTCGAGCAAATCGGTGGCGAGCTTGGCGAGCCGCTCCACCTGCTCGCGCATCGTTTCGAGAAACTCGCGACGCGTGTGCTCGTCGAGGTCCTCGTCGGCCATCAGCTCCAGGAAGCCGCCGAGCGAGAAGAGCGGCGTCCGCAGCTCGTGCGAGGCGTTCGCAATGAACTCGCTGCGGGCCCGATCGAGGTTCTGCAGGCGCGCGCGCATGCGCTCGAAGGCGGACGCCAGCTCTCCGAGCTCGTCGTGGCCGCGGTCGACCACGGGCTCGTCCAGACGACCGTCGGCAATGCGCTCGGCAGCGCGCTCGAGCCTGGCGATCCGGCGCGCGTGCAGCGAGGCGAGGACGTAGCCGATCACCGCGGCGAAGAGCAGCCCGATCAGACCGGCGACGAGCAACTGGCGCTCCACGAAGCGAAGACTGGAGAGCGGGTCCGAGAGCGAGCCAGTTAGCAGGATCACCGAGCCCGTCTGGTCTTCGACGAGCGCGACTTCCGCGAACCGGCGCCCGTCGCGCTCCAGCGTGCCGCGTTGCGGCCGGTCCGAGGCCACGGCTCGCAGAGCTATGGGATCCCGCTCCACGTCGAGCGACGAGGTGGTGTTCGAGTCGGCCTGGGTGAAGAGGGTGCCGGCGACGACCGTGTAGATGACCACGCGCGCCTGCACGACCGACGAGGCGAACTCCGCGAATTCCTGCGGCCGCTCGGCATTCGTGACGAGTCCGGGAGCAACCGTCTTCGCGTCCTCCTCCAGCTGATCGAGCTTGGCGTTGACCAGCTCCGACTTGAGCGACGGGACGACGATCAGATAGACGACGCCGAGCGCCCCCGCGACGACCAGCACGAGCGCCAGCGCCAGCCGCAGCCTGATGCCCCTGATCGTGGGGCGCACCATCAGCGCTCGTGGAACCGGTAGCCGACGCCGCGCACCGTGAGGATCAGCTGTGGCTCGTGTGGATCGGCTTCGATCTTCTCGCGCAGATGCCGGACGTGCACGTCGATCGTGCGCGGCTCGCGATAGTCGGCGCCGCCGCGGAGCTTCTCGAGCAGCTGACGGCGCGAGAAGACACGGCCGGGAGCCGAAGCGAGGATCCGCAGGAGCTCGAACTCGACGAACGTCAGCTGCACCTCGCTGCCGCGCACCTCGACCGTCCGTCGCGGGACGTCGATCCGCAGCTCGCCGCGCTCGACGACCTCGTCTTCGCGCCGGTCCCCCGGACGCGGCGTGGCGGCCCGGCGCAGCAGTGCTTTCACGCGGCTGCGGAACTCGCGGATCGAGAAGGGCTTGGTGATGTAGTCGTCCGCCCCGAGCTCGAGGCCGAGCACCTTGTCCAGCTCGTCGTCCCGGGCGGTCAGCATGATGATCGGCACCGAGCTGGCCGAGCGGATCCGCTTGCAGACCTCGAGCCCGTCCAGCTTGGGCAGCATCAGATCCAGCACGACGAGGTCGACGGCCTCCTCCGAGAACCGCGCCAGCGCCTGCTCGCCGTCGACTGCGTGCACGACGCGGAACCCGTCGCGCTCGAGCGGGTACGTGAGCAGCTTCTGGACGGAATCCTCGTCGTCCACGAGCAGAATCGTCACGGGGTCGGTAGCGAGGTCCGTCATTCCTCGAAGATGGTAGAGACGACCGCGGACTTGCCTACACTGGCCGTGCCATGGCGCCGCCCAGACGAGCGCTCGCCTTGCGCGCGCGCCCACGCCGAGGCTCTGTCGAGCGTCCCATCAATGCCCGCATGGTGCGCGGGACGTGGTTGCTCGTCGCGCTCCCGCTGCTGCTCGCCGCCTTCACCGTCGGACGTCCGCAGCCGCTCCCGGCGCCGGCGCTCCCGCCCGCGTTCGACGCAACCACTGCCGAGCGGCTCGCTCGCGAGCTCGCCCACGACTATCCAGACCGCTCGCCGGGATCGGCGGGAGCTCTCGGAGCCGCATCGTGGCTCCGAGACCAGCTGGGGCTCTACGGCTTCGAGCCGCCGCAGGAAGAGCGCTTCACAGCGCTCATTCCCGGGCGGGGACGGGTCCAGCTGACGAACCTCGTCGCCGTGGTGCGCGGGGTATCGCAGCGCAAGATCGTGATCACGGCCCACCGGGACAACAGCGGCGAGGGCCGGGGCGCGAACGACAACGCGTCCGGCAGCGCGGCGCTCGTGGAGCTCTATCGAGCCTACGCGCCGGCCGTCGGGACCACGAGCGTGCAAACGCGCCCGTCGCACACGCTCGTCTTCGTCTCCACGGACGGCGGCGCCTTCGGCGCGCTCGGGGCCGCCCGGTTCGCCGAGACCTCGCCGTACCGAGAGGACACCGTGGCAGTGATCAGCCTCAATGCGGTAGGGGGCTTCGGCGCGCCGCGGCTCTTGATCGCGGGCGACACTGCTCGCTCGCCTGCGGCGGCGCTCGTTCGCACCGCAGCAGTCCGCGTGCTCGAGCAATCGGGTCGCGAGCCCCTGCGCGCCTCGGCCCTTCGGCAACTGCTCGACCTCGGCTTCCCCTTCACCCTGGGCGAGCAGGGACCGTTTGTCGCGCGCGGCATCCCTGCCGTCACGCTCACGACTTTGCCGGACGGGCCCGGGCAAGGATTTGACGACACCCGGCTCAGCGGAGCGCGGGTCGGCGAGCTCGGCCGGGCCGCGCAGAACCTCGTCGGATCGCTCGACGCCGGCCTGGAGCTGACGCAGGGGACGACGAGCTACATCTACCTCGGCACGCGGATCGTCCGCGGCTGGGCGATCGAGCTCGTGTTGCTGGCTGCGCTGCTGCCGTTCGCGATCGGGTCGATCGACCTCTTCGCGCGGTGCCGCCGCCGCCGCATCCCCCTCGGGCCGGCTGCGCGGAGCCTGCGCACCCGCCTTGTGTTCTGGGCCTATGCGGGGCTGCTCATCTTCGTGGCTGCGAAGCTCGGCGCCTTCCCGGAGGGGGAGCCGCGTCCCCTGCCACCCGACGCCGGCATCTACCAGCCTTCCGCCGTCGTTTTGGGCGTGATCGGCGCGCTGCTCGCCGCGGGCTGGCTGGTCAGCCGGGAGAGCCTCATCCCGCGCGGCCGCGTCACGCTCGAGGAGACGCTCGCAGGGCACACGGTCTCGCTCCTTGCGCTCGGGCTCGTGGCGCTCATGCTCGTCGCGACGAGTCCGTTCTCCCTGATCTACCTGCTGCCCTCGCTGTACGCGTGGCTCTGGCTTCCCCAGGCGCACGCGGCCAGCCCGGCCGCCCGCGGCGCCTTGCTGGTGCTCGGGCTCGCGGGGCCGCTGATTCTCGCCCTGTCGTTCTCGACGCGGTACGACCTTGGCGCAGATGCGCCCTGGTACCTGCTCTCGCTGGTCGCCGTCGGCTACGTGCCCTGGACTGCCGTGGTGCTCGGACTCGTCTGGCTCGCCGTCGCGTCCCAGCTCGCAACCCTGGTTTCCGGCCGCTACGCGCCGTACCCGGACGTTCGGGCGCAGGGATCAGGAGGCCGGACGGGGGCTCTTCTCGCCCGCGTGATCACGCCGCCGTCGAAACGCTCCGCACCGCGCGAGGAACGTAAAACGTTGGAGGGCTGATGAGGAAGCTCGCCCGCATCGTGGGCACGTTGATGATCGTGGCAGGCGTCGGCGCGCTCGCCTGGGCCTTCACGGTCTGGCGGTGGGAGGACCCGTTCACGGCCACGCTCAACTACCGCGATCAGCGCGAGCTCGCACAGACGTTCGATCGGCAGCTGGAGGAGGGGAGACCCGCCGGCACCCCGGCAGCCGTAGCCGACGTACGCGACACGCTTCCGCGCGAGGCGATCGCGTGGCGCCGGAGGCTGAAGCCGGGCGCTGCGGTCGCACGGCTTCGGATACCGCGCCTGGGCCTGAGCGAGATCATCGTCAACGGAACCGATCACAACTCGCTCAAGCGCGGGCCTGGTCGTTACCTGGGCTCGGCGATGCCCGGCGAAGGGAAGCTCGTCTACGTCGCCGGTCACAGGACGACGTACGGCGCGCCGTTTTCCCATATCGACAGGCTGCGAAAGGGCGATCGCGTCTTCGTGGAGCTCCCGTACGCGACGTTCGAGTATGTGATCACCGGTCACCGCATCGTCGCGGCCACCGAGACGTCGGTCCTGAAGTCGAAGGGCCGCGAGCAACTGCTGCTCCAGGCCTGTCATCCGCGCTTCTTCGCGACGCACCGCTACATCGCGTATGCGAAGCCGGTTGCGGTCGCGCCCCCGGGCGGTGGCCACTCGAAGCCGATCGAAGCCGCGGGGTAGCTGTCAGACGAGTCGGAGGAAGCGCACGCGCTCGCCTGCGGGGAGCTCCGCCTCACCGGCCGGCACGAGCACGAGGGCGTCGGCTGCGGCGGCACGGGCGATCATGTGGGACTCCTGGCCCGCGAGCGGCTCGACCACCCCCTCGCCGGCGTCGTCGCGGGTACGCGCCCGCACGAGCTCGTCACGCGAGGGGTTCCGCCGCAAGGCGGATCCGAGCCGCGCCCACTCGTAGAACGGCCCTGGACGCGCCGCTCCCTGCAGTGCCGCTAACGCGGGACGGACGAACAGCTCGACCGCGACGAGCGACGACACGGGATTCCCCGGCAGGCCGAAGACAAGTGTCGCCCCGCGCGTCCCGAAGGCCAGAGGCTTCCCCGGACGAACGGCCACACCCCAGAAGTCCTCCACGACCCCGAGCTCGCCCAGGATTCTCCGCACCAGATCGTGCGGACCGACCGAGACGCCACCGGAGCTGACGAGCACGTCGGCGGCAAGTCCGCGCTCGAGTGCGTCGCGATGGGCCTGCTCATCGTCCGCAACCGGGCCGAGGCTCTCGACGAGCGCTCCTGCTGACTCGAAAGCGGAAGCGAGCATCGGCCCGTTGGATTCGTAGATCTGGCCGGGGCCGAGCACCTCGCCCGGCTTGCGAAGCTCCGTGCCCGTGCTGAGCACGGCGACACTTGGTCGGCGGGCGCAGAGAACGACCGCGACGCCCGCCGCCGCCAGCGCGCCGATCTGCGCCGCCCCCAGCCTCGTACCCGCCTCGAGGAGAGGCTCGCCCGCGCGCACGTCCCCGCCCACAGGACGCACGTGAGCGCCCGGGCGTGTGGAATCGGCGACCTCCACGTCGTTGTCATTCATGACAACACGCTCGACTGGAACGACGGCGTCCGCCCCCTCGGGCACGGCGCCGCCCGTCGAGATCTCCATGGCTTCTCCGGGCTCCAGGGGCCGGTCCGCGGGGACGCCGGCGGCGATCCGGAACGCGACCGGCAGCGTGCCGGGCACATCGACGGACCGAACGGCGAAGCCGTCCATGGCGGAGCTCGCAAACGGCGGCAAATCCACGCGCGCAGCGACGTTCTCGGCCAGCACGCGACCTGCTGCAGCGAAGACGGGAACGTGCTCCGCGTCCAGTGGCCGGGCCTTGGCGAGCACGCGGGCAAGCGCTTCGTCGATCGAGAGCAAGGAGGCCATCGGACGCATACGCTAACGGCCGTGATCTCGGTCATCGTTCCCGTGCACGACGAGGAGCGCAGCGTCGCCCTCCTGCACGACGAGCTCGCCTCGGCGCTGGACCCGCTCGGGGAGCCCTGGGAGGTCGTGTTCGTCGACGACGGCTCGACGGACGGGACCTTCGGCGCCCTCACGCGGCTGCACGCGGCGCACGAAGGCGTGCGGGTGGTTCGGCTGCGCCGGAACTTCGGCAAGGCGGCGGCCCTGCAGGCAGGTTTCGAGGAGGCCCAGGGCGAGACCGTCGTCACCATCGACGGCGACCTGCAGGACGATCCGTCAGAGATACCGCGGCTGCTCGCGAAGCTCGCCGAAGGCTTCGACCTGGTGTCCGGCTGGAAGGCGAAGCGGCGCGATCCGGTCAGCCGCAGGATCCCGTCCTGGCTCTTCAACATCGTCACCGGGAGGCTCTCGGGGCTGCGGCTGCACGACCTCAACTGCGGGCTGAAGGCCTACCGCGCGGAAGTAGTGGGCGGTCTGCGCATCTATGGCGAGCTGCACCGCTTCATCCCGGTGCTCGCCCACTACCGCGGCTTCCGGGTCGCGGAGCTGCCGGTCAACCATCGTCCCCGCGAGCACGGACGCTCCCGCTACGGCATGGAGCGGTACCTACGCGGCTTTCTCGATCTGCTCACGGTCACGTTCATGGGTCGCTACCGCCACCGACCGCTGCACCTCTTCGGGGGTCTCGGGCTGCTGCTCGGAGCGGTGGGCACGCTGCTGCTCGTCTACCTGACGGTGCTGAAGCTGACGGGCGAGGCGATCGGGCAGCGGCCGCTGCTGACGCTGGGCGTTCTCCTCGTCGTGGTCGGTGTCCAGCTTCTGTCGCTGGGGCTCGTCAGCGAGCTCGTCGCGAGCCACCACGCGGAACGGCGCGGGGGCGACCGCAGCTCGGAGCTGCATGTGGACGAGATCCTCCGCTGACTTGAGGGTTCTCTATTTCGGCACGTACGAGCGCGATTACCCGCGCAACGCCCAGGTGATCTCCTGCCTGCGAGGCGCCGGCGCCGAGGTGATCGAACGGCACGCCAGCGTGTGGGAGCGGCGCCGGCACAACTGGTCGGCCGGGTTCGGAGCCGCCGCCCGGGTCGGCGCAGCGGAGCTGCGGTTGCTCTTGGGCGGCAGGAACGACCGGTTCGATGCAGTCATCGTCGGCTACCCGGGGCACTTCGATCTCCCGGCGGCAAAGCGAATCGCCCGAGGCCGCCCGGTCCTCTTCAACCCGCTGGTCTCGCTCCACGAGACGCTCGTCCAGGATCGAGGCCGTTTCGCGCCTGGTTCCCCCGGCGGCGGAGTGCTCCGGCACATCGATCGGATCGCGCTTCGACGGGCCGACCTGGTGGTGGCCGACACCGAGCAGAACGCGCGCTACCTCGCCGATCTCGCCGGGCTGCCTGCAGGGCGAACGGCCGTCTGCTTCGTGGGCGCGGAGGAGCGGCTGTTTCATCCCGGGTGGCAGCCTGCCGAGGACTTTCGTGCGCTGTTCGTCGGCAAGCTGATCCCACTACACGGGCTCGAGACGATCCTGGCTGCGGCGCGGCTCGCGCCCGAGGTCTCCTTCCGTATCGTCGGCAGCGGCCAGCTCGACCCCCTGCTCGAGGAGCGGCCGCCGAACGTCGAGTGGGTCGACTGGGTGGACTACGAGCGGCTGCCCGAGGAGAATCAGCGCGCCGGGTGCGCCCTCGGCGTCTTCGGAACCTCACCGAAGACCGGTCGTGTGATCCCGAACAAGGCTTTCCAGGCACTCGCGTGCGGGACCCCTCTGGTGACGGCGGATACGCCCGCAGCGCGCGAGCTGCTACGGGACGGGGAGAGCGCGCTCCTGGTACCGCAGGGCAACGCGGAAGCGCTGGCTGCAGCTGTCCGCCGCCTGGCAGCAGATGCGGAGCTTGCGCGCGCGGTCGGCGCTGGCGGCCTCGCTGCCTACCGGAAGCACGCGAGCGAGAGCGTCCTCGGCGCGCGGTGGCTGGGCCTGATCGAGCGCCTCCTGGCGCGGTGAGGCCCGCTCTCCTCGTACGGGTCGCCGCCGCCGCATTCGCGGCCTGCTTCGGCGCCGTCGGGGTCCTCAGGCATCGCGCCTTCGAGAGCGGCCGCTTCGATCTCGGCAATATGACGCAGGCGGTCTGGTCGACTGCGCACGGCCAGGTCCTCTCGGTCACCGACGTGCAGGGCGAGCAGATCTCCCGGCTCGGATCGCACTTCGATCCGATCTTGGTCGTGCTCGCGCCGCTCTGGTGGCTCTGGCCGAGCCCCGAGCTGTTGCTCGTGGTCCAGGCTGCCGCGGTCGGCGCGGGCGCCTTCCCGGTCTTCTGGCTCGGCCGCAAACACGTCCGATCGGACCGCGCGGCGGCCGCGCTCGCCATTGCGTACCTCCTCTCTCCGCCGGTGCAGTGGCTCACGGTGAGTGACTTTCACCCGGTCGCTCTCGCTTGCCCCCTGCTGCTGTTCGCATGGTGGCACCTGGACGAGCGGCGGCACTGGAAGTTCGCACTCTTCGCGGCCCTCGCGATCGCGGCGAAGGAGCACGTCGGCCTGGCGGTTGCGGCAATCGGGGTCTGGTACGCCGTGCGGCACCACGCGCCCAGGCGCGGTCTGGCGATCGCGGCGGGCGCAGGAGTCGCGGCGTTACTCGCAGCGCTCGTCGTCGTACCGCACTTCGCGCCGGCAGGAACATCGGCGTTTCAGAGCCGGTACGAGTCCCCGTCGCTCGACGGTCGCGACCTGTCCTACCTCGCCTCGCTTCTCGCTCCGCTCGCCCTGCTGCCGCTCGCGGCGCCGCTTGCTCTGCTCGCGGCGCTACCCGAGCTCGGCTTGAACGTGCTCTCGCGCACGGTCACCCAGACGTCCGTCAAGACCCACTACGCCGCCACGATCGTCCCCGCGCTCCTCGTGGGGACGGTGTTCGCGGTGGCACGGCTCGGCGTGCGACTGGCATACGTCGCAACGTTGGCGGCGCTCGCCGGAGCCGTCTTGCTCGGGCCGCTCGGCAGGATTCACGTGGGTGCGGACGCGCATGACGCAGCCGCGCGCAGGGCCCTGGCCCTCGTGCCTGCCGGCGCGCCGGTCAGCGCGACGAACACGCTGGGCGCACACCTGTCGGACCGCCGGCGGATCTTCAGCTTCCCCGTTCTCGGCGAGGCCACGTGGGTCGTCGTCGACGAGCGGCGCCTGACGTTCCTGGACAGCCTCGACCCCGAACGAGCACGGCCGGCGCTGGCGTCGCTGCGGCGAGACCCGCGCTGGCACAGGGTCTTCGCCGAGCGCGGGATCCTCGTGTTCCGGCGCTACTAGAGCGGGATCGTCTGCGGCAGCAGGTAGGCGCAGAAGCCGACGGCGATCACCTGCGCCCTCCGGTCGCCTTCTGCGGCCGCGAGCGGCAGCGCCCAGATCGCGTACCAGGGTGCGAGCCACGGGGTCGTCGCGAGCAGGAGGCACCCCGCGAGGCCGAGACGCGCCCGGCCCTGCACCGCCTCCCGCGCGAGCCACGCCAGCCCGCCGAGCAGAGCGATCGCCGCCAGGCCGAGCGCCGCGGCGTGCGGGACGCCGAGCTGCTCGACTCGGTGCGGGAGCGCGTAGCTCGTCTGGCCCTCGGCGTTGCGGGCGAGCGGGCCGAAGGCGCGCAGCCAGTCCAAGCCGTAGCGCCAGCTGGCCACGGCGACGAGCAGGACGGCCGCAGCCGCAAAGCCGCGGTGGTCGACGCGGCGCCCCGTGGCGCGGGCCTCGAGCGCACGGAGCACGAGGAAGACGGCCGGGATCCACTTGAGCAGAGTGGCTCCGGCCCAGGCCGCTCCCGCCAGGCTTCGGCGGGCATTCGAGGCGAGGAGGAGCGCGGAGAGCGCGAGCGCCGCCAGTAGCGCGTCGTTGTGGCCACCGCCGGCGAAATGAACGGCGAAGAGCGGATTCCAGCCGACGAGAGCCGCGGCGCCAGGACGATCCGGCGCGAGCCGGGAGGCGATCAACACACAGGCCAGGACGGCAGCAGCAGCAATGACCTTGAAGATCCACGCAGCCGCAGCCGCAGACGATCCGGACACCAGTGCCACGACCTCCGACAGCAAGGTGAAGCCAGGGCCATAGACCGACGTCGTCTCTCGCCACGCGGCCCCGGCGTAGCCATAGGCGGGATCGCCGCTGAAGTCGCTCGGCGTGTCGACGTACGGATTGCCCTCGTGCACGGCGGCAATTCGCCCGTACTCCCAGTACGTCCAGGCGTCGGTCGAGAGGAGCAGCGGGCCCGCGAGGGGCGTCAGCTGGATCGCGACCGCCGCAAGCAGGACGGCGCGTAGCGGGGTGCGGCTTCGGCGCAGGAGCCACACGGCGATGAGATAGGCCACGAACGCAGCGAGGAGCAGAGCGAGGAAGGCCGCTCCCAGGCGCCCGCCTCCAGCGCGGCCCGCGTCCCCGGGAACGATCGGGGCGCCCTCGATCCAGGCGCACGCGACGCAGCCCGCGACGAGGAGAGCGACCGCGGCTGCCGCGAGCAGCGCGGCGCGGCTCATCTAGCCGGGGACGGGCTCGGTCGGCGGCGGGGGCGTGGGCTCAGTCGGAGGAGGCGTCGCCGTCGGTGGAGGCGGAGCGGGCTGGGTGGGCGCCGGCGTCGACGGAGCAGGCGGGGTCGGCCTGGGCTTGGGCGCGGGTCGAGACGCGGGCGGCGCATCGGGGACCGTGGTCGCGGCCGGCGCCTCGGCGGTTTCCGTCGCAGCGGGGGCGGGCGCCACGTAGCCGCTGCCACCGCTGTCATTCGAGTAGCCGCTCGAGTAGCCGAACGAGCGCGCGTACTGGCCGCGCTCGAAGCTCTTCCACTCCGGCTCGTCCTTCGGCTCCGGGAAGGAGACGGGCTCGAGCTGGCCGATCGCAGAGCTCATGAACAGGCGCCAGATCTGGGCCGGGAAGCTGCCGCCCGTGACCCGGATCCCGTGCACGCTCGTCATCGGGATCTTGGCCCGCGGGTACCCCACCCAGACCGTCGTCTCGAGCCTTGGCGTGTAGCCGCAGAACCATGCGTCCGACCACTCCTCGGTGGTGCCGGTCTTGCCGGCCGCGGGCTGGCCGTAGTTCGCGCCGACCCCGGTCCCGTACTGGACGTTCTCCTCCAGGATCCGCGTGACCGTGGACGCGACGCCGTCGGAGATCACACGCTTGCGCTTTGGCTTCCCCCAGCCGGCGCTCTTGTCCTCACCGTCGGGAAGGATCACCTTGCGAATCGCCATCGGCTCCGAGTAGATGCCGCCAGCGGCGAGCGTCGCGTACGCGGACGCCATGTCGAGCGGAGAGACGTCCATTGCTCCGAGCCCGATCGACGGGACGACCGCGCCGTCGACCGTCAGCGGCGACCGCACTCCGAGCTTGCGCGCCATCGCGGCGACCGACTCCGGCGTCACGTCCAGCGTCAGCTGGGCGTAGACGGTGTTGTCGGAGCGCAGCGTGGCCCGCTCGATCGACGTCCAGCCGGTGTAGCTGTGGTCGTACGTCTCGGGGCACCACCAGGTCCCGTCCTCGCAGTTGCCGTTGGGATCAGGGCGGTAGTAGAAGGGCGCCGAGAGATAGCTCGTCGTGGCCGGATTGATCCCTTGCTCGACGGCCGCCGCGAGCACGAAGGTCTTGAAGGTGGAGCCGGACTGGCGCCGCCCCTGCGAGAGCAGGTTGAACTGGTTCTTCGTGTTGCCGGGGATGACCGCCGTCATGGCGCGGATGGCGCCGTTCTTCGGATTGATCGAGATGACGCCCGCTGCGGGATCGCCGCGCTCGGTCAGCGACTCCCTGATCGCCGTCTGCGCCGCGCGCTGGAAGCGCGGGTCGATCGTCGTGTAGACCTTCAGCCCGCCGGAGCGCACGGTGCCGGCGCCGTACTCGGCGATCAGCTGGTCGCGGACGTAGCCGAAGAAGTCGGGCTCGCGGATCTCCTTGTAGAGCTTGCCGGCCTTGAGGCCGAGCCCTCGAGACCTTGCCCAGTCGTACTGGTCGCGGCTGATGTCACCCTCGTTCAGCAGCGCGCGCAGCACCTGGTTGCGCCGGTTGATCGCGATCTGCTGCTGGCGGAAGGGGTCGTAGCTGGACGGCGCCTGCGGCAGGCCCGCGAGGAGTGCCGCCTGGGGCAGGTTGAGCTCGCGGGCGTGCTTCGAGTAGTACGTCTGCGCCGCTGCCTCGATCCCGTACGCGAGGTTGCCGTAATAGACCTGGTTCATGTAGGTCGCGAGAATCCGGTTCTTGGCCCACGCGTTGTCGAGCTTGAGCGCCAGGCACGCTTCTTTCAGCTTGCGCTCCACCGTGCGCTCGCGGCCGATGTAGAGGTTGCGTACGAGCTGCTGCGTGATCGTCGAGCCGCCCTCGACCACCTGGCCGGCACTGACGTTCTTCCAGACCGCGCGGGCGATGCCCTCGGCGTCGATCCCGTTGTGCTGGTAGAAGCGGCGGTCCTCGATCGCCACCGTCGCCTTCGGCATCCAGGAGCTGATCTGGGCGAGCGGGACGGGCTGGCGGTTGCGTTCCGCGGGGATCACGCCGAGCCGTGAGTTGTCGGCGGCGTAGATGAAGGTGTTCGAGCCGATCTCGACCTGTTGCAGCGAGTTCAGGTCGCACGAGGACCCGAAGGTCGCGACGCCGGTGACGGCCGCGCCGGCCACGACGAAGAGAAGGCCGAGGACCGCGGCGATCGCCAGGACCGCCGCACGACGCCGCCGGTTCTTGCGCTCGACGCGCTTGCGCTTGCGGCGGCGGCGCGCGTAGACCTCGTCGTCGACGCCTCGCCCGCGCGGCGGGGTCACGCGGAGACTCCGATCATGCGTAGACGCCGTGCGAGCGCAGCTGATCGTGCACCCGCAGCCGAAGTTCGTGCTCGAGCTTCTCGGCGTCCCCCTCGCTCTCGGTCCAGGCCCGGAGCGTCAGGGTCGGCGACCCTTCGAGCGAGCTGACGAATACCTCGTCACGCTCCCCGGGAACCTCCGGACGGAGGGCTTCGACGAGCGAACGAAGGTCTGCTGAAGGCGGAACGTGCACTGTGACCTCGGCGTACTTCGCGGCACTGCGAATCGTGGAGTTGCGGATCGTATCCGAGGCCAGCTTCTCGTTCGGGATCACGAGCCGTGCGTTGTCCTCGGTGCGGATGAACGTGTACATCAGCCCTATCTCCTCTACGGACCCTTCCACACCCCCCACCTCGACCCAGTCGCCGAGGCGGAGCGGCTGCGTGAACGCGATCATCAGCCCGGCGACGAAGTTTCCGAGCGTCCGCTGCGATGCAAAGCCCACGATCAGCCCGAGCACGGCCGATGAGGCCAGCAACCCGCCGGCCACGGCCCGCACCTGTGGAATCACGAGCAGCGCCGACAGGACGCCGAAGCTGACGATCACGACTGCGATCGTGCGGCGCAGGACGCGGTAGCGGGTCATCGCCCCGGCTGAGCGGTCGGCGCGCATGATCCTGCGGTCGAGGAGGCGCGCCACCGTGGCGGTCACGGCGAGCACGATGCCGATCACGAGCAGGCGTTGCCACAGCTCCATGGCGTCCGATTCGACAGCGGGCGACGTGTTCCTCAGCCGGAAAGAGCGTCTCTGCTGGAATGGACGGATGAGAGCACGGGCGTGGCTCGGCGTGACAGCTTCCTTCGCGGCGGTGAACTTCTACGCGGTCGCGCACGCGCCCGAGCGTGGCGGCGACACGGTCTACAGCTACGACATCTTCGTGAGCGCGGTGATCGTCTACGGGCTCCTGCTGGCGTTCGTCTATGCGGTGACGTCCGGCTTGCCGCGACGAGAGCTCCTGGCGCTGCGGGCGCCGGACTCGTGGGGTGGCGCACTCGGGATGTGGTTCGGCGGTCTACTGGCGATCTTCGCAGGGGCGTACTTCCTGCTCTGGCTGGCAGGCGCCGGGGACGAGCAGAACCTCGCGCCCGACGGTTGGGACGGGAGCCGCGCAGGCGCGTACGCGGCGAGCTTCTTGGCGATCGTCCTGATCGGGCCGTTCGTCGAGGAGCTCCTCTACCGCGGGGTCGGGGTCGGACTGCTTCAGGCCTACGGCAGGCCGGCCGCGATCGGCGTCACCGCCTTGATGTTCGGTCTCGGCCACGGGCTGCTGCTTTCACTGGGAGCCTTCATCTGGTTCGGCCTCGTCACCGCGGCGATCCGCCTCCGCAGCGACAGCCTCTATCCGTCGCTCGCCGTGCACGTCACCTTCAACGCGGTGGGGATGATCGCTCCGCTCCTGTTCTGACGTGGCGGTATTCTCGGACCGTGCGCGGCGCGATCGTCCTGCTCGCCGGTCTCGCCCTCGCGGGCACGGCTGACGCCGCACCGCCGCTCGTCGCGGCGACAGCGGTACCGGCCGCCGGCGTCGCACCGATGCGTGTGACCCTCACCGCCACGGGGGACGCCGCCTCCTACGCTTGGGAGCTCGGAGACGGCTCGAGCGCCGGCGGCCCGGCGGTATCCCACGTCTATGCCGCGGGCACGTTCGTGGCGACCGTCACTGCGACGAACGCCGCGGGGGAGGCAGCTCGAGCGCAGGTGACGATCGCGGTCGCAGCGCGGAAGATCACGCTCGAAGCGCCTCGGCGTGCGGCGTACGGCGGCCCTGCAGCCCTTGCCGGGTCCTTGCGGCCGGCGGTCCCAGGAGCTCGGGTGCAGATCTACCGCGGCAGGACGTACGTGGGCTCCGCTCGAGTCGGCGCCAACGGGCGCTTCCGTGCGGCCGTACGCCTCCGCTGGCCGGGCCCTTACCAGGCTCGCTACGGCGCCGCCCGTTCGGGGGAGCACAAGGTGCAGATCGAGCCGCGGATCGAGGCCTCGCTGCTCCCCACGACGACGGTCGGGTCGAGACTGACCCTGCGACCACACCTCGTGCCTGCCGCGGCGGGGTCGGTCGAAGCGCGAGTGTTCTTCGGGGGCCGGCGCATCTCCACGCGAGCGGGCTCGATCAACTTGCCGACCGGCCGCCCCGGAGCGCTGCGCGTCGAGCTCACGGCTCGCGCTCGGCCCGGCTACGTATCGGTGCACCGCGTCCTCTCGGCCCAGGTGGTGCTCCCGTCCCTCGCGGTCGGCGCGCACGGCCCCAGCGTGCTCGCCCTCGAGCGAAGGCTGGCCGAGCTGCGGTACGCCCTCCGAGGGGTGGACGGCGCCTACGGGCAGGACACGGTCGAGGCGGTGCTCGCCTTTCAGAAGGTGAACGGTCTCTCCCGCACAGGTCGCGTCGAGCCCTGGTTGTGGGGACGGCTCGCGCACGCGGGCATCCCGCACGCCCAGCGCGGAGGCGACTACATCGAGGTGGACAAGACCCGCCAAGTGCTGTTCGTCGTCCGCGGCGGCCGCGTGTCGCGCATCGTGCACGTCTCCACCGGGGCCACCGGCAACACGCCGCTCGGAACATGGCGGGTCTACCGCAAGGTGAGCGGGTGGGACTGGGTGCTCTGGTACCCGCTCTACTTCAAGGGTGGCTTCGCGATCCACGGCTACCCGTCCGTGCCTGCGTATCCGGCGTCGCACGGCTGCGTCCGGATCCCGATGTGGGTCGCGCCTCTGATCTATGGGACGAACGGCTACGGGACGACGGTCGTGGTACACCTCTGAGGTGGGCGGCCAGGGCGACGATCCGGTGATCAGGGAGCTCCGCGAGCAGCTCTCGGACAACGACGTCCGGATCGTCGAGGCCCTCAACACGCGCCTCGAGCTCGTGGCCCGGCTGAGACGGGTGAAGGAGGAGCGAGGCTTCGACTTCGTCGACCCGGCGCGCGAGGCGTGGCTGCTAGAGCACCTGGCACAGGCGAACCGCGGCCCGCTCTCGCCCGAGGGCCTGCGCGAGATCTACACGAAGCTGCTCGACCTGACGAAGCGAGAGGTGGGCTAGCTCTCGTCGGGGTCCGAGACGAAGTCGTCCGGGCTAACGGAGTCGAGAAACGCCCGGAACTCGTCCGGGTCGAGATCAGCCAATGGAGGCACGCCCGCTGCGGCCGCGATCTCGTCGTCGGAGGCGTCGCCCTCGAACTCGACCCCGGACTCCTCGATCACGTCGTCGGCGACGTAGATCTTTGCTCCGGAGCGGACCGCCAGCGCGATGGCGTCGGACGGCCTCGAGTCGACTTCGATCTCCGAGCCGTTCTGCTGCAGCGTGATCCGCGCGTAGTAGGTGTTCTCCCGCATCTCGGTGACGGCGATCGAGATCACCTCCGCGTCGAGATGGCCGAGCACGTCATTGAGGAGATCGTGCGTCATCGGGCGGGTCTGCGCGGCGTTCTGCAGCTTGACGAGGATGGCCGCGGCCTCTGGATGGCCGATCCAGATCGGCAGGAACCGGTTCCCGTCGGCCGTCTTGAGGAGCACGATCGGCTGCTTGCCGACCATGTCGAAGCTGACTCCGTAGATGACCATTTCGCGCATCCTCAGGCCCTCTCCGTCAGTGTAGCCACCCCTGGTTCGAATGAACATCGAGGCCGTATCCCACGCAAGGACGCCCGCGTTGCACTCTCATGGTCGACCTCTGGCTCCACGACATCGAGTCGCTCGAAGCGGTGGCTCAGGACGAACAGACGAAGCGGATCTGCCTGCGCATGGCCGCGATGTCGCAGGCCGGCACGCTGGGTCCGTTCCTCGCGACGCTCCGTCACGACGACGATCTGGACGAGGGAACCAAGGGCACGCTGGCCGAGATCGCCGGCGACTCGAACTTTCTGCTCGCGGTGGAGGACTATGTCCGCCGCACGCGGTACGTGCACTAGCTCCTAGCTGCGCGTCGCCCAGCGCGGAGCAGGCACGCCCATCAGCCGGTTGAGCGCCCAGCCGGCGACCGTGATCAGAATCACTCCGCCTGCCACGGCCACCACTTGCCGGGACTCCGCGAGGAGGCCTGAGCTGACGATGATCGTCGTCGCGCCCGCCGGGGGATGTGCCGCACGGAGGAGCCGCAGCACGCCGCCCGTCAGCGCCACCGAGACGGCGACGGCCCCGATCCGGGCCGGCGTTACGCCCTGGATGTACGCGCTCGGGTCACCGAGCAGGCGGAAGGCGCCCAAGGACGCCAACGCAGCCGCAATGGCCACGAAGTGGCCGATGATCGCGTTCCGCGGCGTCCCGACCTCGGCCAACGGGGTCTCGAAGAACAGGAACGCCGTCGCACCCAGGCTCGGGAACAGAAGTGGCTCCTTCAGCAGCCAGGCCCAGAACCCGCTCAGCCCGATCGCGATCAGGGACCCCGCGGCCGTGTAGACGGCGTTGCCCCGGTTCCCCCACCGTGCATACAGCCAGCGCTTGAGCCCGTACGAGCCCGGTACGTAGACGAGCGAGCCCTGCCGACTCAGGGTCCGGACGGACGCGTCGGCGTACTCCGCGATCCGGTCGAGTTGCTCTTCGTAGTCTGAGGTGGGAGTGGCCATCGATGCGGTTCGAGTGCGCAGGAGTGAGTGGGCGATCCTGGATTCGAACCAGGGACCTCCGCCTTATCAGAGCGGCGCTCTAACCAACTGAGCTAATCGCCCGCGCAGTTACATCAGTACAGCAGCGGACGATTGTAGCCGCACGGACTAGAGGCTTTCGAGCACTTCGGCCAGCTCTTCGAGCTTGACTTCGCTGCCGAAATGGATCTCGAGTTTGCCGCCGTTGATCCGCGACTGGAAGCCGGTGACGCGTTCCACCTCGTCCCGGACGCGTGCCGCCAGGGCCGGATCGATCCGGGTCGCTGCGCGCGGCCTGCGAGCGGCGCCGCCTTCCTGAGCCGCCTTCTCGGCGCCGCGAACGGACATCGCCTCGCGGACGATCCGCTTGGCGAGTCTCTTGCGAGCGTCGTGGTCGGGCAGCGCGAGCACCGCGCGCGCATGCCCCTCGGTCAGCTCCCCGCGCGCGACCATCCAGAGCACCTCTTCCGGCAGCTCGAGGAGCCGTAGCCGGTTCGACACGGCCGGCTTTGAGCGGCCCACGCGGTCTGCCACCTCGCCCAAAGACAGCTCGAACTCGTCCAGGAGCGATGCATAGGCGCGAGCCTCCTCCACCGGGGAGAGCTGCTCGCGTGCCACGTTCTCAACGAGGGCGAGCAGGAGCGTGTCGCGGTCGTCGGCCTCGCGAATGAGCGCCGGCAGGGTCTCGAGCCCGGCCTCGCGCGCAGCACGCCAACGTCGCTCGCCGGCAATCAGCTCGTACCCGCCGGCTTGGCGCGGGCGCACGACGATCGGTTGCAGCAGCCCTTGCTGCTTGATCGAGCTCGCGAGCCCGGTCGTCGCCTCGGGCTCGAACCGGCGCCGCGGCTGGCGGGGATTGGCGTGGATGGCCTCGACGGGCAGGTGGGCGAGTTGCGTACCCCCCGGCTCGGCGCCGCCGATCAGGACTTCGAGGCCGCGGCCGAGGCCGCGTCTAGGCGCGGTCGACAAGCTCCATCGCCACCTTCCAGTACGCCTCCGCGCCGGTGGAGCGGCGGTCGTACGCGATCGCAGGGAGGCCGTGGCTCGGGGCCTCGGCGAGGCGCACCGAGCGCGGCACGGTCGTCGTGAAGACGAGGTCGCCGAAGTGCCGCCGCACCTCGCCCTCTACCTCTGCCGCCAGGCGCGTGCGGCCGTCCACCATCGTGATCAGGATGCCCGCGATGCCGAGCTTCGGGTTCAGGCGCGCCTTGACGAGCTCGATCGAGCCGAGCAGCTGCGACAGCCCTTCGAGCGCGTAGTACTCGGCCTGCACCGGCACGATCACTCGATCGGCGGCGGCGAGCGCGTTGACGGTGAGCGTCCCGAAGGACGGGGGGCAGTCGAGAAACACGAAGCCATACCGGTCGCGGGCGGAGGCGAGCGAGGCCTGCAGGTAACGCTCTCCGTCCTGGTAGCGCGACAGCTCCACGGCCGCGCCGGCAAGCTCGGGCTTGGCCGGGACGAGATCGAGGTTCGCGAAGCGCGTGGTCCGGGCGATCTCGGCCACCGGCGCGCCGTCGAGGAGGTCGAAGCTGGAGTGGCCGTTGACCTTCTCGCCCCCCTTCCCATGACCAAGACCGGAAGTTGCGTTCGCCTGCGGATCGAGGTCGACGAGCAGCGCCTTCTGCCCGGCCTCCGCCAGGCAGGCGGCGAGGTTGACAGCGGTGGTCGTCTTGCCGACGCCGCCCTTCTGGTTGGCGAGCGCATAGATGGTTCCGGCCACGAGTCGAGTCTAGAGAGGGCCTCGGACTATCCTCCCGCGCGTGCGCGAGCCTGCTCCCCCGTACGCGAACGAGGGCCCGCATGCGCTGTGGCACGTCAGCGAGAACCCGTCCATCGAGCGCTTCGTGCCACACGTCAGCGCTACTGCGGCGGTCGAGGAGCCTCTCGTGTGGGCGATCGACACGCGGCATCTGCCCGTCTACTGGTTTCCCCGCGAGTGCCCACGCGGGACTTTCTGGGCAACGGCGGCGACTGACCCCGGCGACGCTGCGCGACTGCTCGGCGGCTCCTCCCGCGTCCACGCGATCGAGGCCGTCTGGCTCGACCGGATGCACACCACGCCGGTGTTCGCCTACCGGCTGCCGGAGCGCTCCTTCGAGCCGCATCCGGAGGTGGGCGGCTACTGGGTCGGCCGCGAGACCGTGCCTCCCCTCGGGGTGGCGCCGCTCGGCGACCTCGTCGCTCTCCACGAGGACGCCGAAATCGAGCTTCGCGTCCTCCCGAGCCTGTGGCCGCTGTGGGACGAGGTCGCCGCCTCCACGCTCGAGTTCAGCGGCGTGCGGCTCGGGAACGCCAGACGCGCCTAAGCGAGCGGCCGCTTCTTCGCGACGCCCGGCCTGCGAGGAAACCCCGGCGGCGTCGGGCCGGTCTTCCGGATGACGAGGAACCCCGGCGCTGCCTCCTCAAGGTCGCCGGCGAGCTTGCCTGCAACGAGGGATACGGCCGCAGCGTCCACCGACGGACCGACCCAGAGGACAACGGCGCCGCCCTCCTGCACGAGCGGCAGGCACCACTCGGCCGCGACCGGGGGGTGGGCGAGCGCCTTCGCGACGGCGACGGCGTATGCCTCGAGCGGCTGCTCCTCGGCGCGGCCCCAGATCACACGGAGGGTGGGGAGCTCGTCCGTCCACCGCTCCAAAAAGACGGTCTTGCGGCGCTCGGCCTCGAGCAACGTCACCTCGCGGTCGGGCAACGAGGCCGCCAGCGGGATTCCCGGGGTCCCGCCGCCGCTGCCGACGTCCACGATCGGGCCGTCGAATTGTCTGACGAGCTCGACCCCCGACAGCGCGTCGTCGAGGAGCACACGGCGCGCCTCGACCGGATCGCGCAACGAGGTCAGCCCGGGCGTCTCGAGAACCCCCGCGAGCCAGCGGTCGAGGACGTCAGACGTCGACGTGCCGCGGGAGGACCACGACGAAGCGATTCGGCTCCGTGCCTTCGCTCGTCGTCTCGACCTCGGGGTCGTCCTTCAGCTTCTCGTGCACGATCTTCCGCTCGACCGCCGTCATCGGCTCGAGCTCGACGCGCTGCCCCGTCGCGGAGGCCTGCTCGGCCATGCGCAGGGCGAGAGCATCGAGTGTCGCCTGACGGCGGCCGCGGTAGCCCGCCGCGTCGACGACGACCGGCTTGCGCTCGTCGTAGCGGCCGCGGAAGAGAATCGCGTTCGCGAGGTACTGGATCGCGTCGATCGTCTGGCCGTGCCGGCCGATCAGCATGCCGAGGTCGTTGCCCTGGCAGAGAACGTGGATCTCTTCGTCGCCCTCTTCGACCTCCACGGTGCACTGGACGCCGATCTCGCGCGCGATGCGCTCGACGATCTCGCGCAACCGGGAAGCATCCTCGCTCTCGCCCTCGCGCGGCTCCGACAGCAGGGGCTCCAGAACCGCGGCCGACGCGTCCTCCTCGATGCTCGCGACCACGCGGGCCGGCTCGTAGCCGACGCCGAGGAGACCACGCTCGCCCTCGGTGACGACCTGGAAGCGAACCGCGGCCTTGTCGAGACCGGGCCTCATCCGCTCCAGCTCGCGCAGCGCCGCCCACTTCGCCTCGCCGACGGTTTCCCCCGTCATCTCGATCGAGACCTCGCTCAACGCCGGGAGCCCTTCTTCCGCTTCACCTTTCGCACGCGTGGCGGCGTCGCCGCGGCGGGCTTGGGCGTGGGCTTTTCGGCCGCCGCAGGAGCAGCAGCAGCTTTCGGTGGAGTGCGCGAGCTCTTCTTTGGCGGCGGCTGCGGTTTGGGCGTCAGCCGGCGGGTGATCAAGCCCTGGCCCGTCGTCCACAAGTTCGTCGTCAGCCAGTAGAGCATCAGGCCGGAGGGGAAGTTGAGCACGAACGGGATGAACGCGATCGGCAGGATCAGCAGCATCACGCGCTGTGCCTTCTGCATCGTCGTCGACATCAGATACGACGACGTCAGCTGGCTCGCGGCGTAGCAGACGATCAGGAGCGGTCCCCACGCCTTCTTCGTGTTCTCCGTGATCGTGATCAGGTTCAGCCAGTCGAGATCCGCGTCCGGGTAGTTGGGGAGGATCTCCTTCTCGAAGCCCTTGAGCACGAAGAAGAGGCCGATGAACACAGGGAACTGCGCCAGGATCGGCAGGCACGATGCTGCCGGGTTGATCTGGTTCTCCTTGTAGAACGCCATCATCTCGGCGTTCATCTTCTGGCGGTCGTGCTTGTACTGCTGCTGGATCTTCTTCATCTCCGGCGCGTGCGCCTGGAGGTTCTGCATCGAGTGGATCTGCCGCACGGTGAGCGGCACGAGCAGCATCCGAACGATCACCACGAGCGCGACGATCGACCATGCCCAGGAGAGCCCGACGGAGTCGTGCAAATGGATCAGGATCCAGCTGAGGAGATCCTCGAGCGGTTGCAGCGGGCTGGCGAGGATCATGCGGGATCGACCCCGCCGTGACTCCACGGGTTACAGCGAAGCAGGCGCCAGCCGGCCTTCGCGGACCCCTTGACGAGGCCGTGCGCACGCAGCGAGTCGAGGGCGTACTGCGAGCAGCTCGGGTGGTACTTGCACGTTCCGGCCGGCGTCAGGAGTCCGAACGTGTAGCGCCATGCGTACACAAGGGCGATGCCGAGGTACCTCACGCCGCAGCCTTCTCGAGCACCTCGGTCACGCGCTCGGCGAGCCACGCGTGGCCGCGGGTGTCGGCCGGCTCGGCCAGACCGGGGCGGGCGACGAGAACGTAGTCGTGCCCTGGCTGGATACGTTCGCCGAGCTCGGCCCAGGTCTCTCGCAGCTGGCGCTTGACGCGGTTGCGCACGACGGCGTTCCCGACGGACTTCGGCACGGCGAGTCCGAGGCGCGGCGCGTCCGTCTCGAACTCCTCGCGCGGGAACCAGTAGAGGATGAGGAACCGCGTCGACGTCGAGCGGCCACTGCGGTAGACGGCGTCGAAGTCCCGGGAGCGGGACAGGCGGTTCCGGCGTTGCACGCTGCGAGGATAGACGGCGGACTCAGGCCGAGAGCCGCTTGCGGCCCTTGGCCCTGCGGCGCTTGAGGATCGCCTGCCCGGCACGGGTCGCCATGCGGGCACGGAAGCCGTGCTTGCGCTTGCGGCGGCGGACGTTGGGCTGATAGGTGCGCTTCAAAGGAGTCTCCGGATTGAAAAAGGGCACCGCCGGGGGCGGGGAGCGAAAGTATAGACACGCGGCTCGAAAGTGGTTATCCACAGACGAGGTGGGTCCGGGAAAAGACCCGCAAACGGGCACCGCCGACTCCGTTCTCCCACAGGTTCTCCACACCTGTGGAAAGCGGTGTGGATGCACAGAAGTGCCTGCAAATCGCGCGTTTTTTGCTCTAGGTGCGGACCGTTGAGAGCACCTCCGGACGCTGCTATGCTCGCCGCTCGAGCCGACCAACCGAAGGGACCGCTGCGGCGTGGAGCATCAAATCGAGCTGACTGCGGAGGTCCTCTGGGAAGAGGTGGCGG
>DATLDK010000047.1:0-9682 GCA_035525905.1 Gaiellaceae bacterium | reverse complement strand
GTAGATCGGGAACGTGTGGAAGGCCGAGAGGTTCGCGATCGTGAACTCGCCCATCACGATCGCAAGCGTCAGGAACGCGCCGGCCAGCGCGGCCGTGCGCACGTTCGGGAGGATGACGCGGAACAGCGTCGTGCGCCAGGTCGCGCCCAGGCTCTGCGAGGCCTCCGTGAGCGTGTGCACGTCGATCGCACGGAAGCCCGAGTCGAGCGAGAAGTAGATGTAGGGAAACGCCAGGATGACGTAGGCGGCGACGAGGAATCCGTACGGCTGCGCGTAGAACCACTGGGGCGAGCCTTTGTAGAAGTCGAGCAGGCCGACCACGAGGATGATCGGCGGGACGACGAACGGGATCAGCGCGAGAAAGCCGATCAAGGCGCGCAGCCGCGGCAGCTTCAGGTGCACCCAGTAGACGGTCGGTATCAGCAGGGCCAGCGCGACCGCGATCGTCTCGAGCGAGATGAAGAAGGACTGCTTCAACGACCGCCACAGCTCGGGATCGCCGAAGATCTCACCGTAGTTCGACCCGGTGCAGCACTTGCCCGTGGTACCGCTGCGCAGGCTGAAGATGAGCATCGCGATCAGTGGGATCAGGAAGTACGCGGCTCCGACGAGCAGCCACAGCACTGCTGTGGGGGCGATCCGCGCCCTCATCGCACCCATCTCGAGGATCGGCGCTGGAGCGGGATGTACACGAGCATCATCAGGGCCAGGACGACGAACATCCCGAACGCCATCGCCTCGCCGAGATGCGGGTCGTCCAGGACGTTGCCGCTGAGGAAGAAGCCGATCGTGATCGGAATCAGGTTCACCGAGCCGCCCGTCAAGCCGTACGCGGTCGCGTAGGCGGAGAACGAGTTGCCGAAGAGCAGCACCATCGCGCCGAGGAGGGACGGCATCAGCACCGGCACGCCCACGTAGCGCCAGAACTGGAGCTGACTCGCGCCGAGGTTGGCCGAGGCTTCGCGCCACTCACGCCTGAGACCGTCGATCGCCGGGGAGATGACGAGGATCATCAGTGGGATCTGGAAGTACAGGTAGGCGAGCTCGACCCCGGTCGTCCCGAACACGGTGAAGCCGTGGTCGTAGGGGTTGACCCCGAGCTGGATCAGCCACTGCGTGAGGATCCCGATCGTGCCCAGGGTGGCGATGAATGCGAATGCGAGCGGGATGCCCGCGAAGTTGGCCGCGACGCCCGAGAAGGTCGTCAGGACGGTGCGCACGATGCGCGGTGTCCCCTCGCGGATCGCCGCGTACGCGATCAGAAACCCGAGCAGGCCCCCGACGAGGGCCGTGACGAGGCTCACCTCGATGCTCGTCTTGTAGCCCGTCAGGTACGGATCGTGAAAGAGCTTCTCGACGTGCGAGAGGGTGACGCCGCCCTCGTTTCCCTTGAACGCCCCGATCATCACCTGCCCGGCGGGGAGGAAGAGAAAGAGGATCGCGTACGCGAAGAACGGCGCGACGCCGATCCACGCAAGAGAAGGACGCCCGCGGCCGGCTCGCGCCGGCCGCGGGACACCTTCGGACTCGATCGCGCTGTCCAGTGCGCCTACGACCCGACCTTGGACGGCCAGTCGGTCGTAACTGTCGCCTTCGCCTTCGTCTGCAGGCTCGGGCCCGCGAACTTCACGCTGGCGTAGAGCGACGCGGACGGCAGTGCGCTGAGCAGCGCCTTCGGGATCACCTTGCGCCGCGCCAGATCGGCGAAGCGCGCGGGGTGCGAGAAGCCCTTGAGCCAGAGCAGCTGCCCTGTATCCGAGTAGAGGAACTCCTGCCAGAGCCGCGACGCGTACTGGTGCGGCCCTGTCGCGTTGATCGCCTGGCAGTAGTGCGCCCCGTACACACCGGTGGTCGGAATCGATACGGCGATCTTGGCGGCGGGGAACTCCTTGATGTAGGCCAGGTTCAGGTAGTCCCAGTCGATCGTGATCGGGGTCTGCCCCGACGCGATCGTCTGTGGGGTCGCCTGCACCGGGATGAAGTTCCCGGCGTCCTTGAGCCGCTTGAAGAAGTCGATCCCCGGCCCGATGTTCGTCAGCGAGCCGCCGTTCGCGAGCGCGGCGGAGAAGACGCCGGCGAAGGCCGAGCCCGACGTCAGCGGGCTGCCGTTCAGCGCCACCTTGTTCTTGTACTCCGGCTTCAGCAGGTCGTTCCACGTCTTGGGCACGTTCGAGACGACGGCCCGGTTGACGCCAAACGAGATCACGCCCCAGTAGTCGCCCACCCAGAAGCCGCGGCCGTCCTTCATCGCGCGCGGCACGCTGCCGAAGTAGCGGTTGAAGTACTTCGCGTACAGCCCTTCGTTGGCCCCCGCAATCGCGAACGAGGGGCTGACGTCGAGGACGTCCGGAGCACGCGAGTCGCCCTTGAGCGACCGTACGGCCTGATTCTCCTGCGCCGACGAGCCGTCGGGATTGTCGTTCGTCAGCTTGAGGCCGTACTTCTTGCGGAAGGTCGACATGATCTCGCCGTAGTTCGCCCAGTCGGGAGGCAGCGCGATCGTGTTGATCGCCCCTTCCTTCTTCGCCTGCTTCACGAGCTCGGTAAAGGTGATGCCGGTGCCGCGCAGCGGCGGCGCGGCCCGACGCGAGCTGCCTGCGAACGCGGTTGCGGGCGCCGCAAGGATGGTCAGGCCGGCGGCGGCAGCTGCCGAGCGACGCAACATGGCACTCCTGCTCATCGACTCCTCGGCGACCAGACGGTGGATCACCGCGTCCATTCCGTCGAGGTCGTCCTCCTGCAGTGCACGCTCCAGGATCTCGTCCACTTCCCAGTGCTCCCTCATGCTGCCCTCCCCGGATTGAAATGTGAACAGCGAGCGTACGGCCGCGCGTTCCACTATTCAAGGGCGGTTGTAGTGTCTTAACGGGTATGGCACCGGATCGCACCGATCCCTTCACGTCCGAGGGCGAGTGGTTGCGCTGCGCCCTGCACGCGCATACGACTCGATCGGACGGTGAGTTGGAGCCCGAGGGGCTCGCCGCGCACTACGGTCGCGCCGGCTACGACGTGCTTGCCATCACCGACCACTGGAAGCGGACGGAGGCGCCTTCGACCGACGACCTGGTCGTGCTTCCGAGCGTCGAGCTGAACTGCATCCTGCCGGGCGCTCGCGACGGGCACGTGCTCGGCTACGGCATCGCGGCGGACGCGGATCTCGCCGCGCTCGGAGCCGAGTACGCCGACCTCGAGCGCACCGCGGCGTTCATCCAGGCGCATGGCGGTGTCGCCTACCTCGCGCATCCCTACTGGACGGGCGTGACCCCGGCGGGGTTCCAGCTGCCCGAGAACGTCGCGGGGATCGAGGTCTGGAACGCGGGTTGCGAGCTGGAGGTCGGCCGCGGCCTCTCGTCGGTGCACTGGGACGAGCTCCTCGAGACGGGCCGGAGTTGCTATGGGCTCGTGACCGACGACTCCCATCATCCGGGCTTCGACTCCGACCACGGCTGGACCTGGCTGCGGGTAGCGGAGCGCACGCCCGCGGCCGTGCTCGCGGCCCTCGCCTCAGGCTCGTTCTACGGCTCCTCCGGTCCGCTCCTGCACGCTGTCGAGGTGGCGGGCGACGAGGTCGAGGTCAGCTGCAGCCCTGCGCGGTCGATCACGCTGGTCTCGGGCCGGAGCACGGGCGCAGCCGTGAACGCTGGCCGGCTCGGCTACCGGTACGCCGGCAAGGTGCTGGCGACCGCCGACGACGGCTTGATCACGCAGGCGAGGCTGACGAAGCCCTTCGGCGCCACCTTCGCGCGTCTCGAGGTGACCGACGCCGTGGGCCGCCGAGCATGGACGAATCCCCTGTGAGAGACCTCGACGCGCTCGTCGGGCGAGAGTTCGACCTGCTCGTGATCGGCGGCGGGATCGTCGGAGCCGGGATCGCCAACGAGGCTGCGCGTGCCGGTCTCGCAGTGGCGCTCCTCGACCGAGGCGACTTCGGCGCCGCGACGTCGAACGCGTCGTCCAAGCTCATCCACGGCGGCCTGCGCTACCTGCGGCTCGGCGACGTGAAGCTCGTGCGCGAGGCCCATCGCGAACGCCGGGCCCTGCTACAGACCGTGGCGCCGCACCTCGTCAGGCGCCTGCCGTTCCTCTTCCCGCTCTACCGGGACGGGCCCTACCGGCCTGCAACGCTGCGCCTCGGGCTGGCGTTGTACTCGACGCTCGCGCGCGACGGGATCGGCGGCCTGCTCCCCCCGGCGCGCGCGCGACAGAGCGTCCCCGATCTGCGCCTCGACGGACTGCGCAGCTGCGGCGTCTACATCGACTCCTACACGCACGACGGGCGGCTGTGCCTCGCGAACGTCCGTGCCGCGTCCGCCGCTGGCGCCGCCGTCGCCAACTATGCAGAGGTGGTCGCGCTCCGCAAGGTGGCCGGACGGGTGCGCGGGGCGGAGGTGCGCGATCGCCTGTCGGGCGAGACGTTCTCGGTCGACGCCAACGCCGTCGTGAACGCGACGGGACCCTGGATCGAGAGCGTCCGCCAGCTCGAAGATCCGGCCGCTGCCCGGCTGGTGCGCCTCTCGAAGGGCGTGCACGTGCTCCTGGAGCTCGACCGGCCCTGGTCGGCCGCGCTGACGATCGCGCACGACCCCGTGCGGGTCACCTTCGCGTATCCGTGGCAGGGGATGCTCCTGGTCGGGACCACGGACACCCTGTACGAGGGGGATCCGGCGCAGGCGGGTGTCGAGCCCGCCGACGTAGCGCGCGTCCTCGACGAGGCTTCTGTCGGCGTCGAGCGCCAGGTGCTGGATCCGAGTCGAGTGCGGGCGACCTTCGCCGGGTTGCGGGTGCTCCCTGGCTTGAGCGGCGAGACGCTGACCGCCCGCCGCGAAACCCAGTACGTCGTCGGGCCGGGCGGCATGCTTACAGTCGCCGGCGGCAAGCTCACCACCTACCGCCGGATCGCGCTCTCGGCGCTCGGGCGCCTCCGCCCGGAGCTCGGACTCGCCCGGTTCGACCCGCGACCGTTGCCGCTTCCCGGTGCCGCCGGGCTCGACGCCGCAGGGCGCGGCATCGCGCAGCAGTTCCCGGAGCTCGATCCTGCCACGCGCTCCCACCTGCTGCACCTCTACGGCAGCCTCGCAGTGGACGTGCTGGAGCCCGCTCTCCAAGAGCCCTCCCTGCTGGAGCCGATCGATCCGCGCGGGCCTGACGTGCTCGCGCAGATCGCATACGCCACCGAGCAGGAGTGGGCGGTGGGTGTCGAGGACGTGGTCTGGCGCCGGACGACGCTCGGCCCCCGGGGGCTTGCGGACACCGCTACTCCGCGCGTCGGCGAGCGTCTCGGCGACCCGGACATCGTGGTGTCGTCGTAGGGCTCTGGCTCGACGACTCCGAGCTCCGCATCGGGCTCGGCTGCATGCGCATGTCGACCGACGAGACCCGCGACGACGATCTTTCGATGAAGACGATCGCGGCTGCGGCCCAGGCGGGCGTGACCGTCTTCGACACGGCACGCGCCTACGGCGACAACGAGAGGCTCGTTGCCCGAGGCTTGCGCTCGTGCGGCGCGGAGGGGACGGCGCGCATCGTCACGAAGGGGGGCATGACACGACCCGGTGGCGCCTGGGTGCCCGACGGGCGCGCCAAGGCCATCCTCGCCGACTGCGCCGCGAGCGTCGAGGCGCTCGACGGCCTGCCGATCGACCTCTATCTGATCCACGCGCCCGATCCGCGCACGCCGTGGAGGACCTCCGTCCGGG
Organism: Gaiellaceae bacterium; assembly: GCA_035525905.1. Taxonomy (GTDB): domain Bacteria; phylum Actinomycetota; class Thermoleophilia; order Gaiellales; family Gaiellaceae; genus Gaiellasilicea. The sequence goes on along the minus strand of DATLDK010000047.1, from coordinate 3,986 downwards.
CGCTGGCCCGGCTCGCGGAGGAGGGCATCGTCCGCCACGTCGGGCTCGCGAACGTCAACCGGCACCAGCTGGACGAAGCGCTCGAGCTCGCACCCGTCGCTGCAGTCCAGGTCGCATTGAGCCGCTTCGAGGATCGAGCTCTCCGGGGCGGTCTGGTGGAGCGCTGCGACGAGCTCGGCATCACCCTGCTCGCGCATTCGCCGCTCGGTGGCCCGAAGCGGGCGAGACGGACCGACGCGCAGGAAGCGCTCGCCTGGCTTCTGAACCTCTCGCGGGTCGTCGTCCCGATCCCTGGGGCGCGGCGTCCGGAGACCGCGCGCTCGGCGGCACGCGTTGCCGCGAACGCCTTGGATCCTGCTCCGTTTCGCCGCGGCGGCTCCCGGTTGCCGCTGCGGGCCGATGCAGAAGTCGTGCTCGTGATGGGCATTCCGGGCGCCGGAAAGAGCAGCATCGCTGCCGACTACGCGGCCCGGGGCTACCTGCGGCTCAACCGCGACGAGCGCGGAGGCTCCTTGCGAGAGCTCACCGGAGCGCTCGACGAGGCGCTCGCGGCAGGTAGCCGCTTGGTCGTGCTCGACAACACCTACCTCACGCGGGCGGCGCGAAACGACGTGATCCAAACTGCGCGCGGACACGGTGTCTCAACGCGCTGCGTCTGGCTCGACACGCCGCTTGCGCAGGCCCAGATCAACCTGGTCGAGCGGCTCCTCGACCGCTTCGGGTCGCTTCCATCGCCCGCGCAGCTGCGCGAGTTGGCGCGGAGGGAGCCGGGCGTGCTCGCGCCGACATCGCAGATGCGCGCTGTGCGAGAGCTGGAGCGGCCGTCGGCGGACGAGGGCTTTGCCCGAATCGAAACCGTGCCGTTCGTGCGCGCGCCATCCTCGGGCACCCCGGGCGTCTTCGTGGCCGCGCGGGCACTCGACGAACCGGGGTGGGAGGCCTCGATCGGCGACCGCGATACACAGCACCTCGTCTACGACTGGAACCCGGACGGTGACGTGAGCGCGCTGGACGCGGCCGCAGCCCGCCTGGCGAAGGCGGTCTCGAGGCCCGTCGAAGCTGCTCTCTGCCCACACGCCGCCGGCCCGCCGACGTGCTGGTGCCGGCCCCCGCTGCCCGGATTGCCGCTCGCGTTCGCGCGAGCGCACGGGATCGACCCGGCGCGCTCGACGCTCATCGGATCCGCGCCCGCGCATCACACGCTCGCAACCACCTTGGGCGCGCGTTACGTCCCGGTTACTTAGACCGCCGGGCGCCTGTCAAGCCCGCCACGTGTCGACCGCCCTCTAGCATCTCGGCATGCGTGAGTCGCAGCCGGGACGCGCCCTCTCCTGACCGAGACGCTGACGATCAGTCGCGCCGTCGCGCGGCGTTTCCTGGCCAGGCGCCATTTCCTGGCGCCGCCCCGGTCCCTTCCCGCCGAACGGGCGAGTGTGATGACCGTCATCGACCGCATCGCCTCGTTCCAGTTCGATCCGCTCGAGGTCGCGGGTCGCAACCACGACCTCATCCTGCTCGCCCGGATCGAGGGCTACCGGCGCGAGTGGACCGATCAGCTCCTCTACGAGGAGCGGGCACTGTTCGAGGTCTACAACAAGGGCCTCTCGATCCTGCCGGCGGCCGAACTGCCGTACCACCGGATCACGTGGGATCGATCGCGGCTCCGGCACGAGGCGGGCGCCTTCGTCGAGCATGCGCCGCTCGTGGAGGAGCTGCTCCAACGGATCCGGCTCGAGGGGCCGCTGGCGCCCGGTGACGTCGAGCCACGTGCTGCGATCGACTGGTACTGGCGGCCGACGAACCAGGTCCGGGCGATCCTGGAGGCCCTGGCCGAGTCGGGAATCCTCGGCCTCGCGCGACGCGACGGCAACCGCCGCATCTACGACCTCGCCGAGCGGCTCTTCCCGGAGGAGCTCCTCGCCCGGCGACCTGCGCCGCGGGAGCAGTTCCGCCACAAGCTCCTGTCCCGCTACCGCGGGCACGGGCTTCTCGGCACGAGCGGATCGGCGGAGCTGTGGATCGGTACCTCCCCTGGCCGCCGAACGCCCATGGGGCTCGAGGGTGGTGTGTCCTTCGGAGCCGTGGGCAGGCGCGAGCTCCTCGCAGAGCTGGTGGAGGCCGGCGACCTGCTTCCTGTGGAGGTCGAAGGGGTTCGCGGCCGCCGGTTCATCCTGAACGCTGAGCAGCCGCTGCTGGCGGCGGCGGAGGCCGAGGTCGCGAAGGGCGAGGATCCCGGTGCCGCTGATCCAGGTGTCTCCTTCCTGGCGCCGCTCGATCCGCTCGTCTGGGATCGCGAGTTCCTGCGCCGGTGCTACGAGTTCGACTACGTCTGGGAGGTCTACGTCCCTGCAGCCAAGCGCCGCTGGGGCTACTACGTCCTCCCGCTCATGTTCGGCGACCGGCTCGTCGGCCGCATCGAGCCGCGGATCGACCGCAAGGCTGACACGCTGCGGATCCTCGGAGCGTGGTGGGAGGAGGGGTTCGAGCCGCTGGCCGACGAGCGCTTCGTGCCGGCCCTGGCCGCGGCGCTCGATGCCCATCGCCAGTTTGGCGGAGTCCGCCGCGTGACCTTCCCGCGGACGGCCCGCCTGCGGCCGCTCGTCGCTGCTCTCCGGCCGCTGCTCTGACCGGCGCCTACCCCTCGATCCAGCCGATGACGCGCGTTGTGACCGAGCGGCGGTCGGCGCACACTGGAAACCGAAGCGCACGCTCGCAAAGGGAGAGACGCTCATGTGGAAGGCCGCTCTGGTTCTCGGCGCGATTTGCGCCGTAGCCGCCGCCTCAGCGGGGGCCGCTCGAGACGCGCTCACGGGCGCCTGGGTCGCCCACGATATCGCCGGCGACGGCAGCACGGCGCGCGATTCCGTGCGACCGCCTAGCGAGGCGCGAACGTGTAGGCGACGTGCGCACCTTCGTCGTCCTCGAGAAGGAAGCCCGCGCCTTCGAGCGCACGCCGGGAGGGCGTGTTGTCCGCGTCGATGTTCCTGGCGACGACGCGGCTGATCTCCGGATGCAGGATCAGCCAGCCGGCGAGTCCGGCCACGAGTTCCGTTCCGTAGCCATATCCGCGGTAAGGCGCAGCAAGGCCATAGCCGATCTCGATGTCACCGGTGTCGTCCGCGCCGCCGTGGGTGAAGCAGTCGCCGATTGTCGCGCCTTCGCGCGTCACCAACCAGTTCACCTCCACGTCGAGCCTCAGCGAAAGTTCCCAGGGTGGCGAGCCGGCTTCAGCGCTCTTCCGCGGCCAATCGTCGCCGCATCTCACGCCGCGAAAGTCGCCCGCAACGAAGGCTTCGACTTGGTCACGTGCCACCGGCTCGAGGACGAGCCGTGGGGTCGCTATTGGCGGGCGCTCGACGGGAACGAGGCCGACCGGCGTCCGCACCACCCGGAGCATGGGCATCAGCCGAGTCTGCCAGGGAAGGAGTTGTCCGCCGAGCAAGCGCACACTTCATGCGTTGCTCAATGGTCGTGATCGAAGCGGAGCGAGCGCAACCTCCTAGCGCGCTCCTCAGTCGGTCGTCGCCTGGGCCACCGGTCACGAATGACGCCTGACGAGGGGTCTTCGGCGGCCTGGGAGCGTAGTGCCGGATGGAGCGTCGAGCGCTGGCCGGCCTTGCGCTCGCACTGGTCCAGAGATATATATACAACCGTATGGTTGTAGATCAGGCCGACGTTGGTCAGCTGTTCCGCGCCCTCGCCGACGCCACGCGACGGGACATCGTCCGGCGCACGCTCAGCGAGCAGTACTCGGTCTCGACCCTCGCCCGCGAGTACCCGATGAGCTTCGCCGCTGTGCAGAAGCACGTGGCTGTCCTCGAGCGCGCCGGGCTCGTGACCAAGCAACGCAGGGGCCGGGAGCACCTGGTGGCGGGCAACCCCGCGTCGCTCCGGGCGGCCCACGACACCCTCGACCGACTCGAACTGACCTGGCGTGACCGCGTCGGTCGTATGGAAGACCTGCTCGCTTCTGATTCTTCCTAAAG
>DATLDK010000017.1:0-6438 GCA_035525905.1 Gaiellaceae bacterium | reverse complement strand
CTCGAGCTCTTCAAGCCGTTCATCATGAGCCGGCTCGTCGAGCGCAAGTCGGTCCAGAACATCAAGGCGGCGAAGAAGTACGTCGAGTCGATGACGCCCGAGGTCTGGGACGTCCTCGAGGAGGTGATCGCTGAGCACCCGGTGCTGCTGAACCGCGCTCCGACACTGCACCGCCTCGGCATCCAGGCGTTCGAGCCCGTGCTCGTGGAGGGCAAGGCGATCCAGGTGCACCCGCTCGTCTGCCACGCGTTCAACGCCGACTTCGACGGCGACCAGATGGCCGTCCACCTGCCGCTCTCCGCGGAGGCGCAGGCAGAGGCCCGCATCCTGATGCTCTCGTCGAACAACATCCTCTCGCCGGCTCACGGGCGGCCGCTCGCGACGCCGACGCAGGACATGGTGCTCGGTTCTTACTACCTGACCTACTCCGGCACCGACTTGACGGCGACCACGGCCGAGAAGCTCGCGAAGGAGCAAAAGCTCAAGGGCATCAAGCGCTTCCAGAACGAGGAGGAGGTCGAGTTCCACCTCGAGTCGAAGGACGTCGGGCTCCAGGATCCGATCGAGTACCGCTGGCACGGTGAGCTGATCCTCACCACGCCCGGCCGCGTGATCTTCAACACCGAGGTCGAGCGCTCGCTCGAGGAGGCGGTCGTCGTCGGCGAGGCCGGCGTCCACACCTTCATCAACCGCACGCTCTCGAAGCGGGAGATCGACAACTTCATCACCGACCTCGTCGATCGCTACGGCGCGCACGCGATCGCGTCCGTGCTGGACACGATCAAGAGCCTGGCCTTCAAGTACGCGACGCAGGCCGGGATCACGGTCTCGAAGAACGACATCGTCATCCCGCCGGAGAAGGAAGAGATCCTCAAGGGCTACGAGGCGAAGGTGAAGGTCGTGGAGGGGAACTACGAGCGCGGCCTGATCACCGAGGACGAGCGGCACGAGCAGATCGTCAACATCTGGACGGAGGCGACCGACGAGGTGGCCGACGCCATGCAGGCGAACTTGAACGAGCTGAACTCGATCTACATGATGGCCAACTCGGGAGCGCGTGGATCGTTCAAGCAGATCCGCCAGCTCGCCGGCATGCGCGGCCTGATGGCCAATCCGAAGGGCGAGATCATCGAGCGGCCGATCAAGGCGAACTTCATGGAGGGCCTGTCGGTGCTCGAGTACTTCATCTCAACCCACGGCGCCCGTAAGGGCCTGGCCGACACGGCGCTCCGCACCGCGGACTCCGGCTACCTGACGCGGCGTCTCGTCGACGTCTCGCAGGACGTCATCATCCGCGAGGCCGACTGCGGCACCGAGGACTTCGTCGAGCTGCCGGTGCACCTGCCGGAGGGCATGAACAAGTCGGTCATGGGCCGCGTGCTCGCCGAGGACGTCTTCAAGCCGCTTGCGACCGGCAAGCCGAGCAAGACGCTCGTCGCGTCCAAGGGCGAGGAGATCACCGCCCCGCGCCTGCGGGAGATCGCCGAGGAGCTGGACGACCAGAGTCTCAAGCTCCCGGTGCGCTCGGTGCTCAAGTGCCGCGCGGAGACCGGCGTGTGCCAGACCTGCTACGGCACCTTCCTGGCGACGGGCAACGTCTCCGACATCGGCGACGCGGTCGGCATCATCGCCGCGCAGTCGATCGGCGAGCCGGGCACGCAGCTGACCATGCGGACGTTCCACACCGGCGGTGTCGCCGGCGCCGACATCACGCATGGTCTGCCGCGCGTCGTCGAGATCTTCGAGGCCCGGAACCCCAAGGGCGCCGCGACGCTCTCGGAGGTCGGAGGCCGCGTGGAGATCGAGGAGGCAGACCGGACGGTCAAGATCACGATCGAGCCCGGCGCCCTCGACGAGGCCGGGGAGCCGATTCCGGCCAAGGAGTACGCACTCCCGCGGCGGTCGCGCCTGCTGGTGACGCAGGGCCAGGTCGTCGAGCAGGGCGATGCCCTGAACGAGGGCTCACGGGCGCCTGCGGAGCTGCTCGACCTGCACGCGAAGGCCGGCAAGGGCTCGACGGAGACCGAGCTGTACCTCGTGGGCGAGGTGCAGAAGGTCTACAAGTCGCAGGGCGTCGATATCCACGACAAGCACATCGAGCTGATCGTCCGGCAGATGCTGAAGAAGGTTCGCGTAATGGAGGCCGGGGATACCACCCTGCTCCCGGGCGAGCTGGCCGACAAGACGAAGCTGGAGCGCGAGAACACGAAGCTGAAGAAGAAGGACGAGCAGGCGACGTTCGAGCCGCTGATCCTCGGGATCACGAAGGCGTCGCTCGCGACCGAGTCCTTCCTCTCGGCGGCGTCGTTCCAGGAGACGACGAAGGTGCTCACCGACGCCTCGATCGAGGGCAAGGTGGACCACCTGCTCGGCCTGAAGGAGAACGTGATCATCGGCAAGCTGATCCCGGCTGCGACCGGTCTCAAGCGGTATCGCCAGATCGGCATCGGCCCGTCCGACTCGGTGCCCGCGCACCTCTATGCGCGGCCCGAGACGGAGGCCGAGCTGCTGGCGGCGCTCGAGGAGATCGGCGGCGACGGCGACGGCCTCGACCTGGAGGCGCTCGGGCTGACGTTCGGCGGCACGCCGGGTGCCGACGAGGTCAGCTCTCACGACGCAGGCGAGGCGACCGAGGTCCCCGAGGTCGAGTCGCCGCTCGACGAAGAGGCGTAGGCCGCAAGCCGGAACCACGTGACGCGAGGGCGGCCGAGAGGCCGCCCTCGCTCTTTGCCGTCTGCTACAACCGGCGCGGGTGAGGTATCTCGTCACGATCCTGCTCGCGGCGGCGGTGTTCGGGGCGGCCTCGCCGCCCGCGAGCGCCGGCCGATGCGGCTTGCCGGACACCAAGCCGCTCTGGGTCGACTACGGGGCGCCGGAGCTCCTCGGCCGCTTCGGCCGCCCGGGTGTCGTCGTCGCGGGCTCCGGCGCCGACTATCCGGCGAAAGCCCGTGCGCTCGGCGCGAGGACGGTGTACTGGGACAATTACCTGAGCACGAGGATCGGAACGCCGTCCGCGCCTGCCGACCGTGATCTGCTGCCGGCACGGGCCCAGCGCGTCTTCGACTTCGCCGTCCTCTCGGCCGGTTGTCCGGACCCCGTCATCGCCATGAACGAGCTCTTCGGCGCTGCGACACCGACGCCCTGGACGCCGACGACGGCTCGCTATCGCGCGAATGTCCTGGAGTGGGCTCGGCTGCTGCGGGAAAAGGGTGGTCAGCCGGTGCTCCTCGTCTCGAGCGAGCCGTACACCGGCGGCGAGGCCGGCCAGTGGTGGCGCGAGCTCGCTCAGGTCTCGGACATCGCCCTCGAGAAGTACTTCAACGCGAATGCCGTGCACCGGGCGGGGCCGGAGCTCGGCAGCCGGCGCATGCGGGCGTCGATGCGAGGCTCGCTCGCCAAGCTGTTCGCCGTCGGCGTGAGGCCGGCGCAGCTCGGGGTCGTACTCGGCTTCCAGACGAAGCGCGGCTCAGGGGGACGAGAAGGGCTCGAGCCGGCCGGCGACTGGTTCGAGGTGGCGAAGCTCCAGGCGCTGGCGGCGCGGCAGGTGGCGCGCGAGCTCGGGCTGGCCCACATCTGGTCCTGGGGCTGGGGCTTCTTCAACGAGGAGGCGCGGGATCCGGACAAGCTGGGCGCGGCGTGTGTCTGGCTGTGGGCCCGCGATCCCTCACTCTGCGCGGCCGGCACCCTGCCCGACCGCTTCGACCGGAACCTGCGCGCCGGACAGATCGACCTGCCCGGCGGTGTCCGCTGCGCACTCGGCGACGCCACCATCACGGCGAACCAGATCGCCGGTCTCGCCCGGGTCACGGGCGACGCGGAGCTGGCGCTCGCTGTGCTCTATGGGCGCCTCGTGCAGCAGCGTGCCGCTTCCGTCGCCTCGAAGGACGTGCGCGCCGCCGAGGAGGCAATCGTGCGCCGCCACTTCGCGGGCAGCCGCGCGCGATACCTGGTCGCCCTTGCCCGCGCTCGCGCGAGCCCCGCGCTGGCGGTTGCCGCGATCGGCGACGAGTTGCGGCGCGTTGCGATCCAGACCCGGCTGCGCGTGCCTCCGCCGTCCGCCGCCGAGATCGCGGAATTCGCGGCCACGTACGCCGGGGTCGAGCTGCGCGAGATTCCCGGCGCCGGACCTGTACCCGGAGTCGACCCGGAGACGCCGCTCGGGTTGCTGCCGACACCGGTTGCGCGACCGGCGATCATTCGAGCGCTGCGACATGCCGCTCGTGCGGGTGCCTATGAAGCCTGGGCGGAGCGACGTCAGCTCGCCCTGCTGGCCGAGCTGCGCTGCACGCATGACCGCCTACCGTCCATCGGAACGGCGCGCGTTACGAACTGGTTGCCGTTCCTGGTTCCTGTCGGCCCCGCGTGACGGAGTCGACCGCCACGACCTTGCCCTTGCCCGCGCCTTTGGCGCTGTAGAGCGCCTCGTCGGCGCGCTCGAAGAACGTGACCGCGTCGTCCTCTGCTTGCAACTCGGTCACCCCAGCGGAGAGGTGCAGCCGCCCGGCTTGCCCGACGGGCCGCTCCGATACGGCGTATTCGAGGCGCTTGTAGAGCAGGTCGGCGTCCTCCACGGAGGACTCCGGCATGATCACCGCGAACTCGTCGCCGCCGACGCGACACGCGACGTCCGCAGATCGGACGACTTCGCGCACACGGTCAGCGGCTTCGGCGAGGACGGTGTCGCCGGCCAGGTGACCGATCCGGTCGTTGATGGCCTTGAAGTCGTCCAGATCGAAGACCACCAGGGCGAGGGTGCGGCTGTAGCGGTGCGCGCGAGCGACCTCACGCGCCAGCATCTCGTGGAAGTAGCGACGGTTGTGGAGACCCGTCAGCGCGTCGAGGTCCGCGAGCTGGCGGGCCTCGCGGAAGCGGCGTGCGTTGTCGATCGCCGGCCCAGCCCGGAGCGCCAGCTCCTCGAGCTCGGCCGCCCCCGTGGTGCCGAACGCCTCTTGGTCGCGACGGGAGTAGGCGGAGAGGTAGCCGATCGGCTCCCCTTCGGAGGTCAGCGGGACGGCGAGCGCAGCGCGGATCGGCCCATTACCGAAGCCTGCGGCGCCGTCGTGCTCGTAGAGCACGGTGATCGACCGAGGAGTAGACCCATCGGGCGGACCTGCGACCGCGGTCGTCGGCTCTCCGTCGTCGAAGCCCGTCGAGGCGAGGAGAGATTCCTTCCCGTCGGCGATGACCGAGACGACCGTCGCGTCCACTCCGTCGATCGCTCCCGTCGCGTCGAGCGTGCGTGCGAGCACCGCGTCGAGGTCGATCGTGCCGCCGAGATCGCCGAGCGCGCGGCTGCGCCGGTTCTCCGCCTCGGCGCGCTCGAGCGCCTGCGAGAGGTCGCGCACCATCGCCTCCATCCGCTCGTCGACCTGCGCGGCGAGCGCCGTCAGCCGGTCATCCGTCCGGCCGCCGGTGCGCCGGCCGAGCAGGAACATGGTCGCAGCGAGGGCCATCGCAACGAGCGCCGCGCCGCAGGCGATGAATGTGGTGGTCATGAGAATGGCGATTCGTGCCGCCCGCGCACTGTAGTCGCCTTTCGCGGCCCTGGCTATACCCGCGAATGGGCACGAAAACGGCTCTCCTTTGCCGCTTCCGGCGATCTTCGCTACACTCCGCTGTCCGGTTGGCAGGGCCATTGCTGCATGCCCCGCCGACCGTTGCTGTGTGAGCAAAAAGACCGCCGTAACACCGATTGGGGAGCAACGCGTGCCGACAACAAACCAGCTCGTTCGCAAGGGCCGTCAGACGCCGAAGGCGAAGACGAAGACCCCTGCGCTGCGTGGTGCCCCGCAGAAGCGAGGCGTTTGCACGCGCGTCTACACGACGACGCCGAAGAAGCCGAACTCCGCGCTGCGCAAGGTCGCGCGCGTCCGCCTGACGAACCAGATGGAGGTCACGACCTACATCCCGGGCGAGGGCCACAATCTCCAGGAGCACTCCGTCGTGCTGATCCGCGGCGGCCGCGTCAAGGACCTCCCGGGCATTCGCTACAAGGTGATCCGCGCGGCGCTGGACACGGCCGGAGTCTCCGACCGCAAGCAGGGCCGTTCGAAGTACGGAGCGAAGAAGACCTGATGCCACGCCGCGCAGACATCACGCCGCGCGTGCTCGAGGCCGACCCGATCCACTCGTCGACCCTCGTCACCCAGTTCATCAACGCGGTCATGCTTGATGGCAAGCGCTCGACCGCCGAGCGGATCGTCTACGACGCGCTCGCGATCGTGGCCGAGAAGTCCGGCAAGGCGCCGATGGAGGCGCTCGAGTCCGCGGTCAAGACCGTGACCCCGGTGCTCGAGGTGCGCTCGCGCCGCGTCGGCGGCGCCAACTACCAGGTTCCCGTCGAGGTGCCGCAGCGTCGTGCGCGCACGCTCGCGATCCGCTGGCTCGTCCAGTTCTCGCGCGACCGGCGCGAGAAGGGCATGCAGCAGAAGCTGGCGA
>DATLDK010000162.1:0-11385 GCA_035525905.1 Gaiellaceae bacterium | reverse complement strand
TCCCACGAGGTCGCGGACGGCCTCCACGGCGCAATCGTGAAGGCGGTGAAGCCCGCCTAGCGCTTGTCCAGGAAGCGGCGGATCGCGCCCTGGGCCGCGTCTCCGAGCATCGAGAGCGAGAGCCAGTCGCGCGCGTGGCCGACAGTCTCGTGCCACGAGATGTCCCGCCACCAGTTCAGCTGTTGCTTCGCATACCTCGTCGTCTCCGGCAGCTTGCGCGCGAGCTTCTCGACCCATTCGTCGACCACGGCGTCGAGCTCGGCGGCGGGAACCGCCTGGTTGATCAGTCCCCACTCGGCGGCCTGGGTCGCGGGCAGCTCGTCGCAGAGGAGGATCATTTCGCGCGCCCGACGGTCGCCGATCATGATCGGCAGCCACTGCGTGGCGCCGCCGGCAGGCACCGAGCCGTGCTCGAGGCCGACGTGCCGGATGAACGCGTCGTCGACCATCACCGCGAGGTCGCACGCCATCTGGAGCTCGTTGCCGCCGCCGACGGCGATCCCGTTGACGCGTGCGACGGTCGGCTTGCCGATCTCGCGCAGCCGGTTGTGCATGTCCATGAAGGCGCCGAACCACTTCCAGTACTCCTTCGAGTTCCCGAGCAAGTCCTCGCCCCACGCCCGCAGGTCGGCGCCGACGCAGAAGGCGCGGCCGGTGCCGGTGACGACGACGACGCGGATCTCGTCGTCCCAGGAGGCGTCCTCGAAGGCACGCGCGAGCTCACGCAGCATGCGAAAGTCGAAGGCGTTCAGCACCTCCGGCCGGTTCAAGGTCACGGTCGCGCGCGGGTACGCCTTCTCGTAGACGATCCGCTCGAAGCCGAGCTCCTCAGGTGGGAGTGGACGCGGCTGGTCGGGCTCGGTCACGCAAGTTCCAGGAATGTGACGGTGAAGGGGATGCCCATCGCCATCGCGTCCTTGCCGCTCGCGGCGAACGCATCCGAGCGGACCGCTGCGTTGAACGCGTCCCGGTCCTCCCATTCGAACTCGGCGTAGTACGCGCAAGCGGGCTGGCCGAAGGGAGCCCCGAACGACTTCCCGTGCCGGAACGCCTTGCAGTCGATGGGGCCGACGAACTCATCGACGTGGCGGGCGTACCGCTCGGGGTCCGGCTCGCGCTCGTACTGGATCACCGCTCGGACCATCGCTCCAGCTCCTTTCGCCTCGGGACCGCGGGAGCGTATAGCTTGGGCCTGTGTCGGGAGGTACGGCAGCCGCCGCTTCGCTCGGGCTCGTTGCCGGGATCGCCGGCTCGATCCAGGTTGCCGTGATGGGTCGCTTCGGTCAGCGAATCGGCTCGTTCGAGGCCCTCGCTGCGAACCTCGCGCTCTCGACGCTCGTCGCGACCACCGTGCTCCTCGCCCTGCGCCACAGCCTCGCGGGCTTCGGTGAGGCGATCCGCTCGCCGTGGTGGTACTGGGTCGGCGGCGGGGGCATGGGCGTGGTCGTCGTGCTCACGATCACCGTCGTTACTCCGCGCCTCGGCGCGGCGGCGACGATCGGCCTCCTGATCGCAGGTCAGCTGGCGATGGGGGTCGCCATCGACCGGTACGGCTGGTTCGGGGTCGACCAGGTCGCGCTGACCTGGCCGAGAGTGCTCGGGGTGCTGCTGCTCGCGGCCGGCGCTCTGCTCGCGCTGCGCCGCTAGGAAGGTTCGACGAGCGGCAGGCACACCGTGAAGGTCGAGCCGACGCCGGGAGTGGACTCGACCCAAATCACGCCACCGCTCTGGCTGACGATGCCGTGCACCGTAGCGAGACCGAGGCCGGTGCCCTCGCCCACCGCCTTCGTGGTGAAGAAGGGCTCGAAGACCGTCGTGATCAGATCCGGGTCGATCCCGACTCCGCTGTCCCGGACGCACAGCGTCACGTAGGAGCCCGGCTCGAGATCTGGATGCGGAGGCTCGTCTTCGTCTCCGAGCTCGAAGGGGGCCGTCCAGATGACGAGGCTGCCACCGTCGGGCATGGCATCCCGAGCGTTGAGAGCGAGGTTGAGCACGACCTGCTCGATCTGACCGGGGTCGGCGAGAGTCGAAATGGTCTCCGGATCGAACTCGGTCGAGAGGACGACGTCTTCGCCGAGCATGCGGGCCACCATCGTCGCCATGCCGCCGACGACCTCGTTCAGGTCGATCACCTGAGGACGGAGGACCTGCTTGCGGCTGAAGGCCAGCAGCTGGGCCGTCAGGGAGGCGGCTCTGGCGGTTGCGCGCGCGATCTGCTCGGCGCTGTCGCGGGTGGGATCGGCACCCGAGTCGTAGTCCAGCAAGATCAGCTCCGCATAGCCGCCGATCGCCGTGAGCAGGTTGTTGAAGTCGTGTGCGATCCCGCCGGCGAGCCGGCCGATCGACTCCATCTTCTGCGCCTGGCGGAGCTGCTCGTGCAGGCGGTGGCTCTCCGTCACGTCGCGCCCCGTGGCGAGGATGTGCTGCGGCCGCCCATCCGGGTCCGCGATCACGCTAGCGATCGCGTCGAGCAGGACCCAGCTCCCGTCGGCGTGCCGAACGCGAACGGTGGCGGTCGCGGTCGACCGCTCCAGCGCGTCGGCGAACATCTGGGCCGCCGCGACGAGATCGTCCGGATGGACGAGCTGCGCGAAATGCTGCCCGACGATCTCTTCCTGGCGAAAGCCGAGCGTGTGGAAGGCGGAAGGTGAGGTGACGATCGTCGTCCCTTCGAGGTCGACGACGCTGATCAGGTCGGTCGAGCAGTCCACGATGCGGCGATGCAGCTCTTCGCTCTGCTGCAGCGCGGTGTACAGACCCGCGAGCTCGCTGTTGCGCGCGTTCAGCGTCTCGAACGCGTCAGCTGCGCGAAGCGCAATCGTCGCCTGGTTGGCGAAGGTCCGAAGCGCCTGGAGGCGCTCATTGGAGGGCAGCATCGAGTCGGAGGGGTCGTCGGCCCAGATGAAGCCGCTGCGCGAGCCGTCCTGACCCACCAGCGGCACGAGCAGCCAGTGGCGCGACCACGCACGGGGACCGGCTCCTCCGCGTTGCGACTCGTAGTTGGAGCCTCCGCCGACGAGCGCGGTCGCGACCCGTTGCTCGATCAGGTAGCACCCGGCGGCCTCGAACTCCGGCACGAACAGCGCATCGAGGTCGGCGTCGGTCAGCGTGAAGTCGAGGCCGGGATCGTCTGGCTCCCACCCGGCGGTGCCGGCGGGTGGGAAGCCGCCGTCGCGGGCGAGGCAGACGGCGACCTTCTCGAACTCGAGTGCGTGGCTGATCGCGTGGGCCACTGCCTGAAGGACCTCGTCGACGGAGTCGAGCTCGACCAGGGAAGCGGAGACGTCGAAGAGCTGAGCGAGCGACGCCCGGTCGCGCGCAGCGGCTGCAGCGACCTGGACCGCCTCGATAGCGCCGGTCACGTGTTGCGCGAAGCCCACGAGGACCTCGAGCTCCTCGTCGGTCGGACGGAGGCCGGACTCGGGCTCGTCCACCGAGATGACACCGAGCAGCATGCCGTCGGCGCCACGCATGGGGACGATCAGCGCGTCTTCGGGATGCCAGGCGTCGGGATCCTCGCTGATCGCGAGGTCGGGAACGTGAAAGGGCAGGTCGTCCCAGTCGCCCTCGTCGGGAGGAATCAGATAGGCGCCGCGGCGGAGGAAGCGGTCGGAGAGGAGGGATGTCCAGGCGTCGGCGGGCCTGGTCGTCCCGATCAGCGCCTCGCGGGCGCCCTCGCTACCGTGAACCGTGGCCACCTCGAAGTCGCCCTCTGCGGGTCGGTAGAGATTGATCGCCACCGTCCTGAACCCGAGTGCCTCCGAGATCGTCGCGGCGATCGCGGCGGACAGTCGCGCCAGGTCCCGTTCCTCGCGCACGAGGCGCGAGACCTCGAGGAGGCCTCGAAGCTGGGGAAGCGATGAGAGCATCTTGGTGCGCACGGGCATACACCGGCCGTGATCGGCCTCGCCACACCGGGCTTGAGCCGTCTGTCAGAGACCGACGATGTCGTCGGGCGACACGGGGACACGTGCCAGCTCGCGGCCGGTGGCGGCGCGAAGCGCCGAGGCGACGGCAGCGGTCGAGACGACCGTCGGCGGCTCGCCGACTCCCTTGAGGCCGTACGGCGCCTCGGGCTCCGGATCCTCGATCAGCACTGTCGCCACGGGCGGCATGTCGAGCGTCGTCGGAATCAGATAGTCGGTGAAGCTCGCGTTCGTGATCAGGCCGTCTCGGGTCCGGATCTCCTCCATCAGCGCGAGTCCGAGCCCCTGGGCGGCGCCGCCTTCGATCTGCCCCTCGACCGCGAGCGGGTTGATCGCCTTGCCGACGTCCTGCGCCGTTCCGATCCAGACGATCCGCGTCAGCCCGAGCTCGACATCCACCTCCGCGACCACGCGCATGGCGGCAACCGCGAAGGAGACGTGGGCCCGCTCACCCGTGATCTGGCCGTTCTCGGGGTCGAGCGGCGTCGTGCGGGGGTGGCGGTAGATCCGCTCGACGTCGACGTCGCCCTTCGTCCGCTTCTGTTCCTCGAGGGCTGCGCGGCAGGCGTCGCGAACGGCGCCTGCTGCCATCCAGGTCATCCGGGAAGCCGAAGCCGATCCCGCCGAGTCGACCGTCGCGGTGCCCGGTTCCGCCAGGGAGACGTCGTCTGTTCCGAGCTCCGTCCTCGCGACCTGAAGGATCACGTCCGTCACGCCCTGGCCGACCTCGGCGGCGGCGCAGTGGATCTCGGCAGCCCCGTCGGCGCGCAGGAGCACGCGGGCGGCCGTGAAATCGTCGAAGCCCTCCGAGTAGCAGATGTTCTTGAAGCCCACGGCGAAGCCCACGCCGCGCTGCACGCCTTCGCCGCGGGTCGTGTTGCCGGCCCCGCCGGGGAGTCGGATCGCCTCCCGGGGTAGCGACTCGGGCTCGGGGACCGGCAGCTCCGCCGCACGTCGAATCACCTCGGCCACGGGCAGCGCGCCCTCGATCGGCTGGCCAGTCGGAAGGAGGTCGCCCGGCGTCAGGGCGTTGAGCAAGCGCAGCTCGATCGGATCGATCCGGAGCGCCGCCGCGAGCTTGTCCATCTGCGCCTCGGAGGCGAAGCACGTCTGCACGGCGCCGAAGCCGCGCATGGCGCCGCAGGGCGGGTTGTTCGTGTAGACGCAGGTCGATTCGATCAACGCGTTCGCGACCGTGTACGGGCCCAGGGCGAAGCAGGCGGCGTTCGAGGTGACCGCGGTGGAGCTCGAGGCGTACGCACCGCCGTCGAGCAGGATCCGCATGCGCACGTTCGTCAACTGGCCGGCGCGGGTCGCGCGATGCTCGCACCAGATTCGAGCGGGATGGCGGTGCACATGGCCGAAGAACGACTCCTCGCGGTTGTAGACGATCTTGACCGGCCGCTTCGTGTGCAGCGCCAGCATGGCGCCGTGGATTTGCATCGAGAGGTCCTCCCGGCCGCCGAACGCGCCTCCGACTCCGGCGAGGTGCATCCGAACCATCTCCGGCGGCAGGCCGAGGCACGGAGCGATCTGGTCGCGATCGACATGGAGCCACTGGGTGGCGACGTAGACGTCGACACCGCCTTCCCCGTCCGGGACGGCGAGCCCGGATTCGGGGCCGAGAAACGCCTGGTCCTGGATGCCGATGTCGTAGACGCCGCTGACCGACACCTCGCCCTCGGCGTCGGGGTCGCCGTGTCGGATCACGATGTGCCGGACGACGTTGGGGCGGTCGTCCTCGCGGTAGCCGTGCGCCATCGTGGGCCGATCGGGATGCAGGGGCGGCTGCTCGGTGGCGCGCTCCATGTCGACCACGGGGTCGAGCAGCTCGTACTGGACCCGGACGGCCGCGGCGGCGCGGCGAGCCTGCTCCGGCTCCTCTGCGGCGACGAGGGCGACGGGCTCGCCGTAATAGCGCACGACGTCGGCCGCCAGAACGGGCTGGTCGGCGAACTCGAGCCCGTAGGTCTTCTGGCCGGGAATGTCCGCGTGGGTCAGAACCGCATGCACGCCCGCCATCCCAAGCGCCTCGGAGATGTCGAGTGCGACGATCCGCGCGTGCGCGTGGGGACTGCGAACCGTGACGCCCCAGAGCATCCCGGCGGCGCTGAGGTCGCTGGAATACGCGAATTCGCCCGTCACCTTCGGCGTCGCGTCGTGCCGCGTCGCGCGATCGCCGACGCGGCCGCGCTGGAGTAGCGCCTGCTGTTCCGCGGTCGTGCTCATGAGGCGGCGGCCAGCCTGACGGCGTCGAAGATCTTCGCGTAGCCCGTGCACCTGCAGAGATTCCCGGACAGCTCCTCACGGATGACGTCGTCGGTCGGGTTCGGGACGCGCTCGAGGAGCGCAGCTGTCGCGACGACGAGTCCCGGCGTACAGAAGCCGCACTGGACCGCGCCTGCGTCGACGAACGCCTGCTGCACCTTGTGCAGGCCCTCGTCGTCGCGCAGCCCTTCCACCGTCCTGACCTCGTGCCCGTCGGCCTGCGCAGAGAGGACGAGGCACGCGCAGACGAGCGCCCCGTCGAGCAGGACCGAGCAGGAGCCGCACTCGCCCTGCTCGCACGCGTTCTTCGACCCCGGCAGGCCGAGCGAGTCGCGCAGGGTCGTCAACAGGCTCTCGCCGGCCCACACGTCGGCCTCCTGCGACTCGCCGTTGACGCTCAGCCGGATCTTCATGCCAGCACCCGGTCCAGAGCGCGCTTCGTCAGCACCTCGAGTGCGTGCCGGCGGTAGGCGGCCGTGCCTCGCACGTCGTCGATCGGGCTCGCTGCGGCGGCAACGAGGCTCGGAAAGTCCTCGCGCCTGTCCAGAGGCGCCGTGACGAGCGCGGGAATCGGGCCGGCCGAGCCGTACGCGGCGCGGAGCTCGCCACGCTCGCGGTCCGCCAGAACCGCCAGGGAGCAGACGGCGATCACCATCGCGTTGCGCGGGCCGACCTTCATGAAGGTCTGGGGCTGCGCACTCGGGTCGATCCGGACGGCGAGCACGAGCTCGTCCTCGGCGAGCGCGTTCCGCTTCGGGCCGAGGAAGAAGTCCGTCAGCGGCAGTGTCCGCACGCCGCGCACGCTGCCCAGCTCGACGGCGGCTTCTTCGACCAGCAGCGGTGGGTGCGCGTCCCCGGCGGGCGAGGCGGTGCCCAGGTTCCCGCCGATGGTGCCGCGGTTGCGGATCTGCGGTGACCCCACGGTACGAGCCGCCTGTGCGAGCGCGGGCAGCAGCTCGGCCACCTCCGGCCGCATCGCCTCCGTGTAGGTGAGGCCGGCACCGAGCCGGATCGATCCGTTTTCGCGCGACCACCCCTTCAGCTCCTGGATCTCGGCCAGGTTGAGGATCGTCTCGGGCCGCGCGCGGTCGAAGTTCAGCTCCACGAGCAGATCCGTGCCGCCCGCGATCGGACGGGCCTCCGGGCGTTCGGCCTTCACGCGCAGAGCTTCGTCGAGGGTGCGAGGGGTGACGACCTCCACGCTGGCAAAGATACGGTACGCAGGCATGAAGTCCCTGCTCGCCGACGCGCACGTCGTCACGATGGACGACGCGGAGGCCGAGCACGCCGACGGTTGGGTGTTGATCGAGGACGGCCTGGTGCTCGAGGCCGGCGGAGGGGCCGAGCCCGCGGCGGATGAGCGGGTCTCGCTCGGCGGCGCGGTCGTCACTCCGGGCCTCGTCAATACGCATCACCACCTCTACCAGACGCTCACACGCGCCCGGGCGCAGGAGGCGACCCTGTTCGAGTGGTTGGTCGAGCTCTACCCGACCTGGGCGCGGATCGACGCCGAAGCGGAGTACGCCGCAGCGCGCACCGGTCTGGCCGAGCTGATGCTGTCGGGGTGCACGACCGCCTTCGACCACCACTACGTCTTTCCGCGCGGGCGATCGGGGCTCGTCGAGGCTGAGGTGCAGGCGGCACGGGAGCTCGGCTGCCGCATCGTCGCCTCGCGTGGGTCGATGGACCTGGGTGTTTCCGACGGCGGGCTCCCTCCCGACGAGCTCGTCGAGGACGTCGACGCCGTGCTCGCCGACACGCAACGCTTGGCCGGGGAGCTGCACGAATCGGGCCCGGGCGCACGCGTCCAGATCGCGGTCGCGCCCTGCTCGCCCTTCTCGGTGACGGGCCGGCTGATGACCGAGTCGGCGGAGCTCGCGCGGCGCCTGGGCCTGCAGCTGCACACGCACCTGGCGGAGACCGTGGAAGAGGAGGCCTACTGCCGGGAGCTGTACGGCTGCACGCCCGTCGAGTACCTCGATTCGCTCGGCTGGCTCGAGGGTGATGTCTGGTGCGCCCACTGCGTGCATCTGTCGCCGGCGGAGATCGGCCGCTTCGCGTCGACGGGCACCGGAGTCGCTCACTGCCCGACCTCGAACCTGCGCCTCGGAGCCGGTGTCGCCCCCGTGCAGGCGATGCTCGAAGCCGGCGTGCGCGTGGGGCTCGGCGTCGACGGATCGGCCTCGAACGAGCGCAGCCACCTGTTCAACGACGTGAGGCAGGGGCTGCTCGTCGCACGTGGCCGCGGCGGGCCGCAGGCGATGACCGCTCGGCAAGCCCTTCGGTTGGGAACACGGGGTGGCGCCGAGGTGCTGGCCCGCGACGACCTCGGGGCGATCGCACCGGGCAGGTGCGCGGATCTCGCGGTCTGGGCGACGGACGGCCTCGAGCTCGGCGGTGCGGCCGATCCCGTGGCAGGACTGGTGTTCGGCGGAGCCCACCGCGTCGACCGCCTCTACGTCGGCGGCGAGCTCGTCGTCCAGGGCGGCGCGCTCGTGCGCGCAGACGAGGGCGAGATCGCTCGCGCGCACCGCGTGCAGGCGAGTAGATTCGCTCCGTGATCTCGCTGTCGACCCATGTGCTCGACACCGGGGCCGGCCAGCCGGCGGGAGGCGTCCTGATCGTTCTCTATCGCGGCGACATGTTCATGGCCGAGCAGCGCACCGACGACGACGGGCGGGCACGCCTGGGCGAAGACCTCGACCCTGGCAGCTACCGACTCGTCTTCCACCCGCCATCGCCATTCTTCAAGCGCGTGGAGCTCGAGATCGAGCTCGGCGACGGGCACTACCACGTCCCGCTCCTCGTCTCGCCCTACTCGTGCGCGAGCTACCGCGGCAGCTGAGCGCGGATGAGCTGGCGCCGCTCTTCTCGGGGCGCACGCGGCTCGTCGAGGAGCTCGCCGGCCGGGAGAGCCCACTCGATGTCGCGGAGGAGGTGGCGCTCGCCCTCCCCGAGGAGGATCAGGTCGCGGCGCTCGCGACGCACCCGCGGATCGGCGAGCCGTCGGAGGAGCAGCGCGGCGCCGAGCCGGCCGTCCTGGCGGAGCTCGAGCGGTTGAACGAGGAGTACGAGCAGTGCTTCGGCTTCTCGTTCGTGGTCTTCGTCGACGGCCGGACCCGGGCTGAGCTCGTTCCCGTGCTGCGCGAACGCCTCGACCGCACCCGCGACGAGGAGCTCGAGACAGGGTTGCGGGCACTCTGCGAGATCGCGAGAGACCGGTGGACGCGGACTACCTGAGAGATCTCGCCGACCTCGTCCTGCGACTGCTGCACGTCGTCGCGGGGATCGCCTGGATCGGCGCGTCCTTCTACTTCATCCGGCTCGACCTCGGTCTCGCCTCTCCGCGCGAGCCGCGTGAAGGTGTCGCCGGCGAGTACTGGGGCGTGCACGGCGGCGGCTTCTATCACTCGCAGAAGTACAAGGTGGCGCCGCCCACGCTGCCGGAGCACCTGCACTGGTTCAAGTGGGAGGCGTACACCACCTGGCTCTCGGGATTCTCGCTGCTCGTCGTCCTCTACTGGCTCGACGCGGACACCCGTCTCGTCGACCCGGCTGTGGCCGATCTGGGCGCGTGGCAGGCGGTTGCGATCTCCGCGGCGGGCCTTGCCCTGGCGTGGCTCGCCTACGACGCCGCGTGTCGCTTCCTGCGCGACGACCGTCTCGTGGCCGTGGCGGTGGCGGCGCTCGTCACCTTTTCTGCGTTTGCGGCCGGCGAGGTATTCGCGGCCCGCGCCGCCTTTCTCCAGGTAGGCGCGATGCTCGGGACGATCATGGCCGCCAACGTCTTCTTCGTGATCATCCCCGCCCACTGGGAGCTCGTCCGCGCGAAGCAGCAGGGGCGGGAGCCCGACCCCGAGCCTGGTCTGCGGGCGAAGCAGCGCTCGGTACACAACAACTACCTGACGCTGCCGGTCGTCTTCACGATGCTCGCCGGCCACTTCCCGCTCGCCTTCGGAGCCGGGCACGCCTGGCTCGTCCTGCTCGCGATCTTCGCGATCGTCGCGGCGATCCGTCACTTCTTCAACCGCTGGCACGTGGGCCGGCGGGACTGGTGGATCCTCGGCGTGGCGGCGGCGGGCGCGGTGGCGCTCGCGGTGGCGCTCGCTCCCGACGAGACGTCCGGCAATCGGGGTTCGGTCCCAGACGCCGCTGCACAGGAGATCGTGTCGGCACGCTGCCTCGAATGCCACTCGGGCGCTTCCGCCCCGCTCGGCGTCCAACTCGACAGCCTCGAGGGAATGCGGCGGCACGCCGCCGACATGCGGCTGCAGGTCTCGGCCAATGCGATGCCGCCCGGGAACGTGACCAAGATGACCGCTGACGAGCGCAAGACCCTCGTCGCCTGGGCCGGCGCGGCCGGGTAGGTTCTCGCAGTGCTCGAGATCACCGCTGCCGGAATGCACTTCGTCGCCCGCTGGGAGGAGGAGCTGGCACCACAGACCGTTGCGGCGTTCAAGGCGATCCTGCCGCTGGAAGACCGGGTGATCCACTGCCGCTGGAGCGGCGAGTCGACCTGGATCCCGTGGGGAGACCGTGATCTCGGCCTCGGCCCCGAGAACGCGACCAGCTACCCGCACCCCGGCGAGCTGGCGCTGTACCCCGGGGGCCAGAGCGAGACGGAGCTCCTCTTTCCTTACGGCTACTGCAGCTTCGCGAGCAAGGCCGGGCACCTCTGGGCGAATCACTTCGCCACGCTCGTCGAGGGCCGGGAGCAGCTCCGGGAGCTCGGCCGGCTGACCCTCTGGGAAGGCGCACAGCCGATCTCGTTTCGCGAGGCCTAGCCGAGGTTTGATCGGGGCGCGTCTGCGCTCCGCGCCAGCGCTCCCAGCGCGCCCGTGAGCGCGTCGACGGCGAGAGCGATGTCCTCCGGGGAGCTCAACTCCGCCGGATTGTGGCTGATGCCCCCGTTCAGGCTCCGTACGAAGAGCATGCCGGACGGAACACCTGCGGTGGCGAGAATGCCCGCATCGTGACCCGCACCCGAAGGCAGCTCGAGCACCGGCAGGGCGAGCCGCTCCAGCTCGGCCCCCAGGGCGGCGCGCACCTCCTCCGACATCACCGCCGGCTCCGTGCGGATCGGCGCCTCGATGTCGAGAGCCGAGACGAGCCTGTCTAGGCGTTCGCTGTCGGGTGCGCGGGCGTCGACGGTCAGCCCGACGAAACCGGGGACGACATTCGTCCCACC
>DATLDK010000143.1:0-3492 GCA_035525905.1 Gaiellaceae bacterium | reverse complement strand
CGCGGGAAGTGGGCCGGCACCCAGTCGAGGATGACGCCGATGCCTGCCCCGTGGAGCGCGTCGACGAAGGCACGGAAGTCGTCCGGCTCTCCGAGCGTGGAGACGGGCGCATAGAAGCCCGTCACCTGGTATCCCCACGAGCCCGAGAAGGGATGGTGCATCACGGGCAGCAGCTCGACGTGCGTGAAGCCGAGCTCGTCGGCGTAGGAGACGAGGGTCTCGGCCAGCTCCTTCCACTTCAGGCCGAGCCGCCACGATTCCGCGTGTACCTCGTAGATCGAGAGCGGCCCCTGGAGGGCGTCTGCGCGGCGGCGTCGGTCGACCCAGCTGTGGTCGCCCCACTCGTAGCTCGACCGGTAGATCCGCGAGGCCGTCTTCGGCGGCACCTCGGCGTGGAATGCGAAAGGGTCCGCCTTCAGGCGCAGCTGCCCGTCCGCGCCGTGAACCTCGAACTTGTAGCCCTCGCCCGCAGCCGCCTCGCCGACCAGCCCCGCCCAGATCCCCGACGACCCGACAGGCTCGAGCAGGTCGACGCGCCCGTCCCAGCGGTTCCAGTCGCCGACGACCGAGACGGCGCGTGCGTTCGGGGCCCAGACCGCGAACGAGACGCCCTGGCCGACGACGTGCGCCCCCAGCCGCTCGTAGATCCGCTCGTGTCGCCCCTCGCCGGCGAGATGGAGGTCGACCTCGCCCAGTCCCATGGAGCCCAGCCCCGTCACTCCGCCTCCAGCATCCGCAGGATCCCCGCGACGGGGATCGAGACCCAATCGGGCCGGTTCCCGAGCTCGTAGCGAAGCTCGTACACCGCCTTCTCGAGCTCGAAGATCATCAGCAGGCGACCGATCGCTTGCTCGCCGTAGGGCAGCAGGGCCGACTCGATCTCGGCGAAGTAGCCGGCCATGAACTCCGAACGGCACTCCTCCTCCCAGCCCTCCGGAGGATCGACGCCGCGCTGGATCTTCGACGCCGAGGCCGCGTAGGCGAAGGAGCGCAGCATGCCCGCGACATCGCGCAGCGGCGACCGCTTCCGCCGCCGTTCGGAGAGCGTCCGCGCCGGCTCGCCCTCGAAATCGAGGATCAGCCAGTCTTCTTCGTTCGTCCACAGCGCCTGGCCGAGGTGGTAGTCCCCGTGGTGGCGGATGATCCGGCCGACCTGCCCGATGTGGGTCAAGGTGCGCAGCCGGTCGCGCACTTCCTCGGCGCGGCCGGCGACCGGCTCGAGCGCGGGGATGTCTGGCAGGGACGCGAACACCTGCTCGATCTCCTCGTCGATCGTCGCGGAGATGAGCGCCAACGACTCCGTGCTGGGCTCCTCCGGCGCGAAGTGCGGATCGGTGGGATCGGACGCGAGCGTGTTGTGGAGCTTGGCGGTCACCTCTCCCAGCCTGCGTGCGTGAGCGGGCAGCCAGCCCGGGTCGGACCCGAGCGTGTCGAGCGCGAGCTCCCAGGCGTCGCCCCGAGAGGGGACGAACCGCTGCAGGATCGCGAGCGTCGCCTCGAGCGGGCGGCCTTCATAGGTGACGTAGCCCTCGAGGGCCGCCACGTGCGGGAACTTCCGGTACGTGAGGAACCGCAGCACCTCGAGCTCCGGATTCATCCCCGGCTCGATCCGGCGGTAGAACTTGAGCGCGAGCCGCTCGTCGAGGACGAGCGAGCTGTTCGACTGCTCGGCGCCCATCGGCCGGACCTGCTCGACCTGATCGGGCAGGGTGCCGTAGGGGCAAAAGACGATCCTCGCCTCGGCGAGGTCGAGCGACTCGCCGGCGCGGACGCTGTCCACGATCCGCCGAACGAGGTCGGTGTCGGCGAGCGCGTCGTAGGAGACCCAGCCCTCGGTCTCGGCCACCACCTGCTCGTCCCAGCCTTCCTCGCTCGGTCGAAAGCCCAGCGGCAGGTGGTAGAGATCGTGGGTCTGCAGCCCGTAGCGGACCTCGACGATCGCGAACGCGAGCAGCGGGGGGCCGCCGGGGACACAACCGGCGTCGAGCACGCGTGCGTCGAGGACGTCCCGCGACTTGCCGCCGAACCAGCGCTGCGACGCGATCGTCCCCAACAGGACGAGCCCGTCGAGAAAATGGAGGTCGCCGCCCTCGATCCTGGCCTTGAGATCAGTCGTCATCGGCCGGATCCTGGAGCTGGAACCAGAAGAAGCCGCGCGGGCCGAGCGTGAGCAAGTAGGGCAGCGTCCCGATCCTGGGAAACTCCGTGTTGCCGAACAGCTCGACGGGGATCCGCCCGGCGAACGGGGACAGATCGAGCTCGACCGCCTGCGCGGTGCGCGCGAGATTGTGGACGCAGAGGACGATGTCCTCCGAGAACGAGCGGATGTGCGCGAAGATCTTCGGATTCTCGGGCCGAAGCACGCGATAGTCGCCGAGCCCGAAGACCGGATGCTGCTTGCGCAGCTCGACGAAGCGTCGCAGCCAGCGCAGGAGCGAGGTGGGCGTGCGCAGCTGCGCCTCCACGTTCACCGCCTGGAAGCCGTAGACGGGATCCATCAGCGGCGGGAGGAACAGCTGGGCGAAGTCCGCGCGCGAGAAGCCTCCGTTCCGGTCGCCGGTCCATTGCATCGGCGTACGCACACCGTCGCGATCGCCGAGGTAGACGTTATCCCCCATCGCGATCTCGTCGCCGTAGTAGAGCACCGGTGCCCCGGGCAGCGAGAAGAGAATCGCGTGCATCAGCTCGATCTCGTCGCGGCCTCCGTCGAGCAGGGGCGCGAGCCTGCGGCGGATCCCGACGTTGAGCTTCATCCGCGGATCCTTGGCGTACTCGCCGTACATGTAGTCGCGCTCGTCGTCCGTGACCATCTCCAGGGTCAGCTCGTCGTGGTTGCGCAGGAAGAGGCCCCACTGCGCGTTCGACGGGATCGCAGGCGTGCGGTCGAGGATCTCGATCATCGGCAGTGCCTCCTCGCGGCGCAGCGACATGAACATCCGCGGCATCACCGGGAAGTGAAACGCCATGTGGCATTCGTCCCCGTCACCCTCGCCGAAGTACGCGACGACGTCCTCCGGCCACTGGTTCGCCTCGGCCAGGAGCACGCGGTCGGCGTAGTTCTCGTCCACCTCCTTGCGCACGCGCTTGAGGTACTCGTGCGTGCGCGGCAGGTTCTCGCAGTTCGTGCCCTCCTCCTCGAAGAGGTAGGGCACGGCATCGAGACGAAACCCGTCGAGCCCGAGATCGAGCCAGAAGCGCAGCACCTCGAGCATCGCGTCCTGCACGGCGGGGCTCTCGTAGTTGAGATCCGGCTGGTGGCTGAAGAAGCGGTGCCAGTAGTACTGGCCGCGCACGGGGTCGTAGGTCCAGTTCGAGGTCTCCGAGTCGACGAAGATGATCCGCGCGTCGCTATACGGCTCGTCGCTGTCCGACCAGACGTACCAGTCGGCCTTGGGGCCGGTGCGATCGGAGCGGGACTCCTGGAACCAGGGATGGTCGGACGAGGTGTGGTTCATGACGAGGTCGACGATCACGCGAATCCCGTGCTCGTGC
>DATLDK010000152.1:0-5918 GCA_035525905.1 Gaiellaceae bacterium | reverse complement strand
GGGGAAGACCTTGATCCGGTAGCGCCGCATCTTCCCGGCTGTATAGCCGAGCGTCTCGTGGCCGTTGTCGAGCGCGATGCGAAACATCCCGCTGCGAAACGCCTCGACGACCTCGCCTTCCAGCTCGATCTTCTCTTCCTTCTCGGCGATGATTCCTCCCTAGACGAGGACGACGTTGAACGCCTCCGGGCCCTTCTGACCCTCGCGCGCCTCGAACTCGACCTTTGCGCCCTCAGCAAGCGACTTGAAGCCCTCGCCGCCGATGCCTGAGTGGTGCACGAAGAGATCCTTCGTGCCGTCCTCCGGCGCGATGAAGCCGTAGCCCTTCGCGTCGTCGAACCACTTGACTGTTCCTGATGCCATGTAAATACACCTCCCTACCGTTGATCACGAACGGGTAAGAGAGGTGCGGGGCACCGTCGAACGCGCTCTAAGAACGTAACGCCGGGAAGTGTAGCCGCAAACCGGCGCTACCGCGCCGACCCGACCAGCTCGAGCAGCCTGTGCGCATATGCAGGGGCGCTCGGCGCGTCCTCGTGGCGGAAGTATGCGAACACCTCGACGCACTCGGCCAGCAGCTGCCGGATCCTCGCCGCGAGCGCCTCGAGCTCCTCGTCGGCGTACGGAGGATCGCGGAAGCGGAGGTAGCGGAAGGGTGCGTCCGCGTCCCAGTCGTTCACGCGGACCGCCGGAGCGATGTGGGCGGCGTCCCAACTGGGGTCCCGGAGGTCGAGCGCGAGCGGGAGCTCGATGGACCCGAGGAGCAGCGCGAGCAGGCCGTCGTCTCGCGGCGTGTCCACGACGACGCGTACAGGCCCGAGCCGGTCGCCCAGCGTGCGCACGCGCTCCTCGAAGGTGCCGAGGGCACGCAGCGCTCGGGGCGGCATCTTGACCGCGAAGCGGAAGCCGCCGGGCACCTGGTCGGCCCAGCGTGCGAACTGCTCCTCGGACGGCAGCCGGTAGCCCGTCGAGTTCAGCTCGACCGACGGCAGCGCCTTCCCGTAGTGCGCGAGAAATTCCTCGTTCGGCGTTCCCTCGGGATAAAAGCCCGGACGCCAGGAGGGATACGACCACCCCGACGAGCCGATCCAGGCATTTGCCATTACCGTCCGGGGACCGCGCTAGCCTCGACATCCGTGGCAACCACGACCGAAGTGATACCCGAGAGCTCGATACCAGTCCTCGACCACGGCTTCGTGCGCCTGGACGCTGCGATGGCGGACGATCTCTCCGTCGTCAACGCTGCCCGGGTCAGCTTCGCGCGGCACCGGGACGAGGTGGACGATGCTGACGCTGGCTTGATCCGCTTCCTCATGCGGGACCGCCATGGAACGCCCTTCGAGCACAACTCCTTTCGCTTCCACATCCGCTGCCCCATCTTCGTCGCGCGCGAGTGGTTCCGCCACCGGATCGGTTCGTTCAACGAGTTCTCGATGCGCTACGCGAAGGCCACGGACGACTTCTACGTCCCGGAGGCGGAGGACGTGCGCAGCCAGGTCGGCAAGCCGGGGTCCTACTCGTTCGAGCCTGTCGACGCCGAGCTCGCGGAGCGCACCCGCGACGAGCTGCAGGCCGCCTACGACGTTGCCTACGCGACCTACACGCGGCTCGTCGACGAGGGCGTGGCCCGAGAGCTCGCCCGCGCGGTTCTGCCCGTGGGCGCTTACACCGAGTTCTACTGGACGGTCAATGCGCGAGCATTGATGAACTTCGTCTCGCTCCGCGCCGCCGAGACCGCGCAACGTGAGATCAGGCGCTACGCGGAGGCTTGCGAGGAATTTCTGGCGGAGCGGATGCCGATCACGCACGCCGCTTTCGTCGCGAACGAGCGCACCGCCCCCTGAGCGAGTTGGAGCGGGTCACGGGGATCGGAGGCATCTTCCTCCGCGGCCGCGATACCGATCAGCTGCGAGCCTGGTACGCCACCAACCTGGGAATCGCCTTGGAGGAGTGGGGCGGCGTCGCCTTCCAGGCAGGGAGCGGCGACACCACCGTGTGGTCGGTCTTCGCCGGCGACACCGATTACTGGCCGCAGGCACAGCAGGCGATGGTCAACTACCGCGTGCGCGATCTCGACGCCATGCTCGCCCAACTCCGCGCGGCGGGCGTCGAGGTCGACGAGCGGGTCGAAGAGCTCGAGTTCGGGCGCTTCGGCTGGGCCGTCGATCCCGAGGGGAACCGCTTCGAGCTCTGGCAGCCCGCCTAGGTTCTCAGCAGCACGCGGTCGGAGCCCGCGCGCGTCACGACCCAGCCGTCGTACTGCCGCAGGCCGTACGGAACGCTCAGCGTCACCTTCGTCAGACCCTGGTGCGTGGTGAAGCGACCGCACGAATCTGCGAGCTTGCCGTCCTTCGTGAGCCAGAGCTCGTAGTAGTCCGCCCGGTCTTTGCTCGGCTCGAGGCCCCGCACGCGCACGTCCAGAGGCCAGTTGCCGGAGGCGTCCTGCGGCAGCAAGTCGATCGATGCCGACGCTCCGCGCCCCTCGCCGATGCCCGCCATCGTGATCACCGTCACCGGAGTGACGTCATCGGTGCGGCCGCCCGCCAGATAGCCGGAGCCGAAGAGCACGGCGCCGACCGCAGTCGCGACGAGCGCCAGCGCAAGCGGCCGCCGTCGCCTTGAGGGGAACCTCGCGGGCTCAGCCGGCCTGGCTACGGGAGAGAGCTCCGGCGGAGCGTCGACCGAGAGGAGCAACTCGTGCACTCGGTGCAGCCGGCGCCGCTCCTCGGGGTCGTCGATTTGGCCGACGAGGTCGTCGAAGCGGTCCGTCATCTCAGCTCCTCCTCCAGCAGATCGGCCAGCCGTGCCAGCGCGCTGCGGGTCCGCGTCTTGACCGTTCCGAGCGGCACATCGAGGAACTGGGAGATCTCG
This sequence comes from Gaiellaceae bacterium, assembly GCA_035525905.1. GTDB lineage: Bacteria > Actinomycetota > Thermoleophilia > Gaiellales > Gaiellaceae > Gaiellasilicea. The sequence goes on along the minus strand of DATLDK010000152.1, from coordinate 3,047 downwards.
CTCTGGGAGAGCCCGCCCCAGTACGCGAGCTCGATCACAGGGCGCTCGTGATCGGGCAGCAGCTCGATGGCGCTGTGCACCCGCCACGTCAGCCAGGACGCCTCGGCCCGCTCGTCGGGCCCGCCCTCGCGGGAGGGCTCGTCTGGCGCGTCCATCGGCGGCTCGTGCCGCTTCCGCGCGCCGTCCACGATTGCGTTGCGCGCGACCGTATAGAGCCAGGCACCGCCCTGCCCCCGGGTCGCGTCGTAGCTCCGGGCCGAGCGCCAGATCGCTGCGAAGGCTTCCTGCAGCGCGTCCTCGGCGCGGCCGCGGTCGCCGAGCCGGCGCAGCGCCAGTCCCAGGACCGGGCGTGTGTAGCGGCGGTAAAGCTCTTCGAACGCGTCGCGATCACCGTCGCCGACGCGCTCGATCAGGTCACCGTCCGTCAACTCGGCGTGGCCCACGCGGGGAAAGCTTACGGTTCCACCAGCGCGCGGCATGACTGGCCTCTTGAGGGTCACCGCCCCATCCATCCCCTCGGATTACGCACTGCCTGATCTCCCGGATTGGAGCAGCCGGCCGCCGTCGACAACGATCGTCGTGCCGGTGACGAACTCGGCTCCTGCGAGATAGAGGATCGCACCCGCGACATCGTCGGGCGACCCGACCCGGCCGAGTGCGGTCTCGGCAGCGCGTCTCGGCTGCTGGCCGGGCTCGACCGCGACCGGGCCCGGCGCGACGCCGCACACGCGGATGTCGGGCGCGAGCGCCCGTGCGAGCGTCCGCGTCAGCATGGCCTGTGCGGCTTTCGCCGCGCAGTGCGCCGCGAAGGAGGGCCACGGCTGGTAGGCCGCCACGTCCTCGAGCATGACGACGAGGCCCCGGCTCGCTCGAAGGTGCGGCGCCGCCGCTTGCGTGACGAAGAAGCTTCCCTTGACGGTCGCGCCGAGCGCGGCGTCGACGTCCGCCTCGGTGACCTCGTCGAACCGTTTCGGCTCGAACCCGGACGAGGCGCCGTTGACGATCACGTCGAGACCTCCGAGCTCCCCGACAGCGCGCTCGACGAGCGCGCGCGCCGCGTCGGCGCGGGCGAGGTCACCGTCGCGGCTGCCTGCCGCCAACACCTGCCAGCCCTCGCGGCGAAGCAGTTCCGCGATGCGCGCGCCGAGCTTGCCGGTACCGCCGGTGAGGAGGGTGCGTGGGGCCTGATCCACTCGCGCATTCTCGCGCTTCGAGGGGCCGCCGCGACCGGACAAGATAGTTCGGAAGAAGTAAATCCCTGGAAATCGGCGGTTCGACGGGACGACAGGAGGGCACGACGGAGCTACTCAACGTTTCACAGGGGAGACATCAGCATGAAGAAGTTCCTACTGCTGCCAGTGCTCGCGGCGTTCCTGCTCGCCTCGCCGACGGCACTCGCTGCTACCAAGACAGTCAGCATCACGAACGCCGGCTTCGTCCCGAACTCGATCACGATCGATGCGGGTGACTCGATCACCTGGACGAACTCCGACGCCAAGAACCATCAGCTCACGTCGAAGAACGCGTTCACCTCGCCGAGCCTGAAGCCGGGCGAGACCTACACGTTCCAGTTCAAGGCCGACGGCCACTACAGCGTCGAGGACACCCTGGTCAAGAACCAGAAGATGACGGTGACGGTCGCGAAGGCCGCGGCTCCGGTCGGCTCGCCGAGCTTGACCGCGAACAAGCCGAAGGTGATCTTCGGCGGCGCGGTCGTGCTCAGTGGCAAGCTCCCGGTCGCGAAGGCCGGCGAGAAGGTCATGTTGCGCGCCGAGGTGCTGACGCGCACCGGCACGAAGCAGACGAGCTCGGTCGCCGAGGTCCTATCGACGGCCAGCGGCGCGTTCACGTTCACGACTGCTCCGTCCGCTCAGACGACCTACACGGTCAGCTGGCAGGCGAACCCGGCCACGCCGACGACCTCTTCTCCGGTCACGGTCAACGTGGCGCCGCGGATCGGCATCGGAATCCTGAAGAAGGTCGGTCGGTATGTCACCTTCTCGACGAAGGCGACGTCCACGATCCCCTATGCAGGCAAGTCCGTGTATGTCCAGCGGCGTAACTCGCTCGGCCGTTGGGTCTCGCTGAAGCGAGTCGTGCTCAAGTCGAGCACGATCGCGACGCGCGCGACGGTCCGCATCCCGAGGGGCCTCTCGAGCATTCGCATCCTGATGCCCCAGACGCAGGTCGGGGTCGGGTACGTGACGGGCGCCAGCCGGGTCATCCTGATCCGCCTCTAGGTTGGGGCAAGCGCAACTGGAGGAGGGGCGCCGCGAGGCGCCCCTCCTCGTTCTACGGGTTCTACTTGTCCGCTGCCTGGAGCCGGCGGCCGACCTCGGGCCAGTTGACGACGTTCCACCACGCGCCGAGATAGTCCGGACGGCGATTCTGGTAGTTGAGGTAATAGGCGTGCTCCCAGACGTCGATGCCGAGCAGCGGCACGTCGCTCTCGAGGAGGGGACTGTCCTGGTTGGGCGTCGACTTGACCGCGAGGCCCGTGCCGTCGTAGACCAGCCACGTCCAGCCGCTGCCGAAGCGCTTCACGCCGGCGTCGTTGACCGCTTGCTTCAGGGAGTCGGTGTCGCCCCAGACGTCGTCGATCGCAGCCTTGAGGTCACCCTCCGGCTCGCCGCCACCGTCCGGGCTCATGATCTCCCAGAAGAGGCTGTGGTTCGCGTGGCCACCGGCGTTGTTGCGGACGGCGGTGCGGATGTCGTCCGGCAGCGCATCGAGGCTCGCCAGGACCGACTCGACGCTGTTGTTCGCCCACTCGGTGCCTTCGAGCGCCTTGTTCGCGTTGTCGACGTAAGCCTGGTGGTGCTTGCCGTGGTGGATCTCCATCGTGCGCGCGTCGATGGTCGGCTCGAGCGCCGCGTAGTCGTAGGGAAGGTCTGGGAGGGTGAACGGCATCGCGCGACTCCTTCGTCTCGGACATTGAGTGAAGGATATGCTCCGCGCCGGTCCCGCGAGTTCGGAGGTTCTGCATGTCGAGTTACGAGGAGATCAGGCCCCGCGAGTTGGAGCCGGCGCTGCTGGAGCTCGACGGG
>DATLDK010000131.1:0-17463 GCA_035525905.1 Gaiellaceae bacterium | reverse complement strand
CCGACTTCCGGTTGACGCCCTTACCGATCAGATGGGCGTTGTGCACCTTGGAGCGGTCGCGGACGACGATCGTGTAGCTGCCCGACGTCAGGCCACGCAGAGCGTTGCCGGCGGCGTTCCGCAGCGTGATCGCGGCATTTGGGCCGACCGTGAGCACGAGCTTCTTGCCCGCAGCGGGAACCGGCTTTGGCGGCGGCGTCGGCTCAGGCGGCGGGTTGCCGGCCACGAACTCGCCGCGCATCAGGGTCGAGTGCGGGTCGCAGACGTACTCGTACCGGCCCTCGACGAAGGTGACGGTCCAGGTGACGCTCGCGGTCTGCTCGACCGAGGTCGCCCGGTCGACACCGGGCCCGGACAGGTGGAAGTTGTGCTCTTCGGCGAGATCGCTGACGACGATGTCGTAGGTGCCAGGGTCGACCTTGGTGACGAACGAGCCGTCTGGATTGGCCAGCTTGATGAAGAAGCCTGGGCCGACGGTCGCCTTCAGCTCGGGGTTCGCCGAGCCGGACGGTGCCCCGACCGGAGCGAGCACGAACGCCGCCGCGGCGGCCAGACCGACGAAAGCCCTGAAGCGCATCAATCCAATTTTACGCCGGCCGCTCGGAATCGGATTGCCGATTGCAAACGGGGCGGCCCGAAGGCCGCCCCGTTGCTTCCCCCTCTGCTACAGCTCGATCAGCTCGCGGAGCGCCGGAGCACGAGGCCGGTCCCGAGCAGAGCCGCGCCGATCAGCGCCGCGATCCACAGCGGGATGCCGGTGAACGGCAACGTCCCGCTCGCCGCGGTCTGCGCGACTGCCTTCGGCGCGCTGGCGACGGTGTCGAGGACGCCCCCGGGCGACCGCTGCTTGGTCGTCACCTTGGTGGGCGAGACCGCGCCCGCGACTGCGCCGACGGGCGCTGACTTCTTCGCGGCCGGCAGGACGCCGACGGTCCCGCGCGCGGGCGCCTGACCCGCAGGTGTCGGGACAACCGGCTGCGGCTGCTCCGCGACCAATGTGGCGGCGGGCGGCGTCACCGTCGCGGCGCTGCACTTGTCCGCCGACGAAGACACGGTGACGCTCCGGTCCGCGTAGACGGGGATGTCGTCCGAGTGCTTCGACTTGTCGTAGTGCGCCGAGTTGAGGCTCGGCGTGATGAACACGAACTTGCGCTGGCCGTTCTTGTACGCGCCGGTCGCATGCCACACGCCGACGATGACGCGCTCGGTGGTGGTCGTCACGGCCGGGCAGCTGCCGTGCTCGACCGTCTTGCTCTCCTCGTGCTTGGTCGGGGGGACCGCCGGGGCGGCCGTGTGGGCTGCGCACCCCGCCGCGAAGAGGGCCTGGCCCGCTGCATCCCAGTTCTGCGAATACGTCGTCCCCTTGTAGACGAACGGCGGGATGATGTCCTCGTCGCCCTGGTGGCCCATGTGCCCGTGGAACACCCCGGAGACCGAAGGCGTGATCACCACGTACGGGTTCGACGCCGAACCAGTGGCATGGCAGATGGTGTGCTTGTGCGACATGCCCTTCTTCAGATCGGTGCCGTGCGATGTCTGCTTGTACGAGCCCGACGACTTCGGGCTGGCCGACTTGTGCGCCTGGCCGGACTTGCCCTTCGCCTCGGATTTGGCGACCGTCTTGGTCTCGGCCTTGGCGACGATCTTGGCCTCAGCCTTCGGCTTTGACTTGGCGTGCTCCGACTTGTGCTCGCTCTTGCTGCGGTCCGGCTTGGAAGCCGCCGCCGCGTGGTCGCTCTTCTGCTCTGTCGGCGCCGCCGCCTGAGGAGCCGGGGCCGCGGCCGCCGGTGGGGCGGGCTCGGCTTTCTTCTCCTGGCCGGGCGGTGTGCCGGCGTTCCCGTTCCCGTTGCCGTTCCCGTTCTCGTTGCCGTTGCCGCCCGCGAGGGCGGTGCCGGCGAACGCGACGACGCAGAACCCGATGCCCGCGACGCGCATCAATGTCTTCAAGTAGTTCATTACCGCTCTCCCCCGTTAGAGAAAACTGACGCGGGAGAAACGCGGAAGTCCCTGGAAAAGATACGGTTCGAGCAGCTGTCCCGTCGCTCGGGGACGCTTAGGAACGCAGCTGTGCGTCATGCTCTCTGGCGAGCGCTTCCACGATCCGCTCCCGCAGCCCCGTGACGTCCTCGTCGGAGAGAGTCCGGTCGGGCAACTGGAACGCGAGCCGGATCGCGACCGACTTCCGGCCCTGCTCGACCTGCTCGCCGCGGTACACGTCGAAGACGCGGGCCTCGCGCAGCTCCGCACCACCCGCCTGGCGCGCCGTCGCCACGAGCGCGCCGGCCTCGATGTCCTCGGCGACGGCTACGGCGATGTCCTGCCGGGCGAGCGGGAACGTGACCACGTCCTCGTAGGTCACGGGCTCGCCTGACCCTGCGAAGAGCTGGCGGAGGTCGAGCTCGAACGCGCCCCACCCACCTTCGAGCACAGCGGGGTGGATCTCCCCCACGAGCCCCGCCTCCGTTCGCGCGGTCTTGCCCGGATGGAAGAGCGGGTCCTCCGCACGCGCAAAGTCGGGGGTCGACTTGAGCGCGTCGTAGACGACTTCCAGCGATCCCTTTGCGCGAGCGAACCCACCAGCGACGATGCCGGCGACCCGTAGCCGCTCGTCCGGCAGCTCCCCGCCGTCGAGGTAGACCCGCGCGATCTCGAAGAGAGCGATTCGCTCCGCTCCCAGATCCACATTGCGTCGGGCAGCCTCGACGAGGCTCGGTAAGAGCGACGTGCGCAGCGTCGTCAGCTCGACGGAGATCGGTTCTGGCAGCACCCAGGAGCCGTCGCCGCCGGGAGGGACGAGCGACGGGGTGTACGTCTCGGAGAACCCGAGCCCGACCAGGGCCTCCTCGACCCGGCGGCGAAGCGCCTGGCTGCGAGTGAGCGTGCCGAACATCGCCCGCCGCCGCGGCAGGGTGAAAGGCACGTCGTCGAGCCGGAAGCGCGCGATCTCCTCGACGACGTCGATCTCACGAGTCACGTCCCGCCCGCGCCACGTCGGCGCCGCCACCGACCCGTTGTCCTGCTCGAAGCCGAGACGGGCGAGGATTCGCTGCTGCTCCTCAGCAGCCGTCTCGATCCCGATCACGGCGTCGGCGCGCTCCGGCCGGAAGCGCACGACCTGCCGCTCGGGCAGACCTGCGTGCACATCGGACTCCCCGACCCACTCGGCGTTCGAGAGCTGAACGATGAGCTCGGTCGCGAGGCGCGCCGCATGCTCGGCGAGATGCGGGTCGACGCCCTTCTCCCACCGGTTGGAGCCCTCGGTGCGAAGCCGGAGCCGTTCGGACGTGCGGAAGATGCCGTGGGGCTCGAAGTTCGCGGCCTCGAGCAGCACCTCGGTCGTCGAGTCGCCGATCTCCGTCTCCTCACCTCCCATGATCGCGGCCAGGGCGATCGGCCGCTCGCCATCCGTGATCAGGAGGTCGGCGGGGTCGAGCCGCCGCTCGGCCCCGTCCAGCGTACGCATCGACTCGCCCGGCCGGGCGCGGCGCACCATGATTCGCTCCGTACCGACCGTCTTCCAGTCGAAGGCGTGCAGCGGGCTCCCGAGCGCCAGCATGACGTAGTTGGTGACGTCGACGATGTTGGAGATCGGACGCATCCCGGCCGCGAGCAGACGCGCCTTCAGCCACACGGGCGAAGGCTCGATCGAGACGCCCCGGAACAGCCGGCCGAGGTAGCGGGGACAGCCCCCGAAGTCCTCGATCTCGACCGTAACGGTCTCGTCTCCGGTGCGCGGCGGCTCGGCCCCCGGCCACGGAGCGAGCTCGAGGTCGTAGATGGCGGCCACCTCGCGCGCGAGCCCGTAGACGGACAGAAGGTCGGGACGGTTGCCGGTGGCCTCGACGGTGAGCACGCGGTCTGCGAGCGGGAGCACGTCCGCGAGCGGCGTCCCCGGCTCGGCTTCCGGCAGCAGCATGATCCCGGTGTGGTCGGTGCCGAGCGCGACCTCGTCCTCGGCGAGGATCATCCCGTGGGAGGCCTGGCCACGGACGTCGCGCACCCCGAGCTCGAGCCCGCTCGGCAGCACCGCACCCGGAAGCGCGACGCCGACCGTGGCTCCAGGCCCGAAGTTCCAGGCACCGCAGACGATCTGCAGCGCGTCGCCGCGGCCGACGTCCACCTGGCAGAGCTGGAGCCGGTCGGCGTCGGGGTGCTTCTCCGCGGCGAGCACCTTGCCGACCTTGAAGAGGTCGAGGTTGCCGTCTTCGTCCGCGACACCGACCCGCTCGATCCCCTCGACTTCGGCGGAGGTGATCGACAGGCGCGTGGCGAGCTCGTCGAGGGGCATCTCGAGCGCGACGTACTCGCGCAGCCAGGAAACGGGGACCTTCATCTCAGAACTGCCGGAGCACGCGCAGGTCGCCGTCCCAGAGCGCGCGGATGTCGGAGATGTCGTGTCGCAGCTGCGCGGCCCGCTCGAGGCCGCACCCGAACGCGAAGCCCGACCACTCCTCCGGGTCGAGGCCCACGTTTTCGAAGACGACCGGATCGACCATGCCGGCGCCGCCGAGCTCGATCCAGCCGGAGAACTTGCACGTGCGGCAGCCGGCGCCATCGCAGATCCCGCAGGAGACGTCGGGCTCGATCGAAGGCTCGGTGAACGGGAAGAAGTGCGTGCGGAAGCGGACTCGACGGTCGGCGCCGAAGAGCGCGCGCATCACGTGCCGGAGCGTTCCTTTCAGGTCGGCCAGGGTTATGCCCTTGTCGACGGCGAGCCCCTCGAACTGGTGAAAGATCGGATACCGGGTCGCGGTGATCGCATCGCGCCGGTACACACGTCCGATCGAGACCATGTAGACGGGCGGCTCCCGCTCCTCGAGCATGTGGATCTGCGACGGAGACGTCTCCGTGCGCAGGACTGTGCCGCTCGGGAAGAAGAACGTGTCGCGCGGCGAGCGGGTCGAGTGGGTGGGCGCGAAGCCCAGCTTGTCGAAGTTGTACTCGACCGTCTCCACCTCGCGGTCGTCGCGAATCTCGTAGCCGAGACCGAGGAAGGCGTCCTCGACCATGCGCCTCGTCTGCGTGATCGGGTGCAGGCTCCCCCGCGGCAGCTCGTCGCCCGGAAGCGTGACGTCGACTCGTTCTTCACGGAGCCGCCGGTCGAGCTCGGCGCGCTCCAGCTCGTGGCGCCGGGCATCGAGTGCCGACTCGAGCGTCTGCCGGAGCGCGTTCAGCGTCATGCCCGTCTCGCGGTCACGCACCGCCCGGAGGGCCTGCGGCAGCTCGGCCTTCCGCCCGAGGAAGCGGACGCGCGCCTCTTCGACTGCGTCGGGTGTCGTCGCCGCCGCGATCGCCGCCAAAGCCTCGGTTTCAAGCGCCTTCTCGTCCATCGCGCGACGATAGCATCGGCCTCATGAGCGTCTACGACCCGTTCGCGGCGATCTACGACGACTGGTCTGCGCACATGACGGAGGACGTCGCCTTCTACGTCGAGCTCGCCCGCGAGACGGAAGGACCGCTGGTGGAGCTCGCCGTGGGCAATGGCCGCGTCGCGATCCCGGTCGCCAAGGAGACGGGCCGCCACGTCCTCGGGATCGACGCGTCGCCCGCGATGCTCGCGCAGGCGAGGGTGCGCGCAGACGCCGCAGGCGTCGACCTGGAGCTGCGCGAGGGCGACATGCGCGACTTCGAGCTCGACGAGCCGGCCGGCCTCGTCTATGTCCCCTTCCGCTCTCTCCTCCACCTGCCGACCTGGGGGGATCGCCGGCGCGTGTTCGAGCGCGTGCACGCCGCGCTGCGGCCCGGTGGCCGCTTCGCCTGGAACGCATTCGTGTTCGACCCGCGGATCGCCGCGCGCAACGACGGCGAGTGGCAGGAGCACAACGGCATCCGCCACCGGATCGACCACGTCCGTCAGGACAACCGGACCGACATCACGCTGGAGAGCGGCGACACGATCTCGCTCTGGTGGCTGAACCGGTCCGAGTGGGAAGGCCTGATCGAGGTCGCGGGCTTCGAGGTCGAAGCCCTGTACGGCGGCTTCGCGCGAGAGGCGTTCGACGAATCCGCGAACGAGTTCGTCTGGGTTGTCCGCAAGCCCGTATGACGCCATAGCGCGGGTCTACGACCCGTGGTCGGCGAGCGTCACCGAGGACATCGAGTTCTACGTCGACGAGGCACGCGCCTCGCGAGGCCGTGTGGTCGAGCTGGCGTGCGGTACGGGTCGCATCTCCGTCCCGATCGCGAAGGCGGGCATCAGCGTGATCGGCGTCGACGCCTCAGCCGGGATGCTCGACGTCGCCCGCGATTACGCGCGGACCGAGGGCGTCGAGGCGCTGCTCGACCTGCGCCAGGGCGACATGCGCGACCCGCCGGTCGAGGAGCGCGTCCCACTTGTCCTCGTCCCGTTTCGCTCGCTGCTCCACATGACCACGGAGGCCGATCGTCTGCGCGCGCTCGCGGCGGCGAACGAGTTGCTGGCGCCCCGCGGACGCCTCGTGTTCGACGTCTTCGCCCCGAGCGCCGAAGATGTGGAGGACACCCACGGCCGCTGGCTCGAGCGGGAGCCGGGAATCTTCGAGCGCGCAGACTGGGACGAGGGCGAACGGACGCTGACGCTGTCCGTGCGCCGCGGCGAGGAGGCCTCGACGATGACGCTCGCCTGGCTCTCGCCGCCCGAGTGGCGGCTGCTGCTCGACCGGTCCGGGTTCGAACTCGACGCGCAGTGGGGCTGGTTCGACCGCCGCCCTTACACAGGTGGCGAGGACGTCGTCTTCGCGGCCACCCGTCGCAGTTAGGGTACGCGCATGGTCTGGATCGTTCTCGGCGTTGTCGTGGTGCTCGTCATCGCGCTGGTGCTGTTCTACAACCGGCTCGTCCGGCTGCGAAACCGAGTCGAGAACGCCTGGGCACAGGTCGACGTGCAGCTGAAGCGACGCTACGACCTGATCCCGAACCTCGTCGAGACGGTCAAGGGCTACGCCGCCCACGAGCGGGAGACGTTCGAGGCCGTGACGGCTGCTCGGACGCGCGCACAAACCGCGCAGGGCCCGGCAGAGCAGGGCGCAGCGGAGGGCATCCTCGGCCAGGCACTCGGACGCCTCTTCGCCGTCGCGGAGGCGTACCCGGAGCTGCAGGCCGACGAGAACTTCCGGCAGCTCCAGGACGAGCTCGCGCAAACGGAGAATCGGATCGCCGTCTCGCGGCAGGTCTACAACGACACGGTGCTTACCTACAACACGGCGATTCAGACAGTCCCGGGCGTGTTCTTCGCGGGGCCGTTCGGCTTCACGAAGAAGGACTTCTTCGAGGTCGAAGGCGAGGCCCGGGAGGCACCACGCGTCGCGTTCTAGCGCTCGCGCTGCTGGCGGCGCTCGCATTTGCCGGCGACGCGGGCGCGAAGTCCTTCTCACTGCCGCGCGCGGACGTGATCGTGCAGGTCGCGCGGGACGGCGGCCTGATCGTCTCGGAGAACATCGTCTTCTCTTACGTGGGCGATTTCAGCGGCGCGTACCGCGAGATCCCGCTCCGCGACGGGGAGAGCCTCGACCAGCTGGTGGTCGCGGAGGGGGACGTCCATTACCGGCCCGGCGGCTGCACCGACCTGGGGTGCGCCGACGCTCCGGGCACCTATGGGATCACGCGGGTCGGCGACAAGCTGCGCATCGTGTGGCACTACGCGGCCGCGAACGAGGAGCGGACCTTTCGAGTTGGGTATCGCCTCCGCGGCGTCGCCGTTGCCTACGACGATGTGGTGGACGTCAATCTGCAGGTCTGGGGCGATGAGTGGGAGGTCGGGCTGGCACGGCTCACCGCGCAGCTCCACGCACCGGGCGAGGTGACCCGAGCTTGGGGTCATCCCGTCGGGGTCCGCGGCGACGTCACGCTCGACGGGACGACCGCATCGCTGCGCGCGCTCGACGTTTCGACGAAGCAGTTCGTGGAGCTACGGACGCTGGTCCCGCGCCGCTTCTTCACTTCGACCGAGGGCATGCGGGTCGAGAGCGGGCCGGGCCTGGAGAAGATCGTCGCCGAGGAGCGCGCGGATGCCGCCTCGTACGAGCGCGACCGGCGCAAGATCGACGATGCCCTCGACAACCTGCCCCGTACGCTCGCCATCCTGCTCGCGCTCGCCTTCGGCCCCGCGTTGGCGGTGATCGCCTTGGTCTGGTGGCGGTTCGGGCGCGAGCACGGCACCGATTACGACCGGGAGTACGAGCAGGAGCCGCCGAACGAGACCCAGCCTGCGCTCGTACCGTCCCTTCTCGCGCAGGGCGGAACGCCCGGATCGCTCGAGTTCACCGCGACGCTGTTCGACCTGATCCGCCGCGGGCGCTACCGCTCCGAGCCGGTCACGACAGAGCGGAAGATCTGGGGCGGCCTGAAGACCCAGCAGGTCGCGGATCTGGAGCTCTCGCTCGGGGACGTGGAGGCCCCCGTGGAGGCGTTCGAGGCGCCCGTCGCCCAGGTCGTGGACGCCATCCTCGCCTCGGGCCCGGACCGCCTGTCGCTCTTCCGCGACCGGATCGAGGACGACCGGAAAGGAAACGCGGAGCGGTTCACGGCGTTCAAGTCGGCGGTCGACGCGGAGATTTCTGGGCGAAAGTGGTTCACGAACATCGGGCTCGCCGTGCTGCTCGGCGGAGCCGCATTGCTCGGCCTCGCCGGCGGGCTGACCCTCTTCGGCGGCATCGGCTCGTTCAACTCCGTGGCACCGACGTGGGGCAGCGTCGTCGCGATCGCCCTGGGCGCGTGCGGCCTCGTGGGCGCCGCCGCCCTCGTGCTCGCAGCCTTCAATCGCCCGCTCTGGCGGCGACGCACGCCGCCCGCGCAGGCGGAGGCCGAGCGGTGGGAGGCATTCCGCCGTTACCTGACGGACTTCCCGCGGTTGGACATCGCTCCGCCCGCGACGCTCGAGCTCTGGGAGCGCTACCTCGTCTACGGCATTGCCTTCGGGATCGCCGAGCGGGTCCTCCAGGGCGCCCAGCTGCACATGCCGGAGGCGCTCGCGCAGGCGAGCACGCTCTACTGGATCGGCCCGCACGGCGATCTGGCGTCCGGCCCGACGTCGATGAGCATCGGCGACCTCGCCTCCGGGTTCGGCTCCGCCCTCGCGCCGCCGTCCTCCGGGTCGGGCGGCTTCGGCGGCGGGTTCTCGGGCGGGGGCGGCGGGGGTGGTGGCGGCGGCGGAGGCGGCGCCTGGTGAGGCTCGCCGCACTCGCTCTGGCGCTGGCCATGGCATCCGGCTGCGGCGGCGGCAAGCAGGCGGTGGCGACGCCCCGGCCGCCCTGCAGTCCGGGTGAGCACGCGCTACGGCTCCCGAACGGACAGTCCGCTCGTATGCGCGTCACTCCGCCCGGCCCGGGCAAGCGGGCTCTCGCAGTCGTGCTGCACGGCGCGGGCCAGAGGCCGGCCGACGCGCTCGCGTCCTTTCGCGGCGGCTGGAAGCAACGAGGGCTCGTGCTGATCGCGCCCGCCTCGAAAGGCTCGACCTGGAGCATCCTCTCCTCGCCGCAGGACCTGGATCTCGAGTCGGTCAACCTGTCGCTCGCCGAGGCCTACAAGCGCTGCGCGATCGACCGGAGGCGGATCGCCGTCGGCGGCTTCTCGGACGGAGCCTCCTACGCCCTGACGCTCGGGGTCTCCAACGGCGACCTCTTCCCAACAGTGATGGCGCTCTCACCCGGGGCGGTGCTCGCCGGTCAGCAGGTCGGCGTTCCGCGGATCTTCGTCTCGCACGGCACGCTCGACAGCGTGCTGCCGATCGAGGTCGCGGGCGATTCGGTCGTGCAGAAGCTCCGCGCCGCGGGCTATCCGGTGACTTACCGGCGTTTTCGCGGGGGTCATGAGGCCTCGCCGGCCACGTCTGCGGCTGCCATCCGCTGGTGGGTCGCGGGCTTCGGTTAGCCCCGGCGGGAGCGCTCGTAGAGCGCAATCGCTCCGGCCACCCCCACGTTCAGAGACTCGGCCGCACCCGTCGTCACGATTGTCGCCTGTCGCTCGCAAGCGTCCGCAATCTCCCGCGGGAGACCGGCGCGCTCCGCTCCGAGCACGAACGTCGTCGGGCCGGCGAGCTCGAGCTCGTGCAGAGGCGTCGCACCGTGCGCGACGAGCGCCACGCGTCCGCCCGCCGCGGTTTCGAAGCCGAGCAGCGGGACGCGAAAGATGGCGCCCGCGGACGCTCGCAGCGCCTTGGAGCCCAGCGGATCGGCGCAGCCCTCGGAGAGAGCCACGGCGGCCCCGAACGCGTCGGCGGCCCGCAGCAGGGTGCCGACGTTCCCGGGATCGGACACCCGCCAGAGCGCGAGGGTCGTCTCGCGCGGATCGCGCGGCAGCGCAGCAGTGCGATAGAGGGCGACGACCCGCGCCGGGTGCGGCAAGGTCGAGATCGCCGCGAGGAGCTCGGGCTCGACGTTCTCGCCGGCGACGAGGAGCTCGGTCGGCTCGATCCCGGCGGCGGCTGCCGCCGCGACCAGATCCTCGCCCTCGACGGCGAAGAGCCCGAGCTCCTCGCGCTTGCGCTTCTGCGCGAGGAGCTTGCGGACGAGCTTCAGCGTCGGATTCGACGCCGACGTGATCAACGCGTGCCTGTTACGCGGCCTTGGAGCTCTCGAGCGCCGCTTTCGCCTGCTCCACGACCGCGGTGAACGCGGCCGGATCAGCCACGGCCAGATCGGCCAAGACCTTGCGGTCGAGCTCGATGCCCGCCTTGTGCAGGCCCGAGATAAACTGGTTGTAGGACATCCCGTTGGCGCGCGCGGCCGCGTTGATCCGCACGATCCAGAGCTGCCGGAACGTCCGCTTCTTGTTCTTGCGGTCGCGGTAGGCGTAGACGAGCGAGTGCTCGACCTGCTCCTTCGCGTAGCGGTAGCTCTTGCTCTTGAGGCCCCAGTAGCCCTTCGCCTCGCCGAGGACCTTGCGGCGCTTCTTGCGCGCATGGACTGATCGCTTGACGCGTGGCATCTACTTCAGCCCCAGCAGCTTCTTCAGCCGCGGCGTATCGGCCTTGGCGACGTTGTAGTCCTGGCCGAACGCGCGCTTACGCTTGGCCGACTTGTGCTCCAGGTTGTGGCTCTGCATCGCGTGCCGGCGCAGGATCTTCCCCGACCCCGTCACCTTGAAGCGCTTCTTCGCTCCGCTGCCCCTCTTCATCTTTGGCATCTGATTTCACTCCTGCGTTCTTCGTTGGGCCCAGCAGCATGACCATGTTGCGGCCGTCGAGGAGGGGCGGTGACTCGACGACGCCGGTCTCCTTGATCTCGTCGGCGAGACGGAGGAGCAGGTCACGGCCCCGCTCCGGATGCAGGTTCTCGCGCCCCCGGAACATGATCGTGACCTTGACCTTCGCGCGCTGGTTGAGGAAGCGCACGACATGGCCTTTCTTCGTCTCGTAGTCGTGAATGCCGATCTTCGGCCTGAACTTGATCTCCTTGACGTTGATCTGGGTCTGGTGCTTCCGCGCGAGCTTGGCCTTCTGCTCCTGCTCGTAGCGGTACTTGCCGTAATCCATCACCCGCGCGACTGGAGGATCGGCCGCCGCGGCCACCTCGACCAGGTCGAGGCCCTTCGAGTAGGCGTACTCGCGCGCTTCGTCGGTGGTCTTGATCCCGATCTGCTCGCCGTCCTCGCCCACCAGGCGCACCTGGGGGACGCGGATGTTCTCGTTGATCCGGTCTTGCGGCTGTGGGACGCGCCGGTCTTCCGGACGGCGTCTGGGCCTCAAAGGCTCTTCACCAAGCTCGTGGAATCCTCCCTATCGACGACGAAAACCGCTGCACGCAGCGGCCACTTTTCCTCGTCCAACCGGCTCGGTTGAACCCTCGCGGACTCGTGGCCCGGGAAGGTGAGGGGCAGTGGTCCGCTCCTTCTTTCAGGTCGAGATCGTAGCAATCTCTACGCGGAACCGTTCGAGGAGTTCCTCGAGGTTGATCGTGGACTGCTCGCCGCCCCGCTCCCGCACCGCGAGCGACCGGAAGGAACGCCAGGCACGCGCCGCCTCCGCCTCACGGTCGCCGAAGACGATGGTGTACGGCACCTTCTCGATCTCGGCGTCGCGGATCCGCTTTCCCAGCGTGTCGTCGCGCTCGTCGACGTCCACGCGGAAGCCCTCGTCCTCGAGGAGACGCCGGAGCTCCTGCACCGCCTCGCGGTGCGTCTCGGCGACGGGGATCAACCGGACTTGGACGGGCGCGAGCCAGAAGGGAAACGCTCCGGCGTAGTGCTCGGTCAGGATGCCGATGAAGCGCTCGAAGGAGCCCAGCAGGGCACGGTGGATCACGAACACGGGATGCTCGCTGTTGTCCGCCCCCATGTACGTCAGGCCGAAGCGCGCCGGCATTTGCGCGTCGAGCTGAATCGTCCCGAGCTGCCACGACCTGCCCAGGACGTCCGTCATGTGCAGGTCGATCTTCGGCCCGTAGAACGAGCCCTCGCCCTCGCCGACGAAGTAGGAGATCTCGTGCCGCTCGAGCGCGCGCACGAGCTCGCCCTCCGTGAAGTCCCACTCCTCGTCGGCACCGAGCTTGTTCTCGGGGCGGGTCGAGAGCTCGGCGCGAGGCTCGAGGCCGAAAAGGCCGTACAGGTACCTCAGATAGTCGAGCGTCCCGTCGAGCTCGGCGTCGATCTGCTCCCGGGTGCAAAAGATGTGCGCGTCGTCCTGCGTCACGTAGCGGACCCGCGTGAGCCCGTGCAGCGCGCCGGCGAGCTCGTTGCGATGAAGGGGCGCAGCCTCCGCATACCGCACCGGCAGGTCGCGGTAGCTGCGCAGCGAGCTGCCGAAGAGCAGCATGTGCCCGGGACAGTTCATCGGCTTGATCGCGTAGGTGTGCTCGTCGTCGATGGGGATGAGGAACATGTTCTCGCGGAACTTCTCCCAGTGACCCGACGTCACCCAAAGCGCCTTGTCGTAGATCAGCGGGGTCTTCACCTCGGAGTAGCCGCGCCTCGCGTTCTCGCGGCGCCGCAGCTCCTCGAGCGCGTTGTAGATCGCCATGCCCCGTGGATGCCAGAACGGCGAGCCTGGCGAATGGTCGTCGAAGTGGAAGAGGTCGAGCTCCCGCCCGAGCTTGCGATGGTCGCGGCCCTTCGCCTGCTCGAGCCGCTCGAGATGCAGGTCGAGGTCGGCCTGGGAGTAGAACGCCGTCCCGTAGATCCGCGTCAGCTGCGTGTTCCTCTCGTCCCCCCGCCAGTAGGCGCCTGCGAGCGAGGTGAGCTTGATCGCCTTGATCGGCTTCGAGTCCTGGAGGTGGGGCCCGCGGCAGAGATCGGTGAACTCACCCTGTGTGTAGAGAGAGATGTCGCCTGCAGCGGTGTCGACGAGCTCGACCTTGTACGGCTCGTCCTCCTCGAGGAAGCGCTGCTTCGCCTCGGCGGCGGAGATCTCCTCGCGCTCCCAAGAGCGGCCCTCTTTCAGCTGACGCCGGATTTCGGCCTCGATCTGCTCGAGATCCTCCTCGCGGATCGGCTCCGGGAACTCGAAGTCGTAGTAGAACCCGTGCTCGATCGGGGGCCCGATCGCCACCTTGACGCCCGGGTAGAGCCGGCGGACAGCCTCCGCGAGCAGGTGCGCGCTCGAATGCCGGAGAACCGAGAGCGCGTCAGGGTCGTCCTTGTCCCTAGTGGTCAGAAACTGCACGGGCTGCCCGTCTTGCAGCGGCAAGCGCAGGTCGTGTACCGCACCGTTGGAGCGCACGAGCACGGCCTGCTCGGCGAGCTTCGGCCCGATGGCGCGTGCGGCCTCGAGACCGGTGGCGCCGTCCGGAAGTTCGAGTTCCGTCGAGTCGGGTAGAACCACCTTCATGAGCGATCAGGATACTCAGCAGCCACGCGAGGACGACCGCAACGAACTCGAAGAAGGCTCACCCGTACCCGACCCCGAAGCGGAGCACGGCGACGCCGAGGACGTGCCGGGAGCCGACTAGCTGATCGCGTCTCGCCAGCGCCGGTGGACGACGAGCCCGCCGACGAGCGTGGCGATCACAAAGAGAAACCCGAACACGAGCAGAGCAAGCGAGGTCTGCCGGCCCAGCTTCACCACCTCGAGGACGGGCGCCTCGTTCGAGCCGGGGACGACGACCCGGTAGCGGCCGCGCGGGACATCAGGGACCTTGACGCTGAGGGTCCCGTGCGTACCCATGCGGCCCAGCGGCACCGGCGCGATCACGCTGTCCAGCGGCTCGAGCGACACGACTCCGAGCGGGCCGGAGACGACGATCGTCTCGCCGACGGCCGCCGTGGCCGGGTCGACCGTGACCGGGATCGACCCCGCCGCCGCGGCGCCCGCCAGGACAGCTGCGACGAGCGCGGCAAGGGCGGCTGTTTTCACGGCCACGGCTGAGGGTATCCCGTGCACAATCGAGGAAGGGGAAAGCATGCACCAGTCAATTCGCGAGGCGATGACGCAGAATCCGACGACGGTCGAGCCCGGCACGACCGCCGCCGACGCCGCCCGCATCATGAAGTCGGAGGATGTCGGCTCGCTGCCGATCGCCGAGGACGGACGCCTCGTCGGCGTCGTTACCGACCGGGATCTCACGATCCGCGTCCTGGCCGAGAGCAAGAGCGCCGACACGCCGGTGGGCGAGATCGCGTCGAAAGACGTCGTTACGGTCGATCCGCAGCAGAGCCTCGAGGAGGCCGCGCGACTGATGGCCGAGCATCAGGTCCGGCGCCTGCCCGTCACCGAGGAGGACGGGAAGATCGTCGGCATCCTTGCGCAGGCCGATGTGGCCCAGGCCGGCCACGACTCGCTCACCGGCGACGTCGTGCAGCAGATCTCGACGTAAGACCGGCGCGCCATCGGCCGGGGCCGGGCGCAAGTCCTAACGAAATCCTCACTCGAGCGGCTGTAGCGGCAGCGCCTTGCTGCCGATACAGCCCTCGGGATGGGGATCGCCGTCTACAAGGGACCGTTTGGCCGCCCAGAGGCGGAACGCCTGCTCTGGCGCGCCGGCTTCGGCCCGCGTCCGGGTGAAGCCGAGGCGCTCGCGAAGCGCGGCCTCCGCGACGCCGTCCACGCGCTGACGCGGCCCAGCGGCGAGAAGCTGGTCGGCCGGGCGCCCCACGACGACAAGGGCCGCGCACTCGCGCCAGGAGACGCCTGGGGTCACGACCATCTCTGGTGGCTCGACCGGATGGTGCGGACTTCCCGCCCGCTCGTGGAGCGGATGACGCTCGTTTGGCACGACTGGTTCGCGACGTCGCTCGACGGCGTCGGCTCGCAGAAGCTGATGCTCGAGCAGAACCAGCTTCTCCGCCGTCTTTCGCTCGGCTCGTTCGACTCGATGCTGCGCGAGATCACCAAGGACCCGGCAATGCTGCTGTGGCTCTCCGGCACCGAGAACACGAAGCGCTCGCCGAACGAGAACTACGCGCGCGAACTGATGGAGCTCTTCACGCTGGGCGCGGGAGCCGGCTACACCGAGCGTGACGTGCGTGAGCAGGCCCGCGCCCTGACGGGCTTCGCCAACGACTGGAAGCGCGGAGCGGGAAGCGTCAACTTCCGCTTCGAGGCCGACCGACACGACGTCGGTCAGAAGCGCGTCTTCGGCAAGACCGGCACCTTCGACTGGCAGGACGCGGTCCGGCTCTGCCTGCATCACTCGAAGCACCCCGCATTCTTCGTCGACAAGCTCTGGCACTACTTCGTCCCCACCGGTCCCGACACCTCGACCCGCCGCTCGCTCGAGAGCATCTACCGCAGGGACTTCCAGATCCGACCTGTCGTCGAGGCGATCCTCCTGCACCCGGCCCTGCACACCGGGCCACGGATGGTCAAGCCGCCGGCCGTCTACAACGCAGGCCTCCTGCGCGCGATCGGACGCGGCGTCGACACCCAGGCGTGGTCGTGGTTGTCGAGCCAGTCCGGCCAAAGGCTGTTCATGCCGCCGAACGTCTCCGGATGGGACGACGAGCGGTGGCTCGACACCGCCACCTTCCGGGGCCGCTGGGAAGTCGCGAACTACGCGAGCAGCCCGTTCGCGCTGACCGACAAGCAGTCGGCTGCCCTCCCCGCGGAGCCTCAGGCGCTGGTGGACGGCGCGATCAGGTTCTGGGGCTCCCCCACGCTCCGGCCGGCGACACGCAAGGCGCTCCTCCACTTCGCAACTCGGGCGATGGGTGACGCCGACCAGCGCTGGAAGAAGACGAGCTACCGCTTCCTGACGGCGAACGCTCTCCGCCAGCTGATTGCCGTCTCCCCCGACCTCCAGACATCCTGATGGCGCGCTGCTGCAACGACTTCTCTCGCACCGATTTGATGCGCCGCGTCGCGGCCGAGGCCGGGCGAGGCCTGCCGTCGATCGAGGCGGGGATGCCGACTCCCGCCGGCACGGGGCTCGACCGCCGCAGCTTTCTCGCTCGTGGCGCTGGGCTCGCGCTGGCCGTCTACGGCGGCTCCTCGCTCCTCCCCCGCGCCTTCGACGAGGGCATCGCGGCAGCCGCTGCAGCGGGACCCCAGTGCTCGTCTCCGTCTTCCTCGAGGGTGGCGCGGACTCCCTCTCGATGCTGTTCCCGAACGGCGACCCGCTCTACCGCAAGCTGCGTCCGAGGCTCTCGCTGGCCGCCTCTGCCGGGCTCCCATTCGCGGAGGACGATCGACTCCGCTGGCATCCCTCACTGGCCCCTCTCGCGACGCTGCACCAGGAAGGAAAGGTCAGCGTGCTCCCTGGCGTCGGGTACGTCGGCCCCGACCAGTCGCACTTCACCTCCCGTCATTACTGGGAGGTCGGTGCCACCAACGAGCAACTGCGCACCGGCTGGCTCGGGCGTTACCTCGATCGCGCGGGCTCGCCGGACAACCCGTTGCAGGGGCTCTCGCTCGAGTCCCGCCTCCAGCCTGCGCTGGCGACGGCGAAGATGCCGGTCTCCTCGATCGACGGGCCCGACCGGTACGACTTCTGGACCCGGAACGTCTGGGGAGAAGTCGAGACGCGGATGCTCGAGGCCATCGGCTCGCTCGGCTCCCTTCCGACCGGCGGCGACCCTGCACTCGTCCAAGCGACGTCGGTCGCACGGCAGGCCTCGCGGCTGCGCGGACAGTTGCTCCCGTTCGCGCCGAAGGGGGACGCGCCGGGCTTCACGAGCCCGGTGGCGTACCCGAAGGGCGAAGACGACGACTTCCCGCGGCGCCTGTCAGGGCTGGCCGCGATGATCGGTGCCGGCCTGCCCGTTCGCGTCGTCGCGCTGACCGCGCCGGGCATGTACGACACGCACGACGACCAGCCGCAGGAGCTTGCCGACGGCCTCAAGCTCACCGCGGAGAGCCTGCTCGCGTTCCAGCGTGACCTCGAGGCGCGCGGGCTCGCCGATCGCGTGCTCGTGCATGTGTGGTCCGAGTTCGGTCGGCGCGCCAAGGAGAACGGCTCGAACGGGACCGACCACGGGGCCGCGGGGATGGGCTTCCTGATCGGCTCGCGCGTGCGCGGAACGATGATCGGCGAGTTCCCCGGGCTCGCCCGGCTCGACGACGATGGCAACCTGCGGGCGACCTCCGACTTCCGAGGGCTCTACAGCGCCCTGCTGGAG
>DATLDK010000119.1:0-14129 GCA_035525905.1 Gaiellaceae bacterium | reverse complement strand
AGGCACCGGGACGCAGACAGGGTTTACGAAGTCGCTCAGGCCGCACCAGCAGAGCGTCCTCCTGCTCTTCCTCGACTTTCGCGGGCTGCTTCCATATCGCGGCACCCTCCCTGCCGACCGGGCGAAGCCGGGCATGCAGGGTACCTTCCGAATCGTCTAACAGCGTCAGCGGGGTTGCCACGCAGGCGGCGAATCGCCTGCGGCAACGTGAGGCTTCGCTGCGATCGTCCGCGTCGCTCCGCTGCCGACGGTCCGCAGCGTCAGTGCTCCGAGGTGGACGTAGACGAGCGTCCTTCCATCCGGCGACCACCCCGCCGGGCCGGCATCGTTCACGACTCGCCGGGCGCGGTGCGGCGCGGGGACGCGAGCCGTGTACAGGGCGTACTGCGGGCACGGCCCCTCCCCGCAGTCCTCGGGGCCGGTGCTGAGTCGCGGACCGATGTAGGCGATCGACTGGCCGTCGCGTGAGACCGTCGCATTCTGAGAGGTCTGGATGTCCAGCGTCAGCCCGGAGTACCTCTGCACCTTCCCGGTCCTCGCATCCAGCTTGAGGAGATCCGCGCCGGAAGGGGTGAGAATCGACTTGCCGTCCCGCGTCCACGTCGGCCGGCCGGCGGGGGGAGCCTGCGGAAGTCGTCGCTCACTCGCGCCCGTCGCCGACATCACGTACAACCGCCAGTCGGTCCGGAACGGGCGCAGGAAGGCGATCCGCTTGCCGTCCGGCGACCAGGCGGGGTAGACGTCGCGAGCCCCGGACGTGAGCCTGCGCAGCCTCGTCCCGTCGGGGTTCATGCGAAAGATGCCCGAGCCGAGGCGCGCGAAGACCAGCTGCTTCCCGTCGGGCGAGAAGTCCGGCTCGGTAGCGGGGAGCCGTCCCCTCGTGATCTGGCGCAGGCCCCGGCCGTTCGTCTGGACGCGGATCAGCTGAATCGGCCCCGTCGATCCGTTCGGGTGCGCCGAGAGCACGATCCAGCGTGCAGGGCTGGGAGCGCTGGACGCAGCATGCGCAGCCACGGCGGCCACCGCGAGGAGACACAGCGACGCACTGGCGATCGACGCGTGGCGGAACATCATTCGAAAGCAATACCACATCGTGCTTCAGGAGCCGGAGATGCTCCAGCCGACGAGCAGCGCTCCCCCCGCCGCCACCGGAATTCCGGCGAGGATCCCCTGCAGAGCGGCGACGAGGCCGGCCGCGAGCGCGACCGCACCCGCGGCGGCGACTGTGACGCGGCCCAGGCCCGGCGGCATCAGCCCAGCCCGGCGATGCGGTCGAGCAGGAGCTCGAAGAAGGCGTCGGCGTCGATGTCGACACCCACGTCGGCGTTCGCGGGCCGGTCGGTCCGGCTCCAGAGGTCGACCACCGTCCGGCCGCGGCAGAGGTCCGACCCGGTCTCCACCTCGACGTTCAGCTGTCGGGTGTGCACGAGGTCGGGCCGGAACGCCTGGGCGAGTGCCACCGCGTCGTGCACGGGAGCGCCGTCCCAGCCGTAGGTCCGCGCATGGTACTGCTTGAAGAACTCGACCAGCTCGGCGACGAACGTCCCCACGCGGCCGGCGGCGCGGAACTGCTCCGCGAGCGCCGGAGTCAGCAACGCCTTGTGGGTCACGTCGAGCCCGATCATGGTCACCGGAACGCCCGAGTGGAAGACACGCTGGGCCGCCTCCGGGTCGGCCCAGATGTTGAACTCCGCCGCAGGCGTCATGTTGCCTTCGGCGATCGCACCGCCCATCAGGACGATCCGCTCCAGGTTCTCGGTTCCGTGCTCGGCGAGATAGAGCGCAACGTTCGTGAGCGGCCCAATCGGGACGAGGACCGTGCCGGGCACGATCCGCTCCGCCATGAACTCGACCGCGTGCTGCGCGACGGGCTGCGTGGTCGCCGCCGGAAGCTCCGGCCCGTCTAGACCGCTCTCACCGTGGACGTGCGCGGCCACGTGCGGCTCCCGGAGGAGCGGGCGGTCTGCGCCGCGCGCCACCGCGACGTCGGCGCGGCCGGCGAGCTCGAGCACTCGAAGCGCGTTGTCAGTCGTCTTGTCGAGCGTCTGATTCCCGTGCACGGTCGTGACGCCAAGGAGCTCCAGCTCGGGGCTCGCGAGGGCGAGCAGGAGCGCGATCGCGTCATCGTGGCCGGGGTCGCAATCGAGCAGGATCGGAATCGTCACCGTGTCAGTATCGCGTCCACCTCGTCCGCGGTCGGAAGGGACGGTTGCGCGCCGAAGCGGGATGCTGCGATGGCGCCCGCGGCGCACGCGCGGCGCAAAGCCTCGTCGTGGCCGCGGCCCTCGAGGATCGAGACGAGCAGGCAGGCGGTGAACGCGTCCCCCGCAGCCGTGCCGTCGACGGCGTCGACCTCGGGCGGCTCTGCTCGGGCGACTTCGTTCCCGTCTTCCAGGAGCAGCGCTCCCTCGGCCCCGAGCGTCACCGCGACAAGCCCGTCGCGCCGCTGGAGCACCTCGAGCTCGTAGCGGTTGACGACGGTGAGATCGGCGTCCACGTCGATCGGCCGCGCCGGCGCGGCGTTGAGGCAGAAGACCCCGGTCGCCTGCTCCCAGGCGCTGACGACCGCTGCGTCCGGAATCTCGAGCTGGCACAGCACGGCATCGCTTTCCGCGAGCTCGAATTCGCCAACCTTTGTGTTGGCCCCGGGGGCGACGACGATCTGGTTCTCGCCGCCCCAGTCGACGAGGATCAGCGCCACGCCGGTCGGCGAGGCCACGCGCGCCGCTCGTACGTCGAGCCGCTCTTCGTCCGGCAGTGCCTCGTCGGCGAAGGCGTCCGCGCCCACGGCGCAGACGAGGGTGACGTCGGCGCCGAGCCGCGCGCACGCAACGGCCTGATTGGCCCCCTTGCCCCCTGGCACGCGGTCGAATGTCGCCCCGGTGACGGTCTCTCCCGGTCGGGGGAGCTTCTCGACCCGCGCGACGAGGTCGAGGTTGACGCTCCCGACGACCGTGACCCTAGGCGGCAAGCGCTCTGAGGTCGTCCACGGTCGAACCGAGGAGCGTGTCGCGCAAGTCGAAGAGACCCGCCCACAGCGAGGACGCGTCCGGCGGCGCGTCGAGCCGCGCCGCGTCCGAGAGTCCTTGGAGCGCGCGCACGAGTACGGCCAGCTCGAGGTAGGCGGAGGCGACGCGGTTCGGACAGGCGTGGACTCCCGCCCGGGTGAGCACGGGACGCCATTCGACGAGCTCCCCCGCCCCCGGACCGGTGTACCACGAGCGTCCCTCCGCCTGGTCGGCCTCAAGCTCGAGCAGGTAGCGGCCGAGCGGAACCTCGAGCCCCGCCAGCGCCGTCTCGACGCGATCGGCTGCGTGCCGCAGCGCGGCCTCGCGCCCGCCCGCCGTCGCGGGACTCGCCTCTCCCCTGCCCCAGCGCTCGAGCAGCCGGCAGAACGAGAGCGCCGCGGCCTCGGACGCACGCAGCTGCGCGATCAGGCGCCGCGCCGTCAGCTCACTGGCTGCATGCCCGACCAGAATGTCCGGCCAGTCGTTCATACCTCCACGACCACCGGAAGAATCATCGGCCGTCGCCGGGTGCGGTCGTAGATCACCTGGCCGACCGCGTCGTGCAGGTGCTCCTGCAACAGCTTGATCTCGCTGATGTCGTCGGCCGCGAGCTCCCGGAGCACCCGGCCCGCTTCCTCGCGCAGCTCGTCCAGGAGGCCCTCGGAGTCGCCAAAGCCGCGAGCGATCAGCTCTGGTGGCGTCGTCGCCCCGCCGTTCGAGCTGGCGAGGGTGGCGACGATGATCAGCACGCCATCCTCGGAGAGCCTGCGCCGGTCCCGCAGCGCCACATCGCGGACGTCCCCGACACCGAGGCCGTCGACGAACGTGACGCCGGCCTCGATCCGGTCGGCGATGCGTGGCGTCATCCCCCGCTCGAGCTCGACCACGGAGCCGTTCTCGGCGATGATGATCGCGTCGGCGGGCACACCGGACTCGAGGGCGAGCTGGCCGTGCGCAGCGAGCATCCGATACTCGCCGTGCACCGGCATCACCGCGCGGGGACGCAGCAGCGACAGCATCGTGCGCATCTCCTCGGAGCACGCATGGCCGGAGACGTGCACGGGCGCGATCTCCTGGTGCAGCACCTCGGCGCCCGCCTTCGCGAGACGGTTGATCGAGTCGTGGACCCGAAGCTCGTTGCCGGGCACAGGCTTCGCTGAGATGATGACCGTGTCCCCGCGCTCCACGGAGATCGCCGGGTGGTCGTTGTAGGCGATTCGCGTCAGCGCGGACATCGGCTCGCCCTGGCTGCCCGTGCACAGGATCATCACCTGGCCAGGCGGCAGCTCCATGGCCTCCTGCGGCTTGACGAGCACGTGCTCGGGAACGTCGAGGTACCCGAGCGTGCGCGCGATGTTGAGGTTCTTGCGCATCGAGCGGCCGACGATCGCCACCTTGCGCCCGACCTGGACCGCGACGTCGATCGCCTGCTGCATCCGGTGCACGTTCGACGCGAAGGAGACGACCAGGATGCGGCCCTTGCGGAGCGGCATCAGCGTGCGGAACGCCTCGCCGACGAGGCGCTCGGAACCGGTCATACCGGGACGCTCGGCGTTCGTCGAGTCTCCGAGCAGCAGGTCGACGCCCTGGTTGCCGAGCTCGGCGAACCGACCGACATCCGTCTTCAGTCCGTCGACGGGCGTGTGGTCGAGCTTCCAGTCGCCGGTGTGGACGACCCGGCCCGCGGCGGTCTCGAGCACAACCGCCACACAGTCCGGGATCGAGTGCGCGACGCGGACGAAGTCCAGCATGAACGAGCCGATCTGGATCTTCTTGCCCGTCTCGGCCTCCTGCAGCCGGGTCGAGGCGCTGAGGCCGTGCTCGTCGAGCTTCGACTTGATCAGTCCGAGCGTCAGCTTCGTGCCGATCACCTGGTCGCAGTCGACCTCGCGGAGCAGGTAGGGCAAGCCGCCGACATGGTCCTCGTGGCCGTGTGTCAGCACCACCGCGTTCACTCGCTTGCCTTCGAGGTAGGAGATGTCGGGCAGGACGAGGTCGACGCCGAGGTGCTCGTCGCGCGGGAAGGCGAGTCCCGCGTCGACGATCACGATCTCCTCGCCGTGCTCGTAGACGGTCATGTTCTTGCCGACCTCGCCGAGGCCGCCCAGGGGGATGATGCGAAGGCTCACCGGTTGAGTGTATGCGGCGTTCTAGACCGCGGCGGGCTGCAGCAGGCCCAGCCGCGACAGGCAGTCGCGAACGCGGTCCCGCTCGTCGTGGCTGGCCTCGACGAGCGGCAGCCGGTGTCCCCCGACCTCGTGCCCGAGCTGGTTCAACGCCGATTTGATCGCGATCGGGTTGCCCACGACGCGCAGCAGCTCGATCGACGGAGCGAGCTCCTGATCGAGCGCCCGCGCGGCATCGTGGTCGCCGGCCTGCCAGAGCCGAACGAGCTCCTTCACCTGCGGTCCGACGACGTGCGTGTGCACGCAGATGCCCCCGACGCCTCCGAGTTCGAGGAAGGGGAGGATCAGGTCGTCGTCCCCGGCGTAGAGGTCGAGGCCGGTCTCGACGATGTGCTTCGCCTGCGCGAGGTCGTCGTTGGCCTGCTTGACGGCCTTCACGTTGTCGATCTCCGCTAGTCGGGTGATCGTCTCGGGCTCGATGTTGATCACGACGCGGCTGGGGATGTTGTAGACGACGATCGCCTTGTCGGTCGCTGCCGCCACAGCCTCGAAATGCGCAACGATCCCACGCTGGGGTGGCTTCGAGTAGTAGGGCGTGACGACGAGGCACGCATCGACGCCCAACTCGTGTGCCCGCTCGGTCAGGTGAATCGAGTGCCGGGTGTCGTAGGTGCCCGTGCCGGCGACGACGGTCGCGCGGTCGCCGACCTCGTCGAGCGCCGCCGCGAAGAGCTCGAGCCGCTCATCGTCGGAGAGCGTCGGCGCCTCGCCCGTCGTCCCGGCGACGACGAACCCGTCGGAGCCGTTGTCGACGAGATGGCGCGCGAGCGCACGGAAGCTCTCCAGGTCGACCGCACCGTCGAGCTTGAACGGCGTCACGATCGCGGTCAGAACCTCGCCCAGCACCTCGCGAATCATACTCGCGGCCGCCGGCCGATCTTGACATCAGGCCGCCACGGCGGGACAGTCCTTCTGCGGCCCGCCGCGCGCTCCCGGCCCAGCCACCACTGCGGCGGTGGCGGGATCGTCTTTTGCGGGGGCGGGCCGCAGTTACAGCAGAGTTTCGAGCCCGACCGTCAGCCCGGGCGGAAGCGACCGCAGCCCATCGAGCGCGAGCAGCACGCCCGGCACGAACGCCTCGCGGGAGGTCGTGTCGTGGCGGATCGTCAGCGTCTGGCCGGGGCCTCCGAAGACCACCTCCTGATGGGCGACGAGCCCGGGCAGCCGCACGGAGTGGATAGCAGTCCCCTCGGGGAGCAGTGCAGCAGTGGCTTTCGCGGTGCCCGACGGCGAGTCGAGCTTCGTCTCGTGGTGAAGCTCGATGATCGCAGCGTCCGGGAGCACCTTCCCCGCCTCGGCGGCGAACCGCATCATCAGCACCGCGCCGAGCGCGAAGTTGGGCGCGTAGAAGACCGGCAGCTCGTGCGCGCGCGCGAGCGCGTCGACGCGTTCCTGGTCGAATCCCGTCGTGCCGATCACGCACGGCACGCCTGCGTCGAGGCACGCGCGCACGTTTTCCTCGACCGCGTCGGGCCGCGTGAAGTCGACCGCGGCGTCCGACCCCGACGGCGACTCGCTGAGCTCGTGCCCGGCCGCCTCGAGCGCTGGGCCGAGCACCGACCCGACCTTGCCGTTCCGTCCGAGGAGGAAGACCTTCACGCAGCCTTCCGGCCGACGAGCGCCGGGTTGACGCGCTGGACGGCGGCGCGGAACCGTGCCTCGCTCGGACCGATCCCCGCGGCGGAAAGGCGATCCAGCCGTAGGAGGTCCCCCGCGAGGGAGGCGACGTCGTCGACCGTGACCGCGTCGACTCGTTTCATCGTCTCCTCGAGCGACAGCAGCTCGGTGTCTGTGATCAGCGATTTTCCAAGCCGGCTCATCCGATTCGAGGTCGACTCCATGGACAGCAGCATCCGGCCCTTCAGGTTCTCCTTCGCGCGCTCGAGCTCCCCGGGTCGCACATGCCCCGCCGAGACGTCGCCGAGCTCCCGCGCCACGATCTCCAGGCACTCGACGAGGTTCTCCTCGCGCGTGCCAACGTAGAGCCCGATCTGGCCCGAGTCCGAGTACTGGGACGCGAAGCTGTAGACCGAGTAGGCCATCCCGCGCTTCTCGCGGATCTCCTGGAAGAGCCGCGAGGAAGCCGAACCGCCCAGGATCGAGTCGAGCAGCGAGGCCGCGAAGCGCCGCTCGTCCCGCCTCGAGATGCCCGGGGCGCCGAGGCAGACGTGGTACTGCTCCGTGGACTTCCGCTGGAACCGGTAGCCCGGCGCCGGTGGCCGCGAGAACGGCTTGCGAGCACGGCGAACGGGAGTCTCGGTCTTCGGCAGCCGAGCCGAGAGCAGCTCCAGAACACGCTCGTGCGTGATGTTGCCCGCGAACGCGACGACGATGTTGTCGTGCGCGTAGGCAGCTTGGTGGTAGGCGGCGAGCGAGCGCCGGCTGACCGTGGAGATGACCTCGGAGCTGCCGATGACCGGCCGCCCGAGCGGATGGCCGCCGAAGACGGCCTCGGCGACGACGTCATGGACGAGGTCCTGCGGGTTGTCGTCGACCATCGCGATCTCCTCCAGCACGACCTCGCGCTCCGAGTCGATGTCGGCGAAGGCCGGGTCGTAGACCATGCCGACGATCACGTCGAGCGCCGGCTCGACGCGGTCGTCCGGCACACGGGCGTAGACGAGGGTCGTCTCGCGCGACGTCGCCGCGTTCAACTCCCCGCCGAGACCGTCGAAGATCTCTGCGATCTCCTGGGCCGAGTGGGAGCCACTGCCCTTGAAGAGCAGGTGCTCGATGAAGTGCGAGACGCCCGCCCGCGCCTGCGTCTCGTCGCGCGAGCCGGTCCCGATCCAGAATCCGAGCGAGACGGAGCGCACGCTCGGAACGTGCTCGGAGATGACGCGCTCCCCGGTCCGGAGCGTCGAAAGGTCATACGTCTGCATCGAGCCCCGATCCTACTGAGGGACAGGCGAGGGGCGGCTCGCGCCGCCCCTCGTCGCGTTCCTAGTCGCGGCGCGGGCCGCGGCTGCGGCCGCGATCGCCGTCCCGGCGCGGGCGCTCCTCCTCCGGAGGTCGCGGCGGGGCGCTCTTCGCCCGCTCGATCAGCTCCTCCGGCTCGACGAGGCGTCCGTCCTCGTGCTTGTGGACGAGCTTGAGGCCGATCCGGCCGCGCGCCTTGTCCACCTCCTGCACGAGCACGTCGACGACGTCGCCGCGCCCCATCACGTCCTCGATGTGCGCGACGCGGCCCGGGCCCACGTTCGAGACGTGGAGCAGGCCGTCCGTCCCCTTCTTCAGCTCGACGAAGGCGCCGAACTGGGTCGTCTTCACGACCTTGCCGGTGAAGGTGTCCCCCACCTCAGGCTCCTTGGTCAGCGCCGCGATCGCCGAGATGGCCGCGTCTGCCTTCGTGCCTTCGGTCGCGTAGACGAGGATCGTCCCGTCTTCCTCGATGTCGATCTGGACGTCGTACTCGGACTCGAGCGACCGGATCGTCTCGCCGCCCTTGCCGATGACCATCCCGATGAAGTCCGGGTTGATCTGGATCGACGAGATCCGGGGAGCGTGCGGAGCGAGCTCCGTGCGGGCCTCGGGGAGCGCCTCGAGCATGCGGTCGAGGATGAAGACCCGAGCCTGCTTCGCCTGGTCGAGGGCACCGCGCATGATCTCCTGCGTGACGCCGGTGATCTTGATGTCCATCTGCAGGGCCGTGATCCCGTCCTTCGTCCCGGCGACCTTGAAGTCCATGTCGCCCAGGTGGTCCTCCGCGCCCTGGATGTCGGTCAGGATGACGTAGTCGTCGCCCTCCTTGACGAGGCCCATCGCGATGCCGGAGACGGGCGCCTTGATCGGGACGCCTGCATCCATGAGGGCCAGCGTCGACCCGCAGACCGAGCCCATCGATGAGGATCCGTTGGACTCGAGCGTCTCCGAGACCAGCCGGATCGTGTACGGGAAGTCCTCC
Organism: Gaiellaceae bacterium; assembly: GCA_035525905.1. GTDB lineage: Bacteria > Actinomycetota > Thermoleophilia > Gaiellales > Gaiellaceae > Gaiellasilicea. Next base: position 5,031 of record DATLDK010000119.1, on the reverse strand, counting down.
GCCGGCGGGATCATCGCCTCGAGCGCCCGCTGGGCGAGCGCGCCGTGCCCGATGTCGCGCCGCTTCGGGCCCCGCATGAAGCCCGTCTCCCCGACCGAGTAGGGCGGGAAGTTGTAGTGGTGCATGTAGCGGCGGTCGGTCTCGAGCGAGAGGTCGTCGATCCGCTGGCCTTCCTTGGCGGTGCCGAGCGTGCAGAGCGTCAAGATCTGCGTCTGGCCACGCTGGAAGAGCGCCGAGCCGTGCGCGCGCGGGCTGACCGTCACCTCGTTCTCGATCGCCCGGATCTCGTCGGTGGCGCGGCCATCGGGGCGACGCTTGTCGACTGCGATCTTCTTCCGGACGAGGTCCTTGTAGACCGCCTCGGCGGCCTTCTTGACGTAACTCTTGGTGATCGAGTCCTTGACCACCGAAGCCTCGCCGTCGGCCGTCGCCGGTCCGACGGGGAACGGCAGCTGCACGGACTCGACGATCCGGTCGAAGAGCAGATGCCTTTTCGCCGACTTCAGCTCCTTCGAGTCCTGCTCTGCGTCTGTGAGAGCTCGGAGGTCCTCGCCGAACTGCTCGCGAACAGGGCCTTCCACCGAGGCCAGCCGCTGCTTCTCCAGCACAGCTGCGAGGCTCGAGCGCACCTGCATGCGCCTCGTCATGTCCTCCTCCGTGGAGTCCATCGACAGCTCGGGAGCCAGCTGGTCCTCGAGCTCCTCGCCGATCCCCGCGCCCTCGCGCAGGCCCTTGGCCTGGATGCTCTCCCAGATCGCGTGGCCCTGGGACTCCTCCAGCTCGGCCGTGAGCTCCTGGTCGAGCCACTTCGCCTTGCCCACCTGCCGCCGAAGATCCTCCTGCGCCTCGCACAGCTTGCGGATCTCCTGATGAGCGATGTCGAGCGCCTCGAGGAGCACGTCCTCGGGCACCTCGTCCGCCCCCGCCTCGACCATCGTCAGCCCGTCCTTCGTGCCGACCACGATCAGGTCGAGGGAGGTCTCCTCAAAGTTCTGCTCATGGGTCGGGTTGAGGACGAACTGCCCGTCGATGCGGCCGACGCGCACGGCGCCGACGGGACCGAAGAACGGCAGCGGCGAAATCATCAGCGCCGCGGAGGCCCCGTTGATGCAGAGGATGTCGTGCGGTGTGACGAGATCGGCCGAGAGGACGGTGCAGATCACCTGCACCTCGTTGCGGAAGCCCTTCGGCCAGAGCGGCCGGATCGGCCGGTCGATCATGCGCGCGGTGAGCGTCGCGCGCTCGGTGGCGCGGCCCTCTCGTTTGAAGAAGCCGCCGGGGATCTTGCCGGCCGCATACGCCCGCTCCTCGACGTCGATCGTGAGCGGGAAGAAGTCTGCGCCCTCTCTCGCCTCGGGCCGGCCGACCGCCGTCGCGAGCACCACCGTGTCGCCGGAGCGCATCGCGACCGCCCCGTCCGCCTGCTTTGCGAGCTTCCCCGTCTCGAACGTGATCTCTTTTCCGCCGATCTCGACGGAAACTGAGGCGATCTGCCCCATTACGGTACTCATGCCATTCCCTCCACTCTGCTTGGTGGAGAGTGGAAGTTTGAGTCAGCCCCACCAACTGGGGCTCGCTCAAGCTTCCACTCTCCCATGTTGGCTAGCGCCTGAGGCCTAGCTCCTTGATGAGGGCTCGGTAGCCCTCGAGATCGTGCTTCTGCATGTACGTCAGGAACCGCCGCCGTCGGCCGACGAGCTTCAAGAGTCCGCGCCGGGAGTAGTGGTCCTTCGCGTGCGTCCGCAGGTGCTCCGTGAGGTCGTTGATCCGACGCGTGAGCATCGCGATTTGCACCTCCGGGGAGCCGGTGTCGGTCTCGCTCCGGCCGTGTTTCCCGATCAGCTCCTGCTTGACTTCCTTGGTGAGGGCCATGTGGCCTCCTTCTCTTTAGGTCTCCGGAGTCCCCGCGCGGCGTGAAGGAAGGCACGCTCGGCCGAGATCTCGGTCGGAAGTAAGGTAGCAAGCGGTGTTGCCCGCCGCTGTCGCAGCCGGTCACCCCGCAACGGTGGCGGCGGGGATCGAGATCCTCGAGGACGGGGGCTCCGCGGCGGATGCGGCCGTCGGGGCGTGTCTCGCCTCGTGTGTGGCCGAGACGGTGATGACCGGTTTCCTCGGCGGGGGGCACGCGATCCACTGGGACGGGCACGATGCCTGGAGCCTCGACTGCTTCGTCGACGTCCCGTCGGGATCGGGCGCGCCGCCGGTCGCGTTGCAGGTTCCGTTCGGCGAGGAGCTCGTCCATTACGCGGTCGGGGCCGGCACCTGCGCGGTGCCAGGGCTCCCCCGCGGGCTGGAGGCGCTGCATGCACGTTTCGGCCGGCTGCCGTGGATGCGGCTCGTAGAGCCTGCGCTGGCTCTCGCACGCACCGGCGTCGTGATGCCTCCTGCCCACGCCGCGTGCCTCGACATGCTCGCGCCCGTGTTCACGATGGGAGCGGACGGCGCGCGCATCTATGCCCCCGCCGGCCGGCCGCTGCAGGCGGGAGAGCTGCTTCAGCAGCCGGGGATCGTCGAAGCGCTCGGCATCCTGGCCGCCGAGGGCCTGGAGAGCGCCTACACGGGCTCGATCGCCGAGGCGCTGCGCGGCATCGACGGGATCGCCGTCTCGCGCGACGACCTGGAGCGCTACGAGGCGCGCTGGGCGCCGCCGGCCGCTCTCGACTGGGCCGGGCGCCGGTTTCTCACGCGCGCCGGTCTCTCAGGAGTGCCGGAGACGCTCGCGCGCCTGCCCCCCCTCCGGGACCTCGACGCCACCGCTCGGGTGCATGCGCTCTTGGACGCGCTCCAAGGCCCCGGGGCCGAGGGTCACACGACGAACCTCGTCACCGCCGACGCCGAGGGCAATGCCTGCGTCTTGACCTCGAGCCTCGGACTCGGCACGGGCGACTTCCTGCCTGGGCTCGACCTGCAGCTGAACAGCATGCTCGGCGAGGTCGACCTCGTCCTCGCGCCGCTGCAGTCGGGCGAGCGGATGCAGAGCATGATGGCGCCGAGCGTCGCGGTCGGATCCCGTGGCCTCGCCCTCGCGATCGGCTCGGCCGGAGGCACTCGCCTGCGCACGGCGCTCGTCGGGGTCGCCGCGGGCATCCTCGACGAGGGCCTCGAGCCGAGGGAGGCGGTCGCGCGGCCGCGCTTCCACCGCGCGGGGGACGTCCTCAACGCCGAGCCCGGTGTGGACGAGCGAGCGCTTGCAGAGCTCGAGGCCTCCGGCTTGCACGTCCGGCGCTGGGGCGCCCAGCACCACTACTTCGGCGGCGTCAGCTTGATCGCGCCAGCAGGCGCTGCAGGCGATCCGCGGCGAAGCGGTCACGCGGCGCCGGCGTCGTGACTGCGACCGTGCTCGCCAGCCAGCCGAGGTAGCCGCACCGGGGACACCCTGGGTTGGTCGAGAGCGTGCCGCCCGCACTCGGCTTGGCGTACTCGGCGCTGCAGGCCAGACAGCGCACCGGCTCGAGGAGCGTGAGGCTGGGAGGAGAGGCCCGCACATCCCTAGAGATCCGCAAAGTGCGGGAATCTTGCGCCGCTTGCTAGGTCAGGAGCAGCTTCTCGACCCGTCTGCTCGCAATCCACGTGCCCACGAGGCCGAGCACCGTCAGGTACGCGACGTTGACGAGCTGCCCCGGGCCGACCGTCCCGGTCGTGAGCGCGCGGAGCAGATCCACGCCGTGGTACAGGGGGGTCGCCTGGACCACGGTCTCGAGCCAGTCCGGATACGTGGACAGGGGAAAGAACGTGGCGGAGAAGAGGAACATCGGCAGGATCGCGAGGTTGAGGATGTCGAAGTCCTGCCAGCTGCGCATGTAGGTCACTGCGGCAACTCCCGCGCCGGCGAAGGCGAAGCCGACGAACACCGTGGCCGGGAGCGCGAGCAGCGCCCACCAGGACTGGACGAGGCCGAGGGAGGCGATCACGGCGAAGAACCCGATCGCGTAGAGAAGACCGCGGAAGAGCGCCCAGACCGCCTCGCCTGCGGCAACGTCCTTCGGCCCGAGCGGCGTCGACAGGATCGCGTCGTACAGCTTCTGATAGCGGAGCTTCCAGAACACATTGGTCGCGTCGTAGAAGGCGCCGTTCATAGCCGACGCGGCCAGGAGGCCCGGCGCGACGAACGTGGCGTAGTCGATCGGGGTGCCGTCGATGACCACCTTCCCGACGTAGCTGCCAAGGCCGAATCCGAGCGACAGGAGGTAGAAGAGCGGCTCGAAGAAGCCCGACACGATGATCGGCCACAGCCGCCGGTAGCTCATCAGGTTGCGCTCGAACAGGAGCGCACCGCGGCCCCCCGGACGGCTCAGCACGCGCGTGGCGAGCGTGCTCACTTGAACAACCGCCGCCGGTATGCGCGCTGGGCGAGCGCGAGACCACCGACCGTCCACGCGAGCAGGTACGCGAGATGCCCCAGGGCGGGAAGGAGCTCGACGGTGCCGAGCATGAGCCCACGGCAGAGCTCGACTCCGTGCCAGATCGGCGTCGCGTAGGCGAGCAGCTCGAGGACGAGTGGCATCTGCGACACCGGGAAGAAGGTCCCCGAGAAGAGGAACATCGGGACGATCACGAAGCGGAAGATCGGCGGGAGGCTGGAGTCCGACTCCGTGGTCGCCGCGTACGCCGCCATCGGCATCGAAAAGGCTGTTCCGACCACCACCGCAGCCGGTACGGCGAGCAGCCCGAGCCAGGAGTGCACCGCCCCGAAGGCCGCGACGACGACGAGATAGGCGGCGCTCGCGGTCAGGACGCGCGTGATCACGAAGAGCTGGTGCCCGATCAGCACGTCCCGCTCCGTCAGCGGCGTGGCGGTCATCGCGTAGTACGTCCGCGTCCACTTGATCGCCCCCATCACCGGCCAGCTCGATTCCGTCGCCGCGGTCTGCATCGCTGCCGCAGCGAGCAGCCCGGGCGCGATGAAGTCGAGGTACGGAACGCCCGCCGGAGCGTTTTGCGAGCGGTCGACGATCGTGCCGAGCCCGACGCCGAGCGAGGCGAGATACAGCAGCGGGTTGACGAGGCTCGTCCCGATCGTGCCGCGCCACA
>DATLDK010000118.1:0-8194 GCA_035525905.1 Gaiellaceae bacterium | reverse complement strand
ACGATGAGGAATGCCTGCATTGGGTGAGGCCCGGTCGGCCCCAAAGATAGGCCGTTCGGCCCATGTACCCGCAGGGCCGAAAGTCGATCATCTTGGCCAGATGAGCGAACGCGGCCTGCACACGATCGAGGACGACCTCTCCGACACCTGGATCGAGGACTGGGCGGCCGTCGGGCTGGCCGAGCTCGAGGCGCTCCTCGCCAAGCACGCAGCCTTCCTCGGCTTCCTCGAGACCGCCGAAGACTAGACCGGCGTTTGCCGTCCCGGTCGCGCGGAAACGCTCGGCCCGTGAACTTCGAGTGGCTCTACCGTGGCACCCCCGGGCATCCGCTCCATCCGCCGCTGACCGACGCAACCATCGGCACCTACACGTTCGCAACTGTCGCGGCCGTCCTGAGCAAGGTCGGGATCGCGGAGCAAGAAGCTGCGCAGGCGTGGGCGCTCGCCCTGATCGTCGGGCTGATCATCACGATTCCGACAGCCCTCACGGGTTTCGCCGACTGGGTCCGCATTCGCCGCGGCACCCCGGTCTTCCGGACCGCGACCGCGCACATGATCGCGATGCTGCTCGCCACGGCCTTCTTCCTGATCTCCATCGGGGCGGGCTACAGCGACGGCAGCGACGGCATGCTGCCCGACGGCGCCTTCATCCTCACCCTCGTCGGGTTCTTCGTGCTGACGACCGGCGGCTGGCTCGGCGGCTCGGTCGTCTACAACTACGGCATGCGCGTGCTCAACTTGGTCGAGGAACCGGCGAGCCGTGCGGCGTCGCCGGTCCCGCATCCGGAAGAAGAAGCGGCCGAGAAGTAGCTACTCGGTGGTGAGCCCGAGGCTGCGCTCGAGCGCGCCCTTCGGCTGCGCGCCGACCGCGACTGCGGCCTGCTCGCCATCCCGGAACAGCACCATCGTCGGGATCGAGACGATCCCGTAGCGCTCGGCGAGCTCACGCTCCTCGTCGATGTTCACCTTTACGAGCTTCACCTCGCCCGCGCGCTCCTCGACGATCCTGTCGAGCACCGGCGCAACGGCATGGCACGGGCCACACCACTCGGCCCAGAAGTCCACGATCACCGGCGTCTCGCTCTGGAGCACTTCCTGGGCGAACGTGTCTTCTTTCACTGCTGTCGCCATCTGGGTTTGCGTCCTTTCGGTGGTTGGGAGGCGGTTACCCGCGCTCGTGTATTGAAAACGATAAGGGCGGACGGACTGTTCCCTAGAATCGACGCATGTTCACACCCCTGCCGGACAAGCCCGATCATCCTGCGCTCGAGCTCGAGGTCCTGGAGCTGTGGGATCGGGAGGGCACCTTCGAGCGCCTGCGGGCGCTGAATCGCGGGGGTCCCAAGTACAGCTTCGTCGACGGCCCGGTCACGGCCAACAGGATGGTGCTGGGCGTCCACACGGCGTGGGGGCGAACGCTGAAAGACGTCTTCCAGCGGTACAAAGCCCTGCAGGGACACGAGCTGCGCTACCAGAACGGGTTCGACTGCCAGGGGCTCTGGATCGAGGTCGGCGTCGAGCGTCAGCTCGGCCTCAACTCGAAGCGTGAGATCGAGGAGTTCGGGCTCGCCGAGTTCGCACGCCGGTGCCGGGAGGTCGTCGTCCAGTCCTCGCGCGCCCTGACGGAGGGGTCGATCCGGCTCGGGCAGTGGATGGATTGGGGCAAGGACTACTTCACCTTCAGCGACACGAACATCGAGTACATCTGGCGCTTCCTGCACCTCGTCAACGAGCGGGGGTGGCTCTACCTCGGCCACCGCTCGACCGAGTGGTGCCCCCGCTGCGGCACGTCGATCTCCGCGCACGAGCTCGTCGGCTCGTACGTCGACCGCGCCGACCCTTCCCTCTACGTGCGCTTTCCCTTGCTCGAGCGGCCGGGTGAAGCACTCGTGATCTGGACGACGACGCCGTGGACGCTGCCCGCGAACGTCGCTGCTGCGGTCAAGCCTGATGCCGAGTACGGCAGGCGCGAGAACGGGGAATGGGTCGCGGCCGCGCGCTATCCAGAAGAGACGTTTCTAGAGCGCAAGCCAGGTGAGGAGCTGGTGGGCTGGCCCTACGCGGGCCCCTTCGACGAGTTGCAGCCCGGATCCGGCGTCCAGCACCGCGTGATCCCGTGGGACGAGGTCACCCTCGACGACGGCACCGGCATCGTCCACATCGCTCCGGGTTGCGGCTCCGAGGACTTCGAGCTCTCACAGGTCCACGACCTCCCCGTTCTGACGCCGGTCGACGAGTCCGGCCGGTTCTACGACGAGTACGGCTGGCTCCACGGCCTGTCCACCGTCGAGGCGGCGGAGCAGATCATCGGCTACCTCGAGGAGCAGGGCCGGCTCGTGGAGACGGGCCTGCACGAGCACCGCTACCCCGAGTGCTGGCGCTGCCACACGCCCCTGATCTTTCGTATCTCCGACGACTGGTTCATCGGAGTCGACCAGTTGCGGCAGCCGCTCCGCGACGCGAACGCCGAGGTCGAGTGGGTGCCGGAGTACATGGGCAAGCGCATGGACGACTGGCTCGTGAACATGGGCGACTGGAACATCTCGCGCCGGCGCTACTACGGCCTGCCGCTGCCGTTCTACCCCTGCTCGTGCGGTCACCTGAACGTGATCGGTTCGAAGGCCGAGCTCGAGGCGCGGGCCACCGCGGGCCTCGACCAGCTCGAGGAGTTGCGCCGGCCCTGGATCGACGACGTGCCGATCACTTGCGAGAGCTGCGGGGAGGAGGTCCGGCGGATCCCGGAGGTCGGCGATGTCTGGCTCGACGCGGGGATCGTGCCGTTCTCGACCCTCGGCTGGCAGAGCCCCGAGTACCTCCCCGAAGGCTATGCGACGGGAGCGGCGAAAGGCCTCACGGCGGCCGATCTTCCCGACCACGCCTACTGGGAGGAGTGGTTTCCGGCCGACTGGGTCTCGGAGATGCGCGAGCAGATCCGGCTTTGGTTCTACTCCCAGCTCTTCATGTCGGTCGTGCTGACGGGCACGGCGCCGTTTCGCAGGGTGCTCGGCTACGAGAAGATGCTCGACGAGACCGGCCGCGAGATGCACAGTTCCTGGGGGAACACGATCGACGCCCCCGACGCGTTCGAGCGCATGGGCGCCGACGTGATGCGCTGGCAATTCTGCGCGCAGCCACCCGACCGAAACCTCCTCTTCGGCTTCGGTCCTGGCCATGAGATCAAGCGGAGGCTGCTGACGCTCTGGAATTCGGTCCGGTTCTTCGTCGACTATGCCAATACCGTGAGCTTCCGCCCGGCGTGGGGAGACCTCACGGACGCGAGTGAGCTGCGGCCGCTGGATCGTTGGTTGATCGACCGGACACATGCCTTCGTGCGCGAGGCAGGCGCCGGCTACGAGGCGTATCTGACCGTGGACGTGATCCGCGCCTTCGAGGACTTCGTCGACGATCTCTCGAACTGGTACATCCGCCGTTCCCGGCGTCGCTTCTGGGATGGGGATCACGTCGCGCTGCACGTGCTCTGGGTCGCGCTCGTGCAGTCCCTCCGCGTCGTTGCGCCCGTGATGCCCTTCCTGACCGAGCACCTGTGGCAGGTCCTCGTGCGGGGCGCGGACGGTGACGCGCCGAGCTCCGTGCACCTCGCCGGCTGGCCCGACGCGCCCGACCCGGACGAGGCCCTGCTCCGTGAGGTGGCCGATGTACGCCGCGTCGTCGGCCTCGGCCATCAGGCCCGTGCTGCCTCGCAGCTCAAGCTCCGCCAGCCGCTGCGACGACTGGTTGTCGAAGGCGCTCCTCTCGCCGCGTCGCACGCCGACGAGCTGCGCGAGGAGCTGCGCGTCAAGGAGGTCGAGTTCGGTCACGTCGAGGCGACCGAGCTGCACGTGAAGCCGCACCTCCCCGTCCTCGGTCCGAAGCTCGGGAAGGAGCTCGGCGCCGTACGCGCCGCTCTCATGGCTGGCGAGTTCGAGCAGCTCGAGGGTGGAGGCTTCAGCGTTCTCGGTCACCAACTCGCCGCCGACGAGGTGCTCGTCGAGCGCTCGGGCAAGGCGGGTTGGGCCGTCGCCTCGGACGAAGGAGTCACCGTCGCCCTCGACACGACCCTCGACCCGGAACTCGAGCTCGAGGGCCGCGTCTACGACCTGATCCACACGCTCAACTCGATGCGCAAGGAGCAGGGTTTCGCGCTCACCGATCGCATCACGGTGACGCTGCCGGCCGCCGATGCGGATCTCGTCGCCGAGCACGCCGATTGGATCAAGGCCGAGGTGCTGGCAGTCACGCTCGGGACCGACGGGGTCCCCGCGCCGCAGATCGCAAAAGCCTGACAGCGCCGGGATTGGCATCGCCGTCGCCGGGTATTAGGCTCCCGACGAGGAGGCGCGATGCACGCGTGCAGTCAGTGCGGCGGGTCGATCGGCGATGCGTACCGGTACTGCCCCTGGTGCGCCAGGCCCCAACGGGCGAAGCTCGTCGAGTTCTTCAGCGGCACGATGGCCGAGAGGGGCAAGGCTCTGCGCGTCTCGCGCTACACGGACGAGCGCCATGTTCGCTTCAGCGTTTGGGACGAGAGCGGGATCGCCCAGGCCGCGGTCTCGATCGACGAACGGGAAGCAGCGCGCCTCGCTGCGTTTCTCGGCCTGCGCGAGCGCGCGGGCTCCCTCCTCGACCGACTGCGCGCCTAGCGCTGCGACTCCGCGAGCGCCAGCTCGCGGCGCAGCTCCACCGGGAGGCGGAAGGTGACGTCCTCGTTGACCATGCGAAACGGCTCGATTCGCTCCACGCCGCGCGCGCGGAACCAATCGCACACCCGGTGGACGAGCTTCTCGGGAGCCGACGCGCCCGACGTAACGCCGACGGTGGAGACGCCGTCGAGCCAGGCCGGGTCGATCTCCGTCTCGTCGTCGATCAAATGCGAGGCCACCCCCGCGGCTCGCGCGACGTCGACGAGCCTATTCGAGTTCGACGAGTTGCGAGAGCCGATCACGAGTAGTAGGTGGACCTCCTCGAGCATCTCCTTGACTGCCCACTGCCGGTTGGAGGTCGCGTAGCAAATGTCTTCTTTCTTCGGGGCGTGGATCGCAGGGAACCGCCGGCGGAGCACGCCGATGATCTCCGCGGTCTCGTCTACGGACAGGGTCGTTTGGGTGATGTAGGCGAGCCGCGTGTCGGCCGGAAGGTCGAGCGCTTCCGCTTCCGCGACGTCCTGCACGAGCACCGTCGCCTCCGGTGCCTCGCCCATCGTGCCGACGACCTCCTCGTGGCCGGCATGACCGATCAACACGACCGTGTAGCCAGCGGCGGCGTAGCGCCGTGCCTGAACATGGACCTTGGTCACGAGCGGGCAGGTCGCGTCGATCACGTTGTGGCCGAGTGCCTCCGAGGCTGCGTTCACGGCCGGGGCGACACCGTGCGCAGAGAACACGATCGTCGAGCCGACCGGCGCCTCTGCCTCGGTATCGACGAAGATGGCGCCGCGCGCCTCGAGATCGCGAACCACGTGGATGTTGTGCACGATCTGCTTGCGCACATACACCGGCGGTCCGTAATGCGCGAGCGCGAGCTCCACGGTCTCGACCGCACGTTCGACGCCGGCGCAGTAACCGCGGGGTGACGCGAGGAGGACGCGCTCGACCATCGTCCTGATCGTAGCCTCGGCACCGCTCCGGAACGGAAAAGGCCCTGCCGCGTCGGGGGGTCGTCGCGACAGGGCTCTTCCGAATGCTCACCGCAGCAGCGGTGCGCATCGCCCAGTGTCGAGCCACGCTAGTACGCACGTCTGGTGGGTGCCAATAGGCCGGACGGCCCATCTTTGCAAGCCGGGATCTCTATCATCTGTCTCCCCGTGGACACGGAAGCCCAGGCGGTGCTGTTCAACGCGGTGCCGTTGTTGCTCGTGGCGGCGCTCTACTTCGCCGTGGGCGCGTTTCGCCGTCACGAGCTGGGCCCGGAGCGGGCCGCCGGATTTGCCGCGGCCGGCCTCGCCGCTGCGATCCTCGGAGCGGCCACTTTCGCCACCCGGGAGCCGCTTGGCGGCCAGGCGCTCGTCTCGCTGCCGGCGATCCTGCTCGCGGCGGTGCCGGCTCTCGTCGGCGTTCGCGGCCGCGCGGCTGCCGAGCCCGGGAGAGCGCGAGCTGCTTCCGGACCTCTAGCGCACAGGCTCCTCGATGTGCATTCGGAGGAAAGGGTTGCGGGAGTACTCCTCGACGAGCTGGCCGATGTATTCGGGCTCGACCTCGTGAACCTGGCCCTCATCGACGACGGGGGTCGTCGCGCGCGGCTCGTGGCGGCGCGTGACGGCGGCAAGGACAACGAGGCCCTCGTTGGCCAGGAGCTGGACCTGGTGACGGAAGCCTCGGGGATCAGCACCGTGACCCGTGAAGGGGCGGCCTTCGCCGTGTTCGATGCGGAGAGCTCCCCCATCGTCAACGAGCGGTTGAACCGGATCGCCCGCGTCAAGAGCTGTGCGTTCGTCCCGATGCTCGCCGGTGGCGAGGTCGTCGGCGTCGTTTTCGCCGCGGTTCGTGCGTCGCGCCTTTTCGGCGACGCGGAGCTGGCGGAGATGCAAGCGCTCGCAGCGGAGGCCGGTCTGGCGCTCGCCCGGACACGGGCATCCGCTGCCCTCGAGGAAGCACTGGCGCGCGAGCGACTGATTGCTCACATCTCGCGCGAGGTGCGCTCGCTGCGCGACCTCGACGAGCTCCTCCGGGTCGCCGTCGACGAGACGGCAAGGGCGATCCGCGGCGATCGCTGCCTCATCCGCCTCGGGGAGCCCGGAGAGCAGAAGCCCGTCGTTGCGGAATGGCTCGCCGCCGGGGTGGCGCCGATCGGAGACGTCACGCAATTGCCAGTCCTGAACCTCGCTGTGCGGGAGCAGCGGACCGTGGCGGTCACGGACCTCCTCGACGCGCCGGAGGTGAGCGACAGCACTCTGGGGCACGTGCGCGAGCTGGTCGATCGGGGCGTGAGGGCCGTGCTCGCGACGCCGATCGTGTCCTTCGGCGGCGTCATCGGCGTGCTGGCACTACATCGCTCGGCCCCCACTGCCTGGACGCCGGCGGAGATCGCGCTCGCCGAGGCAGTGGCGCACGAGACCGCCATCGCAATCGACACGAGCCGGCTGCTACGCGAGAGCACGCGGCAGGCGCAGGTCGAGCGCGGCTTCTATCGCATCGCGGCGGTGCTGAGCGAGCCGCTGTCGGCAGAGGCGACGCATGACGCGGTCGCCCAGGCTGCGGCGGAGGCGCTCGGAGGGGACTCGGCGGCGCTGCTCCGCGCGGTCGGCGACGAGCTCGAACTGGCCGGCTCGCACGAGCTCGCCGAGGGCCTCGCCGCCCATCTCCGCGGGGCGTCGGCTGCTCTCACCGCTTGCGCACGGGGCGGCAAGGTCCTGGCATCCCGCCGGTTGGCCGGGGACACCCGCTTCGGCGAAGGGCTCGCGCACGCAGCCGACCAGGCGGGACGGCACTCGTTGCTCGCCGTGCCTCTGCCGGAGCCCTCGGGCCAGCGCGGCGGGCTCGTGCTCGTGTTCTTCGCCGGGGAGCAGATGTTCGACGACGAGCAACTCGCCCTCGCCGCGCAAGTCGCCGGGGCCGCGCGCGGCGCCCTCGAGCGCAGCGAGCTCTACGAGCGCGAGCGCCGCTCGCGGGCACTTGCGCAACGGCTCGCCCGGGCCGGAAGGGAGCTGGCCGGGGAGCTCGATCCGGAGAACGTGCTCGACCAGGCGGTCCGTCATGCGGTCGAGCTGCTCGGGGCGGACGCCGCCTCTATCCGCATGCTCGAGGACGACGAGGTCGTCGTTCGCGCTGCGATCGGAGTGGGTGGGGAAGACGCGATCGGAATGCGGACTCCCTCGACGGGCTTCCTCGTCGGCGACATCGTTCAGACGCGGGCGACGCACGCACTGGCGGACGTCCGGACCGACCGGCGGCTCGGTGAGGCAGACCCGATGCTGACTACCGACCACGTCGCTTACCTCGGCGTGCCCATGATCGGGCCGGAGGAGTCGGTCCAGGGCATCCTCGCCGTCTACGACGCGAGGCCGCGCGAATGGGTCGAGGAGGAGAGCGAGGCGTTGCATGCTCTCGGCGCCAGCGCTGCCGCCGCCCGGAGCAACGCCGAGCTCTACCAGGGCGTCAGCCACGAGCAGCAGCGCAGTGAGGCAATCCTCGCCAACGTGGCAGACGGGATCGTGGCGGTCGACCGAGAGGGACGCGTCGTCCTCTGGAACCCGGCCGCC
>DATLDK010000111.1:0-17346 GCA_035525905.1 Gaiellaceae bacterium | reverse complement strand
GCTCCCCATCTCGGGGACCGTCGTGATCGGGCCCTACGGTGGTGTCACGCTTCCGACGGGCACCGACATCGGCGCCGGCGGCGAGGCGTTCGACCTCGCCGTCGACCCGCTTGAAGGCAGCGGCGTCGTCGCGCGCGGCGGTACAGGCGCGATGTCCATGCTCGCGGTCGGCCCGACCGGATCACTGCTCCGGCTGCCGGACATGTACATGCGGCGGATGGCCGTCGGCCCGCGCGCGAAAGGGCGGATCGACCTGATGCGCCCGATGGCCGACAACATCGCCGCCGTCGCGGAGACGTTCGGCCGGAACGCGAACGACATCACGACGCTCGTGCTCGACCGGCCGCGGCATCACGACCTGATCGAGGAGATTCGCGCCGCAGGCGCGCGGATCAAGCTGATCCAGGACGGCGACGTGACCGCTTCGATCTCCGCTGCCATTCGTGGCACCAACGACCATCTGGCAGTGGGTATCGGCGGCACCCGCCAGGCGGTTCTCTCCGCTGCGGCGCTCCGCTGCCTCGGCGGAGATCTCCAGGCGCAGCTCTGGCCGACGACCCGCGGCGAGATCGAGGAGGCCGCGGCACACGGGATCGACGACATCAACCGCGTCTTCTCAGCGGACGACCTCGCGCCGGGGGAGGTGATCGTCGTCGCCACAGGAGTGTCGAACGGGGACCTGCTCCGCGGAGTTCGCTTCCTGGCGGACAGCGCTCGCACCCATTCGCTCGTCATGTGCATGCGATGCAACTGGGTGCGATTCTCGGAAAGCATCCATTTCTTCGCACGCGAGCGCCGGGAGGAAGTGCGCCTGCTCGGGTAGCCTTGCGGCATGGCCACCCGCGAGCAGATCGTCGACGCGCTCCACACCGTCGAGGACCCGGAGCTCGGGATGGACATCGTCGAGCTCGGGCTCTTCTACGACGTCGAGATCGAGGGGCCCAAGGTGAAGGTGATCCACACGCTGACCTCGATGGGCTGTCCCGCCGGGCAGATGATCCAGGAGAACATCCACGAGGCGGCCTCGGGCGTCGAGGGCGTGGAGGAGGTCGAGGTCGAGCTGACCTTCGATCCGCCGTGGACGCCGGACAAGATGTCCGACGACGCCAAGTTCATCCTCGGCTTCGGCTAGTCCGCCGCGCCTTTCGCGCCCAGCACCACCGAGATCGTCCCCGCCGACAGCGCCTGCGGCTTGCCGTTGACCGTGACGTCCAGGTTGCCGGCGGCGCCGACGGTGAGCCAGACGGTCTTTCCCTTGACGCTGATCGACTCGCCCTGCGTCAGGACGCGTTCGTCGAGCACCTGGCCGTCGGCTGAGCCCACCCGCGCCTGAAACCAGCAGTCGCCGCGCGCAGCCGTCAGGACGACCGTCGTCTGAGCAGGTTTCGGAGGCGGCGGCGCTACGGGCTTCGGCTTCGCGCTCGCCTTCGTCGTCGGCGTGGTCGGCTTGGCCGCGGGCTTGCTCGTCGTCCTGGTTTTCGGGCGTGCGGCCTCCGTCGCCGTCTTGGTCGTGGTCGTCGTTTGGGTCGCCGTGGCAGCGGAGTCGATCGCGACGGCGCCGGAGAGGACGAGCAGGAAGAGGATCACGGACGCCAGCGCCAGCATCGCCAGCATCCAGAAGAGCACGTCGGACGGTCTTACCTTGGTCATCTCCGTGAATCGTATTCGCGCTGGGCGCGCAAATCCCCTTCGGCGACGTATCCCGCCTGCCATCGGGAACGTTTCATTGGGGGTGAGTGCGATGTCCAGACTTCTGCGGGCCCTGACGGCCCTGGCCGCGATGGCGCTGCTTGCCGTCGGGGTGGTCGCCGCGCAGGCTCTGGGGGCGACCACGCCGACCCTGGATCCCCCGGCCGGCCCCGTGCCGGTCCCGACCGTCACAACCACGGTCTCGACACCGGTCACGACGGCGGCGGTGACGACGCCCAGCCTTCCTCCCGCGCCCAGCCTTCCTCCTGCGCCGAGCGTGCCTCCCGCACCGAGCGTGCCTCCCGCACCGAAGGCGCCCGCGCCCACCACACCCACAGTTCGCGTCCCGACACCCGCCGCGCCCTCCCGGCCGCCCGGGCCGGTCTCGCTGCCGAACGCCCCGACGGCCCCCACGGCTGCCTCGGTCCCTGTGGTCGGCAGCGCACGCACGTCACCGGGGCTCGCCGGCTCCAGCTCGACGGCGCCTAGGTCCCCTCGCGCGACGAAGGCCGGCTCCGCCGACCGTACGCACGCCGGGTCCAGCACCGCCCGTGCACGTACGACGCGCGCCAACGGCCGAGTTCGGGTGAGGATCCGGTTCAGCCTGCCGCGGCAGCAGTGGATCCTGCTCACCTTGCGCGGCCCCGCGCCCTCGTGCCGGGCTGCAGGAACAGCGACTGTTCGCGGCCTTCGCGGCGTCAACCGCCTGGACTTCGGAGGACGTGTGGGGCGGAAGTCGATCGGGCCGGGCATCTACATCCTGTCGCTCCTCCGTTCCTCCTCGCGCCTACCCGTCGCGCAGCCGCTGCTCGTGAAGGTCGTCTCACCGCGGCGCACGATCCTCCTCGGAGACGGGCGCGCGCGTCGCGCCGCGTGCGATGGCTCGGCGGGGCTGGTCTCCCGCAGTCGAATCGAGGCTTTCGTTGCCGACCTTCCTGCGAGCATTCCCGCCGGTAGTCCGGAGGGAGGCACGGCGTCCGCACCGGCGGCGCCGACCGTTGCGCCCGCGACCAGGCCGCACAAGCGGAGCGCCCCTCCGTCGCGGTCAGGCGGCGGCGGTGGCGGCGTGCTCGGGACTCATGTCGACCTTCCCGCGCTCCCGAGCCCGGACGACGCACCGCCGTGGGCGTTTGCGGCTGTCGTGCTGCTGGTCGGGCTCCCGCTGCTGCTGATGTCGGTGCTCGTCGTCCGCTTCCTGCGCGGCAGCTGGAATCCGTAAGCCGGCTCAGCCCGGGATCGAGAGCACGATCTTGCCGAGCTGCTCCCCGAGCTCCATCCGCTCGTGCGCTCTTCGGGCGTCGGCGAGCCGGAAGACTGAGTCAACGTGCACGCGCGCCCGGCCGCTGCGAACCAGCTCGTAGGCGCCGAGAAAATCTTCCCGTGTTCCCATCGTGGAGCCGTAGATCGTCAGCTGCTTCCACCAGAAGCGATGGAGCTGAGCGGGTGGGTTGGGGCCGCTCGTCGCGCCGCACACCGTCACCCTGCCGCCGGGCTTGACCGCTCCGAGGGAGTCCTTCCACGTCGCCTCGCCAACCGTCTCGACGACCACGTCGACGCCGCCCAGCTCCTTCGCGGCGTTTGCCGCTTCACCATGGGCTACCGCCGCATCGGCTCCCCATTCACGCGCTCGCGCAAGCTTCTCCTCCGACGACGAGGTGACGAGGGTCTTCGCTCCGATCGCGCGGGCGATCTCGAACGCAGCGGTGCCGACGCCGCCGCCGATCCCCCAGATCAACACCCACTCGTCCTTCCGGAGTTGCGCCTTCGTGACGAGCATGCGATAGGCCGTCTCGTACACGAGCGGAAAGGCGGCCGCCGTCTCGAAGTCGATCGCATCGTCGAGCGGGAACACGTTGGTCTCAGGAACCGCGATCAGCTCGCAGTGCGTTCCGTCTGTGTGCTCTCCGATCACGCTGATGACCGCGCCGTGCTCCAGCCCGGGATTGATCACGACCCGTTCGCCGTTGTCGACCCTGACCCCGGCGCCGTCCGCCCCGAGAATCCGCGGCTTCGGCACCGACGGGAGCCCCTTCCGGACCCACAAATCGAGATGATTGAGGGAAGCGGCTCGAAGGGAAATGAGAACCTCGCCGGGCCCGGCGACGGGGTCGGGAACGTCTTCGTACTGCAGCACCTCGGGCCCACCATCGGCGTGGATACGGATCGCTTTCACGGGCACAATCCTGTCATGACCGCCGCCGAGCTGGCCGGTGTTGCCGCGGAGCTCGGCCTCGATGCGGTCGGGGCTGCGCCGGCAGCGCCGTACGAGGAGACCGAGCGGCACATTCGCGACCGGCGCAACCGCGGGCTTTTCGCCGGGATGGGCTTCACGATGCGCCGGCCCGAGATCTCGTGCCATCCCGAGTCGCTCCTCCCCGGGGCCCGGACGGTCGTCTCCGCGGCGCTCTGCTATTACCAGCCGGCGGGCGAGCCGACGCCCGGGGAGGGCCGGCTCGCGCGGTACACGTGGGCGGACCGCTACGCCGAGCTGCGCGACAAGCTCGACGAGCTCGGGCGCCGTCTCGGAGGGAGCTATCGCGTGCTCGTCGATGCCAACCAGCACGTCGATCGCGAGGGAGCCGCGCGCGCCGGCGTCGGCTTTTACGGCAAGAACACGCTCCTGATCACCCGGCGCCACGGCTCCTGGGTGGTGCTCGGAACGCTCGTCAGCGACCAGGAGATCGAGCATTCGCGTCCGCTCGACTCCGGTTGCGGCTCGTGCACGCTCTGCGTCGACGCCTGTCCCACCGGCGCCCTGAACGACCCCGGAACGCTGGACTCGACACGCTGCCTCTCCTACTGGACTCAGGCGCCTGCACCGATCCCGGAGCGGTACAGAACGGCCCTGGGCCCGCTCGTCTACGGCTGCGATATCTGCCAGGAAGTCTGCCCGTGGAATCGCGGCGTGGAGAAGCGGCGGGCCGGGAAGCTGCCCGACCTGGCCTCGGAGCCGACGGTCTCTCTCGTCGACTGGCTGCAGGCGGACGGCGACCGGCTGATCGAACGGTACGAACGTCTCTACGTTCCGCGCAACGACCCTCGCTGGCTCCGTCGGAACGCGCTCGTCGCCGCTGGCAACGTCGGCGGGGCGGGGGAACGTGCCGCCGTGGAGCCGTACACGGCCGACGACGATCCGATCCTTCGTGAGCACGCGGAGTGGGCGCTCGCGCGGATCGACGAGCGAGGTGCCGCGTGAAGGTGATTCGGATCCTGTCCCTGGTCCGGCTCGGAGTCGTGGGGGTCTCACTGGCGAAGCTGCTGCTCGACCGCTCCGACTTCCCGCCGGGTTACGAGGCTGCCGCATGGTGGCTGGTCGGCGTCGAGGCCCTCATGGCCCTCGGCCTGCTGGCACTGGCCGTGCGCTGGCGCGCACGCCTGCGGTGGCTCGCAATCTTGAACGTCGCCGCAGACTTCGCGCTCATCACCGCGTGGCTCATCATCGACACCTGGGAGCCCGGGCAGCCGTTCCGCACCGTCCTCTTCTTGGTCGTCGTCGAAGCTGCGCTGTTCTTCGGGCTCCGCGGCGGCTCGCTCGCAGCGGCGTTCGCGATACCGGTTTTCGCCGCGGTCGAAGCGTGGCGCCAGTTCGAGTTCGGCGATCCGGCGGAGATCGACTCCGTGGTGCTGAGAGGGCTGGTGGCGCTGGCGCTCGGCGGCATCGTCGGACGGCTCGTCGACATGGAACGGGAGCAGGCCAGGGCCGCAGTCGAGCGCGCTGCGGAAGCTGAACGGTTGCGGGACGAGCTCGGACGGCGGATCGACCTACGCGAGGCCACGAGCCGCGCGGCTCGGGCGCTCGGCTCGTCCCTCGACCTCGACGTCGCGTTCGCGGCCTTCGTCCAGGAGTTGCGCGGCCTGCTGCCCTTCGATCGAGCCGCCATCCTTCTCGTCGAAGGCAGCAACGCCGTCGTCATGGCGACGGCCGGGATCGCCGACCACGAGTTCCTCGGCCAGGGCAGCTCGGTCCCCGTCGCCGGCTCGATTCTCGAGCCGGTCATAAACCGCGACCGCACCATCTATCGCGAGGACATCTCAGAACAGCTCTATCCCGAGGAAAAAGGCCTGCTCGAGCTCGGCGTCCGATCTCGCGTGCTGGCACCGCTCCACCTGGGCTCGCGGGTGATCGGGGCCCTCGCGATCTCGCGGACGGAGCCCGCCGCCTTCCGCGCAGAGGAGGTCGAGCTCGTGACGCTGCTGGGCCGGCTCGTTGCGACGGCAGTCCAGAACCTGCGAGCCCACGAGGCAGAGCGTGCGACCGTTGAGGAACTGCGGCGCCTATCTTCGCTTCGCGCCGACTTCGTTTCTCTCGTCTCGCACGAGCTGCGCAGCCCCATGGCGGCCGTGATCGGGTCCGCTCGAACGTTGCAGCAGCGCTGGCGCGAGCTGCGGCCCGAGCAGAGGGAGGCGTTCCTCGCAGTGATCGGGGACGAGACGGCCCGGCTCTCGACGCTCATCGGCGACGTACTCGACACGTCTCGGATCGAAGCCGGCACCTTCGGCTACGTCTTCTCCGACGTCGATCTCGCGGAGATCGTGCGCGACTCGGTTGCCGCCGCCGAGCTGGGCCAGGACGAGGTGCGGCTCGCCTCCGAGCTGCCAACCACCCTGCCGAGGGTCCGCGGCGACTCCGAGCGGCTGCGTCAGCTGATCGACAATCTCGTCTCGAACGCCGTCAAGTACTCGGAGTCGGGCAGCGAGGTCAGGGTTCAGGCGGAGGCAGTCGACGGCCAGGTGCTCGTTCGGGTCCGGGATTCGGGTCCGGGGATCCCGCTCGACGAACAGCGGCAGATCTTCGAGAAGTTCGGGCGGGCCACCGGCAGCGCGAAGCCCGGCTCGGGTCTCGGGCTCTTCCTCGCGCGCTCGTTTGCGGAGGCGCACGGTGGCAAGGTCAGTGTCCAGTCGCGGCAGGGGGAGGGCGCCACCTTCACGCTGACACTGCCGATCGGTACCTAGGAACCGGCTAGCCCGGAAGCTTCACCCGGGTCAGCCGCAGCTCCCGGAGCAGCTGCCCGGCGCGCTTCGCGATCGTCGGCCGGATTTCGGCGGGCTCGAGCACGACGGCCTCGCCGCAGTCCGAGAGGATCTCGCCGATCAGCCAGTCGCTCGTGCCGACGCGCAGAGTGGCGAGTGCCGATCCGTCCGTGAGTCGCACCGCGCCGCGCTCGACGCGGTAGCGCGCCACGGGCTTCCCGTAGCGGACTCGAACCTGCCGGGTGTCCTCCAGGAAGTGCGGGTCGAAGCCCTCACGCGGCTCGAAGGTGTCCTCGGTCAGGCGTGCGGAGCGCATCCGGTCGAGTCGGAACGAGCGCCCTGCGTCGGCCGAGCGGTCCCAGGTGTGGATGAGCCAGTTGGGCAGCGCACGCTCGAGCGTGTAGGGCTCGACGAAGCGCTCCGACGGAGCTTCGTCGTTGTCCTTCAGGTACTCGATCGCAACGACGCGTCGCTCCTCGATCGCGTCCGAGAAGGTGGCGACGAGCTCCTCTTCGTCGCTCTCCGTCCCGGACTGCGGTGTCTGGTGATCCTCGAACTGACCGAAGGTCTCCTCGAGCTTCTTGCGGACCCGGTCGAGTGGCGTGTGTACCTGCGCCGCGATCGAGGGCCCGACGATGTCGAGCGCCAGGTGGATCGCCCGCGCCTCGAGCGGTGTCAGGCGCGGCGCGAGCCGGAACACGTCGCCGTAGAGCTCCTTGTCGACCCGCACCGAGTCGCCCTCGAGCTCCGCGTAGACCGTGTAGCAGCCACCGCCGAAGTTGACGAGATTCAGCAGCGACAGGTGCTCCTGGAGCTCCTCGCGCGGGATGCTGAAGCGCTCCGCCAGCTCGTCCGCGTCGAGCGTCGCGTCGCGGCCGTCGCCGCAGGCGGCGAGGAGGTGGGCGAGGAGCGCCTGCAGCACGGCGAACCGCTCTGGCGCTACGGGCGGCGCTGGGCGCTCAACCGCGTCCGCCGGTGCGGGCATCGCCTTCACGCGAGCGAGCTTCGGGGGTTCGGCCTCATGCGCGTCGCGGACCCTCCTCAGCCCGTCGGCGCAGGCAATCCGAAGCTCCTCGGGGTCGAGCGGGACCGCACGGCCGTTCTGCCGTAGCACCCAGCCTGCCAGGGGCTCGATCGCCGCGTAGTCGGTCTCGAAGACTCCCTCGGTCAGCGTGCCCGCCTCGCGCAGCGTCCGGTGTACCCACCATGCGGTATCGCCGTTCACCTCGATGCGCGCAGTGCCCGCCACGGGGCCGTGCTGCCAGTCCTCGCCGACGCGGTAAGCGTCCACGTCGAATTCCGACGGCAAGCGAAAGTCCCGCTCGCGCCTCGTCGCGAAGCGGATGTCGCTGCGGATCCGCGAGACCCGGAAAGTGCGGACGTCGCTCGAGTCCAGATCCTC
The DNA here is from genome assembly GCA_035525905.1 of Gaiellaceae bacterium. Taxonomy (GTDB): domain Bacteria; phylum Actinomycetota; class Thermoleophilia; order Gaiellales; family Gaiellaceae; genus Gaiellasilicea. The sequence goes on along the minus strand of DATLDK010000111.1, from coordinate 9,284 downwards.
GCCGACGACGTACCACGTGCCGCGGTCGCGGCGGAGCGCGTACGGGTTCAGGGAGCGTTCGCGGACGGCGTCACGGCGCGGCGACCAGTAGCTGAACTTGATCGTCCGTTGTTTCGAGATCGCAGACTCGAGCTTGGACAGCCGGCCCGCCATCTCGGGGGAGTAATCCGCGTCTCGCACCTGGACGCGGGAGGCGGTGTCGGTCGGGGCGTCGTCGAACCCCGGCCGGCCGAGGGCCAGGTTCTGGAGCGCGAGCCGAAGCGGCTCTGCGTACGCGAACGTCCCTTCGAGCATGTAGAGCGCGGTCTGCAGGGCGGCGAGCTCGTCGTCGTCCAGCTCGAGCTTGTCCAGGAAGTAGTTCTCGGAGCGAAGCGTGTACAGCTCTTCGCCGGTGAACTCGTCTCGCTGGGAATGGAGGGGGACGCCCAGGCCGAGCAGCTCGGCGCGGTCGGAATAGAACCGCCGGGCGAACGCCTCGTCGGACATCTCGGAGTAGCCCTCGACATTCCCCTTCACGTCGCGCGCGGTCAGCGGTCGGCGTTCCGCCATCAGGAACGCGACGAGCGAGAGCTGGCGGATCAGCTTGTCGGTGTCGTGTGACACAGAGGCGAGCTTATCCGCTCGCCCGAAACCCTAGGCCGCTGCCAGGGATCGCTCGAGGTGCTGATGCGACGGGCAGTAGTCGCGCTCCGGCAGCGGCGTGCGCTGGCAGGGTTTGCCTTTGCGCGTCGTCGCACGGCACCGGGCCACGCCTCCGTCGAGCGCACCGGCCTCGAGCTGCTCCTCGATGAACCCGACCGCCGCGCCGACGCCTTCCTTGACCGCCCAGGCCACCTGCGCCTGTGCAGTGATCGGGAAAAAGCGACGAATATCCTGGAAAAGGGCGCGGTCCGGCTTCGCGAAGTAGTGCGGATCGGCGGCGAGCCGCTCCATCGTCTGCTGACATTGATCGAGCACGGCCCGACGCGATTCGAGCTGTTCGGCCGGCTCCGCATAGGGGTCGATCAGGTCCTTGATCGAGCGGTAAATCGCCCGCGAATACTGATACATACAGGTTTGAAGTTGCATGAGCTGGGCTTCCATCTGAGGGGTCATCGCTCCCTGTTCTGTCCCGTAAGCAGGCCGAAAGTTGGCATTCGGCGGAATTGTCGAAACCGAGTATACGGACAACCCGGGCTGTTACAAAGTCGATTACTTTTGTATCAAGTGTGCAAACGGCCGACTCCCGCAGCGCAGCCGTTCGCACGCACGTCCCCGTTTCCCGACATCGTTACACCTGGCCGCTAGGGCACGATCTCACGCTGGTAGGCGGCGGGAAAGACGGCCTTGGCCCGCTGCAGGGCGCTCGAGGCCTCCGCTTCCGTGTCGAAGATCCCCGTGAAGACGACGTAGTAGCCGGGATGCAGGCTTGCGTACCGCGAGGAATCGAGCACGCCCACTCTTCGCAGCCCGCCCTTCCGCGCTTCCGTCGCCTTGGCGGCCGCGGCCTTGCGGCCGTTGGCCTGCGGGAGTGAGAGAAGGACGATCGTCCAGCCGCGCTGCCTGCGCGGCCACGTGACGGCGGACGGGACCTTCGGCGGCTTCGGGGGCGACGTCGTCGCGGGCGGAGCCGTCGTTGCGGCCGGGGCCGTCGTTGCGGCGGTCGTGGGCTCCGGCGCCGTCAGGGTCGATCCGGACTCGGTCACGGTGAGGCTGCCGCCGGTCGCAGTCGAGACGGCATTCGTCTCCTGGCCGTTGTCGGAGATCGCGATGGCGGCGCCCGTGCCGAGTACCGCGATGACGAGCCCGAGCAGTGCTGGAAGGAGCCACGCGCCCGCCCACGAGTGCCGCTCCGCCACGCCCTCCGATGCCCGTCGCACGGCCCCCCGCCGGGGCTGCCCCAGTCGGCCACCACACTCCAGGCAATACTCCTGGTCTGCCTGGACGACCGCGTGGCAACGCGGGCAGTGGAGCTCGGTCGGGTCCGTCACCGCCCTGCTCCGGCTGGCCCTGCGGTCGCGCCGGCGACAGGACGGCCGCACGAGGCGCAGAAGCGCGATCCCCAGAGCAGGGGCGCGCCGCACTCGCACCGAGCGGTGCGGGACGCCCCGGGCGATGCCCGTACGGCACCTAACAGGACGTCGAGCTCGTGGATGCGCGCCTCCAGGCCAATCAGGTCGGCGCAGCGCTCCAGCAAGAGATCCTCTCGAAAGCGGTCGCGCCGGTACATCTCCAACGAGAGGCCGCCCAGGTCGCGAAGCTTCTGCTCACGCAGGCGCAGGAGCGCCCGCCGCTCGCGCCGGAGCTCAGTCGCCGGTGGAGCGGGACGCCGGCGCGGCCGGGGCGGAGGGAGAGCCGCCGGGACGCCGTCGACCGTCGGAGCTTGCCGTAGCAGTCGTCGCAGGACGGGGAGGCGCACCACGCGCCGAGTCTACTAACCGCTTCGGAGCGCTATTCCACGCGGTCGGATGGCACGTCGCCCGCCGGGCCGTGGCAGCTGCGAAACCTTTACAGCTCGATGACCACGAGGCGATCCTCGGTGAGCTCGCGTACGGCGTACGCGGGGCCCTCGCGCGTGTTGCCCGAGTCCTTGACGCCGCCGTACGGCATCTGGTCGGCGCGGAAGGTCGGGGCTTCGTTGACGGTCACGCCGCCGAAGTCGAGGCGCTGTGCTGCGGCCAGCGCGGCCTTGATCGACCCGGTGAAGATGCCCGCCTGCAGGCCGTAGCGCGTTTCGTTCGCAAGGGCGATCGCATCGTCGAGTGTGTCGTACGCCGTGACGGTGCAGACCGGACCGAAGACCTCCTCGCACGAGACCTTGAGCCGGGCATCCGCGTTCGCGATCACGGTCGGGGGGATCAACTCTCCCTGGAGCTCACCGCCGGTCAGGATCGTCGCGCCAGCGCCGCGTGCCTCGTCGACCCACGCCAGAACGCGGGCCCGGGCGTCGCTGTCGATCAGCGGCCCGACATCGGTTGACTCGTCCGCAGGGTCGCCGACCACGAGGTCCTCGACCTTGGGCAGGAAACGGGAGAGGAACGCGTCGTAGGCATCGCGCTGGACATAAATGCGCTGAATCGAGATGCAGCTCTGTCCGGCGAACGAGAAGGCGTTGGCGGCCACTCGCGCCGAGGCGTCTTCGAGGTCGGCGTCCGCGTCCACGATCACTGGCGTCGCGTTGCCGAGCTCGAGGTTGACGCGCTTCCTCGGCGCGCGCTCGGCAATCTTCCAGCCCACCTCACCCGAGCCGGTGAAGGTGATCGCACGTACGCGCTCGTCCTCGATCAGCACGTCCGCGATCGCCGACGCAGGCCCGACGAGTACGTTCAGCCACCCTGCGGGCAGGCCGGCCTCCTGCTCGAGCTCGGCGAGCAACAGTGCCGAGAAAGGCGTCTGCGACGCGGGCTTGAGCACCACCGCGCACCCGGCGGCGAGGGCGGGGGCGAGCTTGTGCGCGACGAGGTTGAGTGGGAAGTTAAAGGGCGAGATCGCGCCGACGATCCCGATCGGCTGACGCAGCGTGAACGCGAGCTTTCCCGCCCCTGCCTGCGAGGCGTCCATCGGCACCATCTCGCCGGTCAGCTTGCGCGCCTCGACGGCCGCCATGGTGAATGTGGACATCGCGCGCGAGACCTCGACGCGCGCTGCCTTGAGCGGCTTTCCAGCCTCGGCAGAGATCGTCTGCGCAGCGTCCTCGTGGCGGCGGCCGAGGTAGCCGGCGACCTTGACCAGGATCTCGGCTCGCTTGTGGGCGGGAAGCGGTTCCCGCATCGCCGCTTCAGCCGCCTCGACTGCCTTCCGGGCCTCCGCAGCGCCGGCTTTCGCGACCCGGCCGATCAGCTCGCCCGAGTATGGAGAGCGGACCTCGACCCACTCACCGGTCTCCACCCACTCCCCGCCGATGAGAAGTTTCTGCTCGGAGGCGGTCGCGGCCACGCTCTGAGTCTATGCTCCGCCCGTGGCCTCGGATGCGCTGATCGTCGACGCGGTTCGCAGTCCGATCGGCCGGCGAAACGGCTCCCTCTCGGGGACGCGCGGGGACGAGTTGGCCGCTCAGGTCCTGAATGGGCTCGTGACCCGGCACGACCTCGATCCGGTGGAGGTCGAGGACGTCCAGATGGGCTGCGTGACGCAGATCGGCGAGCAGGGCTGGAACATCGGCCGCATGGCGCCCATGGTCGCGGGCTGGCCCGAGACCGTGTGCGGCACGACCGTCGACCGTCAATGCGGCTCCTCGATGCAGACGAACTTCAACGCGGCTGCTGCGATCCGGGCGGGACAGCTCGACGTCGTCGTCTCGGCGGGCGTCGAGATGATGTCGCGCGTCCCGATGGGCTCGAACGGCGGCGATCTCTCCGACAAGCTGCACGAGCGCTGGCAGATCGTCCCGCAGGGGATTTCCGCCGAGGCGCTTGCTTCCGAGTGGGGGCTCCCGCGGGAGTCGCTCGACGCCTATTCGCTCGAGTCACATCGGCGGGCGCTCGCGGCGATCGCCGCGGGAAACTTCGACAACGAGGTCGTACCGGTGGAGGTCTCGGCCACCGGAGCCGCGGTGCTGTTCGCCGTCGACGAAGCTCCGCGTGCGGATACGTCCGCCGAGAAGCTCGCCTCGCTGCCGCCTGCGTTTCTTCCGGACGGCGTCGTCACCGCCGGCAACTCGAGCCAGATCGTCGACGGCGCCGCGGCGGTGCTCGTCACGAGCGAATCGGCCGCTGCGCGGCTGGGACTAGAGCCGCGCGCCCGCTTCGTCTCGTTCGGGCTTGCGGGCGTCGACCCGTATCGCATGCTGCACGGCAATCCCGAGGCGTGCCGCAAGGCGCTCGAGAAGGCGGGCCTCGGCTGGGACGACATCTCGGTGATCGAGGTCAACGAGGCCTTCGCCTCGGTCGTGCTCCAGTTCGCGCGGGACGCCGGCCTGGAGGAGCGTTTCGACGACATCAACCCGAACGGCGGCGGCATCTCGCTCGGCCATCCGCTCGGGGCGACCGGAGCGCGCGTCACGGCGACTCTTCTGAACGAGCTCGAGCGCCGTGACGCGCGCTACGGAATCGCCTGCATGTGCATCGGCTTCGGCCAAGCCATTGCAGCCGTGATCGAGCGCGTCTAGCGCGCGCTGGACGCCAGCCGCCCGGCGAGGGGCTCTTCGTCCACCCGCAGGGGCCGGGCGCGAACGTTGAGCAGCTCCCAACCGGATCCCCCGCGCAGAGCGCCCTCGATGCGCGTGCGAACGTCGGGCTCCTCCTCGGCGGGGGAGACGAAGATCGTCCGGAAACTCGCAACCGAGACGGCGGCGTCGGCCTCGTTGTTGTGCGGCCACCGGCACGGCCCCTCGTGCTCCCAGTGACCGCAGAGCGCAGTGGTCACTGCGGCGCCGAGCGCGGCCGGGTCCGTCCCGGGCTGGAGTCGGACATCCGCTTCGAGGACGAAGGGAAGGCGCTCGTCGATCATCGCGCCAGCCTATCCGTGTCTTTGCGTTGCGGCTGTAGGATCGGCCGCCGATGGAGGCGATCGGCAAAGTAGGAGTGGTCGGGCTGGGTGCCATGGGCGCCGGCATTGCCCAGCTCTGCGTCGAGGCGGGCGTCGACACGGTCGGACGCGAGATCAGCATGGAGCTCGCCGAGAAGGGTCGTGACGGGATCGCTCACTTCCTCTCGCGCAAGGTCGAGAAGGGGCGGCTCGAGCAGGACGCTCGCGACGAGGCGATCGGCCGGCTCATGCTGACGACCGAGCTCGACGACCTGGCCGAGTGCGATCTCGTGATCGAGGCGATCGTGGAAGAGCTCGAGCCGAAGCAGGAGCTCTTCGCGCGGCTCGACCAGGTCTGCCGGCGCGACGCCGTGCTGGCGACGAACACCTCCGCGCTGTCGGTCACCGAGATCGCAGCCGCGACCACCAGGCCCGAACGCGTCGTGGGGATGCATTTCTTCAACCCGGCCCCGCTGATGCCACTCGTGGAGATCGTGCGGGCCGAGCTCAGCGGCGACGCGCCGTTCGAGCTGGCGTTCGCCTTCGGCGAGCGGATCGGCAAGACGCCGATCCGCTGTCACGACACGCCCGGTTTCGTCGTCAACCGTGTCCTGATTCCGCTCCTGAACGACTGCATCCGCGTGCTCGACGAGTCGCGCGTTACTCCCGAGGATCTCGACATCGGGCTGAAAAACGGAGCGGGGTGGCCGATGGGGCCGTGTGCGCTCGTCGATCTCGTCGGCATCGACGTGCACGTCCACGCCTCCGAGGCGTTGTACGAGAAGACGCGTGAGCAGCGCATGGCGCCGCCGCCGCGATTGGTCGCAATGAGAAACGCGGGCCTGCTCGGCCGCAAATCGGGCCGCGGCTTCTACGAGTATTAGCGTCGCCTCGAACCGGGTACGACAAGGGAATGACCCGCCGCCCCCCGCTTACACTTTCCTTACATGACCATGACGCTCGGCACACGCCGCGTGCCGATACTGCAAGCCTGATGCGCAAGACCTTTGTCCTCCTGACTCTGCTCGTGCTCGCCCTGCCGGTCGCGGGCATTGCGGCGGTGCGCGGCGGCGACGGCACCCTCTCGGTCGAGGACGGCATCGGCAAGGTGACGCTCCAGGCGCGCGGTGGCGTGATCGGCCGTCTCGATCGGGGCTTCGTCACGATCTACGACCTTTCCCCCGACGACGCCTACGCGCCTTACGTCGTGGGCGACGACCAGCCCGTGCGCTTCGTCGGCGAGAACGGGATTCGCTACGGCGGCCTCGGTCTCCGCTTCCGCCTGATCGGAGGCAACTACCGGATCGTCATCGAGGGACGCGGCATCGACCTCTCGGTCGTCGCCAAAGGCTCCGGCTCGATCACCGCGGGGTCGGCCATCGATCCCGGTGTCTATTCGCTGGACGGGGACGACTGCCGGAGCGACCGCGCGAGCTGCACGCCGCTGCCTGAGCTCACGAAGCGGTTCCAGCTGGGCAATGACCGGGGCAAGAAGAGCCTCGTCGGCCCCGCATCCGACTGATGACCGCCGGAGCTCAAACGATCCTTGTCGTCGAGGACGAGGCATCGATCGCATCGTTCGTCTCGCTGTACCTCAAGAACGCCGGCTACGACGTGCGCGCGGTCACGACGGGCACCGCTGCGCTGAACCAGGTCGCTGCGGAGGCGCCCGCGCTGATCATCCTCGACCTGATGCTCCCCGACATCGACGGCATCGAGATCTGCCGGCGTGTGCGCAAGACCTCGGACGTGCCGATCCTGATGCTGACCGCGCGGGACGAGGACGTCGACAAGATCATCGGTCTCGAGGTAGGGGCGGACGACTACCTGACCAAACCCTTCAACCCCCGTGAGTTGGTTGCCCGCGTCAAGAGCGTCTTGCGCCGCGCCGCGCCGGAGCGGCGCCGCGATGTGGAGGAGGAGCTTCACCACGGCGAGCTCTCGATCAACGCCGGCCGGCGTGAGGTCAAGGTCGGCGAGGAGGAGATCCAGCTTGCGCCGAAGGAGTTCGACCTCCTCTGGGAGCTGCTCGACCACAAGGGTCTCGTGCTCACGCGCGACCAGCTGCTCGAACGTGTCTGGGGCTACACGTTCGCCGGCGACACACGCACGGTCGACGTGCACGTGCGGCAGCTGCGCCGGAAGCTGGGCGAGGCTTCGCCGATCGTGACCGTCTGGGGCGTCGGCTACAAGGTCGGCCCCGACCGCGCTCCGGCGCCGGCCGCCTAAGGTAGGAGCATGCTCAAGTCACTGCGCTTTCGCCTGCCGGCGCTCTTCCTGGCGGGGATCGCGCTGGCGGGGCTCGTCACCAGCCTGATTGCCCTGCGGCTCTTCCAGGACTACACGCGGAACGCGAGCCTGAACGAGCTGCGCCGGAACGCCCGAGGCCTTGCCCAGCTGTACGCCGAATCGGCCGTCCGTGCCGTGGACGAGGAGAAGGCGGCGCCCGCTTTCGCGGCCGCCAAGCTCGAGGCGGCGACCGGCGACCGTCTCTTCTACGTCGGCCAGTCCCTGTCGCCGGGGGAAGACAGCGGGCTGACCAGGATCGCGCGCTCGGACGTGGGCGTCGACCTGTCAGGCAACCGCATCGTCACCTTCGAGTTCGAGCCTCCGCGCGAGGATCGGCCGTTTCTCGCGGCCGCCCATCCGATCCAGCCCGGTGGCGGCGCCGTCTTCGGCTACTTGATCGTCGCGAAGCCGAAAGCCGAGCTGCGTCAGACCTGGCTCACCCTGCTCTCTCGACTGGCCATAGCGTTTCTGGCGGCATTGTTCGTCGTCGGAGGCCTGGCGCTGTACCTCTCGCGGCGGATCACGATGCCCGTACTGGCGCTCTCCAAAGCCATGGACGAGGTCGCCAAGGGCCGGTATGAGGTGCAGGTGCCCGAGGTCCGCGGCGGCGGCGAGATCGGCCATCTCGCCGACCGGTTCCACGAGATGACGGCGCGGCTGGCGGAATCGGAGGAGCTCGAGCGCAACTTCCTCATGTCCGTCTCGCATGAGCTCCGCACTCCGCTGACCGCGATTCGAGGTCACGTGGCCGCGCTCCGCGAGGGAGTCGTCACCGATCCCGAGGCCGAGGAGGAGTCGCTCGCGATCGTCGCCGATGCCGCGGACCGCCTCGGACGCCTGGTCAACGACGTGCTCGATCTCGCGAAGCTGGACGCGAACCGGTTCACGGTCCGCGCCGAGGAGGTCGACATGGGCCGTCTGTGCGATCGCGCCTACTCGACCTTCGCCGAGGAGGCCCGTCAGCGCGACATCGAGTACACCCAAGACTCGGCCGGCGCCCCCGTCATCGTCTCCGACGGCGACCGGGTGCTGCAGATCATCTCGAACCTGCTCTCGAACGCCTTCCGCTGGACGCCCGACGGCGGCCGCATCGGGCTCGAGGTGGCGAGCCACAACGGCACCGTCACCGTCGACGTCGCCGACAGCGGCCCCGGGATCGGGCCGGAGGAGCGGGAGCGCATCTTTCGCCCGTTCTGGTCGACCGACGGCCGCGGTACCGGGCTGGGCCTTCCGATCGCGAGAGAGCTCGCGGTCGCGCTTGGCGGCCGCATCGAGCTGCAGACCCAGGTCGGGAAGGGCAGCCGCTTCCGGCTCGTGCTCCCGCTGTAGAACTAGCCGGCGTCGCGGAGCGGATGCACCGTCGCGCCGACCGTGGCGCGTTCGAGCTTCTCGAGCCGGGCGTCGACGCCCTTCCAGCCGGACGAGACGAGATCCACGAGGAGCGCGAGATCGTCGATGCGTGCGTGCCGCTCGGCGAGCAGGTCGCCCTCGAGCCGTTCGAGCCGGCGGATCGCCTGGTTCAGCAGGCCGCGGATCTCGGCGAGGTGCCG
>DATLDK010000090.1:0-12492 GCA_035525905.1 Gaiellaceae bacterium | reverse complement strand
ACGCCGACTCGCCGGGCGACGCGCCTCCGTCGAAGCGGGTTCCTCGACGCTCGCCGGCGACAATCGGGACGAGAACCGACTCCGCGCGGCCCGATGCGATCACGGTCGGTATGCCGGCGCCCGCAGCGAGTCGCGCGGCGGTGATCTTGCTGCCCATCCCGCCCCGGCCCAGACCGGTGCCGCGACCGAGCCGCACGTCGGCCGTGAGCGACCCGTCGTCGAGCAGCTCGGCCCCCGGCGTCCCGGGAGCACGCGAGTAGACGCCGTCGACCTCGGTCAGCAGGACGAGCAGCCGTGCGTTCGTGAGCACGGCGACCTGCGCCGCCAGCGAGTCGTTGTCGCCGAAGGTGATCTCGTCCGTGGCGGTGGCGTCGTTTTCGTTCACGACCGGCACCGTCCCGAGCCGGAAGAGCGCGTCGAAGGTGTTGCAGACGTTGACGTACGTCTGCCGGTCGCCGACGTCGGCGGGGGAGAGCAGGATTTGCGCCGCCTGCAGGCCGGCGCGGGCGAGAGCTCGTTCCCAGGCCTGCTGCAGCTGCGCCTGGCCAACGGCGGAGGCAGCCTGAAGCTGGCGCATGGCGACGGGTCTGCGGGCGAACCCCAGTCGCGGCCCGCCCAGTGCGATCGCGCCGGAGGAAACGATGCAGACGGAGTGGCCGCTCGCCAACAGCTCCGCCACTTCCCGCGCTCTCGCACCGAGCAACCCGCGCCGAACTGCGCCCTTCGGCGTGGCGACCAGGCTCGACCCGAGCTTGACGACGATCCTCACGGGTGCTCGGTCATCGCTTCTGCGTGCCGTCGCCGACGACGCGGTACTGGCGTAGCCACAGATCGCGGTAGCTGACGGGCCCGCGCGGCCCGGGCGCCCACTCGACGTTGATCCCCGTTTCGGGCGTGCCGTTCAGCTCGAAGCCATCGGTGAAACGCGTCGTCGCGTGCCAGAAGGCGGAGGTGCCGCGATAGAGCGAGAAGAACAGCTCGACGGCGTCGGCGTCCTCGGCGACGATCCCCGCCGCGAGCGCGGACGTCTCCGTGTTCGCGATCCGCACCGCTTCGTGCAGGTCGTCGACGACGTCGAGGGTCACGGTCGACACTCGCGCGGCGTCGCTCGCCCACTCGTGGCCGATCGGCTCGTCGAGCTCGGGGACTCGAACGACGGCGGCCGCGCGGGGCGTGCCGACGACGCTGACGCCGCGCTGCTCGCACGCTGCGACGAGGTCGGCCGCCAGGCCCGCCGCCGCGCGGTCGACGAGCGCCAGATTGAGCCTGTTGCAGACGCCCAGCCGGTCGAGGCTGGCGTCGACGATCGCGGTGACACGATCCACGCGGGCAGAGCCGTGGACGTAGAGCACGCCGCCGCCTTCCGCGTGGGCGAGTGTCCGAACGCCGTGGTGGGCGGCGTGCCGGGCGAGCGCCGCCGTCGACGCGCCGCTGCCGCGCAGGATCACGAGGGGGATCCACTTCGGCAGCGAGACGAGCGCCTCGGCTCCCGAGCGATCGGCCGAGCGGACGAGGCCGACGGCGCGGCCGTCGATCCCCTCGGCGTCGAGCGCGGGACGTAGCACGTGGTCCACGAGCGTCTCGACCGTCCCGAGCGCCGCGCCGCCCGTGCGAAGGACGATCGCGTTCAGGCTCTTGAGTACCTGGGCGGCGATGTCGAGCGCCACTCCAGGTCTGGCCTCGAAGTTCGCGCCGATCGTGCCGACGGGAATCCGCAGCTCCCGGACTTGCAGCCCGTTCGACAGCGTGCGGCTGGCGATCTCCCGGTCGATTGGTTCGAGCTCTGCGGTCGCGTCGAGCTGGCGCGCGAGCGTGCCGAGCCGCGAGTCGTCCAGCCGCAGCCTGTCGAGCGCCCCCTCGTCGAGCGTGGTCGTGGCGGCCTCCATGTCACGCTGGTTCGCGGCGAGCACATCTTCACTTCGCTCCTCCAGCAGCCGTGCGGCTCGCCGAAGGGCCGGCCCGACGGTGGCATCGCTGAGGGAGGAAAGCGCCGCCGCGGCAGCAACCGCCTCATGCTCGACGAGTTGGCCGATCATGCTTTACTTTGTACACTCCCAGGAGCACACAGGGCGGGACGTGTCCCGCTCCGCATCAAGAGAGGTCGAGGGACCGGCCCGACGACGCCTCGGCAACCTGCCTCAGCGCAAGGTGCCAACCGGCCGAGCAGCACGCTCGGATCGATGTAGAGCGACGAGACGAAGGAGAAAGCCAATGCCCGCCACCAGCCTACGCTGCCGCAACTGCGGCCACGAGCTCGGCCTGGACGCAGTCGGTGCCTGCAACAAGTGTTGGGGCCCACTGGAGCCGGTGTACGACCTCGACGAGATCCGTTCTCGATTGACCCGGGAGAGCATCGCCGCCGGACCGCCGTCACTCTGGCGCTACGGCGCTCTGTTGCCGGTGGAGACGCCGCCCGACCCGAGGCTGCCGCCGGGTTTCAGCCCGCTCGTCCAGGCGCCTCGCCTCGCCGAGGCGGTAGGGGTGCGCGAGCTCTATCTCAAGCTGGACACAGCCAACCCCACACATTCCTTCAAAGACCGGGTGGTCGCCGTTGCGTGCGCCAAGGCTCAGGAGCTCGGCCTCCAGACGCTTGCCTGCTCCTCGACGGGCAATCTCGCGGCGGCCGTTGCCGCGCGCGCCGCCGTCGAGGGACTCGAGGCCGCCGTGTTCTGCCCGGGCGGGCTCGAGCGCGAGAAGCTGCTCGCGACAGCGGCGTACGGGGCGACGATCTACGAGGTCCTCGGCACGTACGACGACTGCAGCCGCCTCACCGTGGAGCTCTCCTTCGAGCTGCCGTGGGCGTTCGTGAATGTAGGCCTGCGCGCCTACTACGCGGAGGGTTCGAAGACACTCGCCTTCGAGGTCGCCGAGCAGCTCGGCTGGACGCTCCCCGACGCGGTGGTGTGCCCCGTTGCCTCGGGAGCGTTGTTCTCGAAGCTGGGCCGGGGCTTCGGCGAGTTTCTCGAGCTCGGCCTGGTCGAGGGAGCGCCGCCCCGCCTGATCGGAGCCCAGGCGCAGGGGTGCGACCCCGTGGCGGCCGCCTATCGCGGAGAGCGGGCTGTGACGCCGATCCGTCCGCGGACAGCTGCTAGCTCGCTCGCGATCGGCAACCCGGCGGACGGCGATCACGCGGTGGCGACGGCACGTGCCTCCGGTGGGTCGATTCACTCGGTGCCCGAGGACGAGATCGGCTCCAACATGGTTCTCCTGGCCGAGAGCTCGGGCGTCTTCGGAGAGGCTGCGGCCGGGATCTGCCTCGGAGCACTGCGGGAGGCGATCGCGCAGGGCACCGTCGGCGCCGACGATCGCGTCGTGCTCCTCGTCACGGGGGACGGCCTGAAGACGCCGGGGCCGGTCGTGGACCGGATCGCTGCCGTGGAGATCGAGGCGGACGCCGACGCCTTCCTCGAGCAGCTGGGCGTCGCGGTTTAGGCCGCGAGCCTAACTTTACTTTCTACACTACGAGCGTTACTCTCGAAGCACGGTGCGTATCCCCTCTCCCCCGAGCAGCACCCAGCTCGGGGCGGCGGCAGCATCACCAGCCGGAGCTGCCGTCGCCCCGGGCGCTCTTGATCGACTGGAAGACCTCCGGGAGCTGATCGCGGAGAACGACCGCGCCCTCGTGCGGCTGCTCAACCGCCGGCTCGAGCTCGTCCAGGAGATCTGGCGCGAGAAGATGGCGATCGGTGCGCCGCAGATCGATCCTGAGCGCGAGCGCGACCTTCTGCGCCAGCTCGAGGAGGCGAATGACGGGCCGCTCTCGAGAGCTGGCCTCGTCGCGTACCACGAGACGCTCCTGTCGCTGACCAAGCAGGAGCTCCGCCCCTGATGCTGCGCGTCGTCTCGCTGCCCGGCGACGGAATCGGGCCGGAGGTGACGGCAGTCGCGATCGACGTTCTCGAGGCTCTCCCGATCGAGCTGGAGGTGGAGGAGCACAGCTTCGGCGGCGGCGCGATCCTCGAGCAAGGGACGCCCCTTCCCGATCGGACGCTCGAGGCCTGTCGAGGCGCCGACGCCGTCCTCCTCGGTGCCGTGGGTCTGCCCGAGCTCGAAGGGGCGCAGGTACGGCCCGAGCAGGGGCTGATCGCGCTTCGCCGCGCACTGGACGTCTATGCGAATCTGCGTCCTGCCACGGGGGCGGGCATCGACCTCCTGATCGTGCGCGAGCTCGTGGGCGGCCTCTACTATGGGGCCAGCGGTCGCCGCGCGGACGGCTCGGCCTTCGACACGCTCGAGTACGCGCCGGACGAGATCGAACGGGTCGCGCGGCGCGCATTCGAGCTCGCGCGCGGGCGGCGGGCGCACGTCACCTCTGTCGACAAGGTCAACGTGCTCGAGACGTCCCGCCTCTGGCGCGAGACGGTCATCAGTGTCGCGGACGACTACCCGGACGTCGAGCTCGAGCACATGCTCGTCGACACGGCGGGGCTCCACCTCGTCCAGCAGCCCGGCCGGTTCGACGTCATCCTGACCGAGAACACGTTCGGCGACATCTTGTCCGACGTCGCAGCGGGCACGTGCGGCGGCCTCGGCCTCGCCGCGTCGGCGAGCCTCGGTGACCGCCGGCCCGGGATCTTCGAGCCGGTGCACGGCTCCGCGCCCGACATCGCGGGTCGCGGCATAGCCAACCCGGCGGCAATGCTCCGCTCGGCGGCGCTCCTGCTGCGGCACGCCGCCGACGAGCCCGAGCTCGCTACCGCACTCGAGCGTGCCGTCGACAGCGCGCTCGCCCGGACGCCGACCGCCGATGCCGGCGGAGCGGCCACGACCGCCGACTTCGCGAAGTCCGTCCTGAAGGAGATGGAGTCCGTGTCGGCTAGCCGGCGCTGAGCGCCGTCGTGTTCACTCGTGCCGGGCGGGACGACTCGTACGCCGTGATCTCATCCTCGTGGGTGAGGGAGCGACCGATGTCGTCGAGCCCGTTCAGCAGGCAGTGGCGTTGGAAGGGATCGAAGTCGAACGCGGTCTCCCGCCCGGCCGGGTCGATGATCGCCTGCCGCTCCAGGTCGACCTCGACCGTTGCGCCGTCTCCCACAGCCTCGATCAGGGGACGAAGCCGGTCCGGCGGGAGGACGATCGGCACGAGACCGACCTTGACGCAGTTGGTCGCGAAGATATCTCCGAAGGACGGGGCGATCACGACCTCGAAGCCGTAGTCCTGGAGCGCCCAGGGCGCGTGCTCCCGCGACGAGCCGCAGCCGAAGTTGGCGCCGCCGACCAGGATCTTCGCGCCGGCCGCGGCGGGCGCGTTCAGCTCGAACTCGGGCCGCGGGTTCCCGTCGGCGTCGAAGCGCCAGTCGAAGAAGAGGAACTGGCCGAAGCCGGTGCGCTCGATGCGCTTCAGGAACTGCTTGGGGATGATCTGGTCGGTGTCGACGTCCGGGCGGTCGAGAACGGCCACGGGCCCGCTCACGCGGCGAAACGCCTTCACGCCGTGGCCAGCTCGCGCGGATCGACGAAATGCCCGGCGATCGCGGTCGCTGCGGCGAGCTGGGGGCTGACGAGGTGTGTGCGGCCTCCGCGACCCTGCCGGCCCTCGAAGTTGCGGTTGGACGTCGAGGCACAGCGCTCGCCTTCCGCCAGAACGTCTGGGTTCATGCCGAGGCACATCGAGCACCCCGCGCGGCGCCATTCGAACCCGGCGTCGACGAAGACGCGATCGAGACCCTCCTCCTCGGCCTGTCGCTTGATCGTCGCGGAGCCCGGCACCACCAGGGCCCGGACACTCGGATGCACCTGCTTGCCGGCAATCACCGACGCCGCCGCGCGCAGGTCCTCGATCCGCGCATTCGTGCAGGAGCCGATGAAGACACGGTCGACGGCGATGTCCTGCATCGCGGTGCCCGGCTGCAGGCCCATGTAGGTGAGCGCACGCTCGGCCGCGAGCCGGCGGTCCGGGTCGTCATAGGCGGCGGGATCCGGCACGCGATCGGTGACCGAGACGACCATCTCCGGGTTCGTTCCCCACGTCACCTGCGGTGCGAGCTCGGTCACGTCGATGGCGAACTCGCTGTCGTAGACGGCATCCGGATCCGAGACGAGCGTGCTCCACTCCTGGAGCGCCTGCTCCCAGGCGGCGCCGGTCGGTGCCGCCGGGCGGCCTTCGAGGTAAGAGAACGTGATCTCGTCCGGCGCGATCATGCCTGCGCGCGCACCGGCCTCGATCGACATGTTGCAGATCGTCATCCGGTTTTCCATCGACAGGCCACGAATCGCCGCGCCCGTGTACTCGAGCACGTAGCCGATTCCACCTGCCACACCCAGCCGGCCGATCGCGCCGAGGATCATGTCCTTCGCCGTCACGCTCGGCGGCAGCGCGCCGTCGAAGCGCACGCGCATGGTCTGCGGGCGCTTCTGCGGCAGGCACTGCGTCGCGAGCACGTGCTCTACCTCCGACGTGCCGACCCCGAAGGCGAGGGCGCCGAACGCACCGTGGGTGGCCGTGTGGCTGTCTCCGCAGACGATCGTCATCCCCGGCTGGGTCAGCCCGAGCTCCGGCCCGATCACGTGGACGATTCCTTCGCGGCCGCTGCCGGTCGCGAAGAGCGGGACGCCGAACTCCTCACAGTTGCGGCGGAGGGCGTCGAGCTGCGCCTTGGCGAGCGGGTCGGTGATCGGCCCCTCTTCGGTCGGGACGTTGTGATCCATGGTCGCGAGCGAGAGGTCTGGCCGGCGCACGCGCCTCCCGGCCAGCCTGAGCCCGTCGAAGGCCTGTGGCGAGGTGACCTCGTGGATCAGGTGCAGGTCGACGAACACGATTGCCGGTTCGCCCTCCGGCTCAGCCACGACATGGCGCTCCCAGATCCGCTCGAACAGGGTCTTGGCCATGGCGATCATGCTAGCCAAGCCGGTGTACGAATTACAGTGAGCCCGATGGAGTTCCGCCGCGTCCCGTCGCTCCCGCCGTACCTCTTTGCGGTGACGGATCAGTTGAAGCAGGAGCTGCGGCGGGCGGGAGGCGACGTGATCGACCTCGGCTTCGGAAACCCCGATCTGGCCTCGCCGGACGTGGCCGTCGAGAAGCTCGCGGAGGCCGCGGCGAAGCCGCACAACCATCGCTACTCGACGAGCCGCGGGATCCCGAAGCTGCGCAAGGCGATCTGCGATCTCTACCGGGACCGGTTCGGCGTCGACCTCGATCCGGAGACGCAGGCCGTCGCGACGATCGGGGCCAAGGAGGGGCTCGCCCATCTGATGTGGGTGCTCGTCGAGCCCGGCGACACGGCTGTCGTACCGGCGCCGGCGTACCCGATCCACATCTACGCGCCCATCCTGGCCGGCGGGAGCGTGATCCAGGTCGAGCTCGGCGCCGACAACGACGCGCTTTTCGACCGCATCTCGGACGCATTCGAGCGGTCGCAGCCGCGGCCGCGTGCGCTGATCGTCTCGTTCCCGCACAACCCGACCACACGTGTCGCGGACCTGGCGTTCATGGAACGGCTCGTAGCCCTCGCCCGGGAGCACGAGACGCTGGTCGTACACGACTTCGCCTACGCCGACGTCTACTTCGACGGCTACGAGCCGCCGTCGATTCTCCAGGTTCCCGGCGCCGCCGATGTGGCCGTCGAGACCTACTCGCTGACGAAGTCATTTTCGATGGCCGGCTGGCGAGTGGGCTTCGCGCTCGGCAACGCACCAGCGCTCGCGGCCCTTGCCAGGCTCAAGTCCTACCTCGACTACGGGACCTTCCAGCCGATTCAGATCGCAGCGATCGTGGCGCTGAACGAGGCGCGGGACTATCCGGCCGAGGCGTGCCAGATCTACCGCGGCCGGCGTGACGTCCTCTGCGACGGGCTCGAGCGCATCGGCTGGCACGTCGAGCGCCCGCTCGGGACGATGTTCGTGTGGGCGCCTATCCCGGAGCCCTACCGGGCGCTCGGCTCGCTCGAGTTCGCGGTCAAGCTGACCCGCGACGCCCACGTCTCGGTCAGCCCCGGCGTCGGGTTCGGGCCCGGCGGGGAGGGGTTCGTCCGCTTCGCGCTCGTCGAGAACGAGCAGCGGATCGCCCAGGCCGTGCGCGGGATTCGCCGGGCGCTGCCGGAGCTCTCCCGAAGTGTCGGCTCGTCGGTCTAGGCGGCCGCTTCGCGCTGCTGAAGAGCGGGTCGGCTGGTGTCGAGCCAGTGGTCGACCGCGGTGGCGCAGCGGCGGCCCTCCGCGATCGCCCACACGATCAGGGACTGCCCGCGGCGGGCGTCTCCCGCGGCGAATACACCCGCGACGTTCGTTTGGTAGACCGGCGCGCGCACGTTCCCGCGCGCATCCGCCTCGACCTCGAACGACTCGAGCACGCGGGGCTCCGGGCCGACGAACCCCATCGCGAGCAGGACGAGGTCGGCCGGACGCTCCTCCTCGGTGCCGGGGACGAGGTCGAAAGGTGCCACGCCGCTGTTCTCGGTCCAGTGGATCCGCTCGACACGGCCCTTGCTCCCGGAGAGTGTCGTCGTCGAGATTGCGAAGTCGCGCTCGCCGCCTTCCTTGAGCGCGTACGAGGTGCGGAGCTTCATCGGCCAGGTGGGCCAGGGCGTCAGATCGTCGGGCCGGCGCGGCGGGGGCTCCCCGACGAGCTCGATCTGCGTCACGGACGCGGCGCCCTCGCGGTGCGCGTTCCCCACACAGTCGGCGCCGGTGTCGCCGCCGCCGATCACGACCACGTGCTTGCCGGCTGCTGTGATGACGTTCACGGGCGCGGGGGGCGCGCCGACGACCTGCGGCCCGAGCTCCCGGGCCACCCAGCGATTGCGCTGGTACAGGTACTCCATCGCGAAATGCACGCCGTCGAGCTCGCGGCCCGGAACGGGCAGGTCGCGCGGCAACCGCGAGCCCACCGCGAGTACGACGGCGTCATGCTCGTCGCGCAGGTCTTCCGCGGTGACGTCGATGCCCACGTCGACGCCGTAGCGGAAGCCGACGCCCTCGGCCTCGAGCTGCTGCACCCGACGTTCCACGAGCCACTTCTCGATTTTGAAGTCCGGTACGCCGAAGCGCACGAGCCCGCCGGCGGCCTCGTCCCGCTCGTAGACGGTGACCGCGTGGCCGACGCGGGCGAGCTGCTGCGCGCAGGCGAGCCCGGCCGGGCCCGCTCCGACGATCCCGACGCTCCGGCCGGTGCTCGACCGAGCGGGCAGCGGGACGACCCAGCCCTCGTCCCAGGCGCGGTTCACGATCGCGACCTCGATCTGCTTGATCGTGACCGCGTTGCCCTCGTTGATCTCGAGCACGCAGGCCGCTTCGCACGGTGCGGGGCAGAGGCGGCCCGTGAACTCCGGAAAGTTGTTCGTCCGGTGCAGCTGCTCGATTGCCTCGCTCCAGCGGTCGCGGTAGACGAGGTCGTTCCACTCAGGGATCAGGTTTCCGAGCGGGCAGCCGCTGTGGCAGAACGGGACCCCGCACTCCATGCACCGGGCGCCCTGCTCCTGCAGTACCGGCAGCTCGACGGTGCCCATGAACTCGCGGAAGTCCCCGACACGCTCGCGCGGATCGCGCTCCGGCTGCTCGGCCCGCGTGTACTTGAGGAAGCCACCCAGCTTGCCCACGCTACGCGGCCTCCTCCGACTCGGTCGTGACGAAGCCACTGCCGGTCGACATCGGATGGTCTCCACGCGCCTCGACGTCGTCGGCGAGTGCCCTCTTGTAGTCGTGCGGCATCACCTTGATGAACTTCGGGATCGCGGCCGCCCAGTCCGCGAGCAGTCGGGCGGCGACGGCGGACCCCGTGCGCGCCGCGTGCTCTTCGACGAGCTCGCGCACCTCGTTGGCGTCGTCCTCGCTGAGGCCTTCGAACCCGACGAGCTCGGCGTTGCACCGCCCCTTGAAACCGCCGTCCTCGCACAGGACGTAGGCAATGCCCCCGCTCATACCGGCTGCGAAGTTGCGGCCGGTAGGCCCGAGGACGACGACCCGGCCGCCGGTCATGTACTCGCAGCCGTGATCGCCGACCCCCTCGACGACGGCAGACGCGCCGGAGTTGCGGACGGCAAACCGCTCGCCGGCCAGGCCGCGGAAGTACGCGCGGCCGGCGGTGGCGCCGTACAGCACCGTGTTGCCGACGATCACGTTCTCTTCGGCGGTGAACGCCGAGCCGGCGGGCGGACGCACCGCGAGGACGCCGCCCGAGAGACCCTTGCCGACGTAGTCGTTGGCATCGCCGATCAGCGTCAACTCGATCCCAGGTGCGAGCCAGGCCCCGAAGGACTGCCCCGCGGAGCCGCGCAGGACGAAGCGAATCGATCCGGCCAGGAGCCCAGCGGCTCCATGCGCCTTCGTCACGGTGTGAGACAGAAGCCCGCCGACGGTGCGGTTGACGTTTCGCACGTCGAGCTCGGCTGCGACGGGCGATCCCGTCTCGAGCGCCGGCCGCGCCAGCTCGATCAGCTGCCAGTCGAGCGCGTCGGCGAGCGGGGATGCCTGTGCGCGCACGCGCCGGACCGCCACCGCGGCGGGAACGTCAGGCGCCGTCAGCAGAGCCGAGAGATCGAGCCCGCGCTCCTTCCAACGCGCGATCGCCTCGTCGGCCTCGAGCAGGTCGACGCGGCCGACGAGGTCTTCGAACCTCCGGACACCGAGCCGCGCCATGATCCGGCGCGCTTCCTCGGCGACGAAGAACATGAAGTTGACAACGTGCTCCGGTTGCCCCGCGAACCGCTTGCGCAGCTCGGGATCCTGCGTCGCGATCCCGACGGGGCAGGTGTTCAGGTGGCAGGCGCGCATCATCACGCACCCCGTCGCGATCAGCGGCGCTGTCGCGAAGCCCATCTGATCCGCGCCGAGAAGCGCCGCCACGACGACGTCCCGGCCCGTCTTCAGCTGTCCGTCGGTCTGCACCCAGATGCGCGAGCGCAGGTCGTTCAGGACCAGCGTCTGTTGCGTCTCCGCGAGGCCGATCTCCCAGGGAGCGCCCGCGAACAGAATCGACGACAGCGGTGAGGCGCCCGTGCCGCCGTCGTGTCCGGAGATCAGCACGTGGTCTGCGTTGGCCTTCGCGACTCCGGCGGCGACCGTTCCGACGCCGACCTCGGAGACCAGCTTCACCGAGACGCGGGCGTCCGGGTTCGCGCAGCGCAGGTCGTAGATGAGCTGCTTGAGGTCTTCGATCGAGTAGATGTCGTGGTGCGGCGGCGGCGAGATCAGACCGACCCCGGGAGTCGTCAGCCGCACGCTCGCGACGTAGCGGTCGACCTTGTGCCCGGGCAGCTGCCCGCCCTCGCCCGGCTTGGCCCCCTGGGCCATCTTGATCTGCAGCTCATCCGCGTTCGCGAGGTAGTGGGCATTGACGCCGAACCGGCCGGAAGCGACCTGCTTGATCGCGGAGCGCCTCGAGTCCCCATTCGCATCGGCGATGTACCGCTGCGGGTCCTCGCCTCCTTCGCCCGTGTTCGAGCGGCCGCCGAGCCTGTTCATCGCCACCGCCAGCGTCTCGTGCGCCTCCCGTGAGATCGACCCGAGCGACATCGCACCGGTGGCGAAGCGCTTGACGATCTCCTTCGCCGCTTCGACCTCCTCGATCGGGACGCCGCCGTCCGGGGCCTCCCGGAAGCGCATCAGGCCGCGGAGCGTGGACCGGCGCGCAGAGTCGTCGTTGACGAGCTGCGCGTATTCCTCGTAGGTCTCGTAGCCGCCGTGCCGGACCGCGTGCTGGAGCAGGGCGATCGTCTCGGGATTCCACTGGTGGTGCTCACCGTCGCGCCGCCAGGCGTACAGGCCCGTGACGGGCAGCAGCCGGTCGTGCGTACCTGGGTAGGCGCGCGCGTGCCGGCCGAGCGTGTCGCCGGCGAGCATCTCGATCCCGATGCCGCCGATCCGCGAGGCAGTGCCCGTGAAGTGACGGTCGACGAGCTCGCGTGAGAGCCCGATCGCCTCGAAGACCTGGGCGCCGCAGTACGACGGGATCGTGGAGATGCCCATCTTCGAGATCGTCTTGAGCAGGCCCTTGGCGATCCCCTTGGTGGCGCGGCGCTGGGCATCGTCCTTCGTCATCCCCGGCGGGAGGAGGTCGAGGTCGACGAGCTCCGCCAGAGTCTCGAGCATGAGGTACGGGTTGACTGCGGCCGCGCCGTAGCCGACGAGCGCGGCGACGCTGTGCACGCTGCGCGGCTCGCCGGACTCGACGATCAGCCCCGCCTGCAGCCGCGTTCCCTCGCGCACGAGATGGTGATGCAGCGCAGAGACTGCGAGCAGGGGCGGGACCGGCGCGCGCTCCGGTCCGACGGCGCGATCGGAGAGGACAAGGATGTTCGCTCCGCCGGCCAGCGCCTCGTCAGCCTCGGCGCAGATTCGCTCCAGGGCCGGCTCGAGCCCCGACGGCCCGCCTGCGACCGGCCAGGTCGTGTCGATCGTGTGGGCGCTGAAGATCTCGGAGTCGATCTGGCGGAGCCGCTCCAGCTCCTCGTCGCGCAGGATCGGATTTGCGATCACGAGCTGGCGTGCGTGCTCCGGCGTCTCGTCGAGCAGGTTGCGCTCCGAGCCGACGCTCGCCTCGACGCTCATCACGACCGC